>NZ_CANQLZ010000001.1 GCF_947624825.1 uncultured Acinetobacter sp.
TACTATGATAAGATTAACCCGTTAGGTCAGGTGGCCTAACTTAAATAAAAAGTCTCCGACAAACCCGGTACGGTTCACAACTCAAATAGATATAAAACTGGTGCAGGATGTCCTGCGCTCCAACTAAATAAACAGCCGGTTACCGGCAATGCAATCAACATAAAATATAAAGCCAAATGACCCAAATGCGCCATTTTTTTCATAAAAGGGCTCATGGTGTCGGGAAGTTGCGGTACGGGATGGGTATAGCGCCAAAAAAGGCGTACCACCAATAAGAAAATAATTACGGTAGCAATATTTTTATGTAAAGTGATGACATTGCCTTTGAAGTCACCATCGACCTCATAAGACAAAAAATTCCCACTATAAAAACCAATCAGCCATGCTGCAATAAAAATAATAGCCATAATCCAATGTAAGTACTGTGCTGTACGGGTGTAATATTTTTGATCCATGTTGTTTTAAACTCGTCTAAATAAAGATCAGTATAAGATGTATTTTTGTTTCAGCACATACTGTGCATGCAACGCTCTATTCATGTCATTGAAACGCTAGTTGCTGTTATTTTACCCATCTAAATGGGGTATGCATGTCTTATATAACAACATTTGGGCACAATAGCGCCATACATGTTGTATAACCATTTGGGAAAATGATCGTGAAAAAATTACTTGCTGTGGTAGCACCTTTTGTTCTTGCTTTAACTGCCTGCGCAACAACCGATGGCACAACTGCTACAGGTCAAACTTCACCTACAGTCGGTGCACAGCAATTGGCAATGGCAGCGGTAAAGGTAGGCGTACAGGCTAAATGCGTTACCGAAGTTGAAAACAACAGCTATTGGAAAACTGCCTCGCAACTGTTAACACAAACCCAAAAGCAAGAGCTACAAACTGAAGTTTGCGGCTGTGTGGGCGAAAAAGCCACTACTTCAGTGACTGCAACAGATTTAGTTATTGCTGCGATGGATAAAACCTCACAAGCCAATTTAGCCACTAAAATAGTGACGAATACCTTAAATGCGTGTGTGGTTGAAACTTTAAAAAACTAAGTCCTTAAATACACCCCAAAAGCGATCTTAAGCTGTGTCTTAGGGTCGTTTTTTTATGAACAAAAGTGAGAACAATATGTTAATTGCAGGTACAGATGAAGCAGGGCGAGGGCCTTTAGTTGGTTCGGTGGTGGCAGCAGCAGTCATTTTAGATCCAAAAAATCCGATTACTGGTTTAAATGACTCTAAAAAACTCACCGAAAAAAAACGTGAGCAATTATTTATTGAGATTCAAGACAAAGCTTTAGCATGGTCAATTGCCCAAAGTAGTGCAGCAGAGATTGATGAGCTTAATATCTTACAAGCCTCTTTACTTGCCATGCGCCGTGCTGTAGAGGGCTTAAGCATTCAACCGGAACATGTTTTGATTGATGGCAACAAGCTAGTGCAAGGTTTAAGCATGTCTTGCGAGGCTGTGATTGGGGGGGATGCTTTACATGCTGAGATTTCAGCGGCGAGTATTTTAGCCAAAGTGACCCGTGATCGCCAAATGCTTGAGCTTGATGCACAGTATCCGCAATTTGGTTTTGCCAAGCATAAAGGCTATCCGACCAAAGCACATTTTGCCGCTATTACAGAGCATGGCGTAATTCTTGAACACCGTCGTAGTTTTGCACCAGTGCGTAAAGCTTTGACCGAGCAGCAATCACAATAAAGCGATGTCGCAAAAACGTTTAAAGCGGCATAAATGCCGCTTTAGGAGAAAAACATCGATCTTAACGATTGTAGTTATTCTGTGAGAAATCACCTTCTTCAAAAGTAGGTTGATAATCTTGGTCAAGGTGCTGTAAATGCTCATGCATGGCACGCTCATGTTGAATGCGTTGGTAAATTTCTTCACGATGCACCGACACTTCTTTTGGGGCGTTTACACCAATACGAACTTGGTTACCTTTAACACCAAGCACAGTCACGCTGACTTGGTCCCCAATCATTAAAGTTTCTCCGACACGTCGGGTCAGAATCAGCATGCTTATCTCCTTGCCAAATGCTATAAACTGCGATTTTTAAAACGTAAAACACAACCTTGAGAATGAAAAGTATTCATCTAAAAAGATGTATCGCATTATATGCTATATAACGCAATATCTATTTTATATAGATTTACAAAAATCCTTATTTGCTAATATAACAGAGCCACTATAAAAGAAAATATAGTGGCTCTGTTTTTTTGTAGCATTTGGCAACTACAGCTAAAATCAACTTATTTTTCAAAGCTGATGATCGCATTAAGCACGTACGCTAGATTCGCCTGATTCGCGGTCTAAACCAAATGCGGTATGTAGGGCACGTACTGCAAGTTCAAGATAATTTTCTTCAATAATCACAGAAATTTTGATCTCTGAAGTTGAAATCATTAAAATGTTAATGCTCTCATCGGCAAGTGAGGTAAACATTTTGCTTGCCACACCCGCGTGTGAACGCATACCCACACCCACGATCGATACTTTTACGATATCATCGCGTGTAGACACTTCACGCGCGCCAATGTTTTGCGCTGTTTCTTCTAAGATTTTTTTAGCTTTAGCCAACTCGCTGCGGTTGACCGTAAAGGTAAAATCAGTCGTACCATCTTCTTCTACGTTTTGGATGATCATGTCGACTTCGATGTTCGCATCACCAATTGGCTTTAAAATTTTAGATGCAATACCCGGCTCATCAGGCACGCCTAAAATTGTTAATTTTGCTTCGTCACGGTTAAATGCGATACCCGAGATAATTGGTTGTTCCATGTTGTCTTCCAATTCAGTAGTGATAAGTGTTCCGACGTTTTGTTTAAAGTCTTCGTCAAAGGCGCCATCGTTGTCATTGTCAAAGCTTGAAAGTACACGTAGTGGCACTTGGTATTTACCTGCAAACTCAACCGAACGAATTTGTAGTACTTTTGAACCTAATGATGCCATTTCAAGCATTTCTTCAAATGAAATACGATCTACTTTTTTCGCTTTTGGTGCAACGCGTGGGTCAGTGGTATATACACCGTCTACGTCGGTATAGATTTGGCATTCATCTGCTTTTAATGCTGCCGCCAATGCCACACCTGAAGTATCTGAACCGCCGCGACCTAAAGTTGTGGTGTTACCCTGAGCATCAAAGCCTTGGAAACCTGCCACTACAATCACACGACCTGCATCTAAATGCTCAGTCATAACGTCGGTATCAATTGATTCAATACGTGCTTTGGTAAATGCGCTGTCGGTTCTAATCCCGACTTGACGACCTGTTAAAGACTTCGCCGCAACACCAATTGAGTTCAATGCCATTGATAACATGGAAATCGTGACCTGTTCACCCGTAGACACCATTTGGTCTAATTCGCGTGGGTCAGGGGTCTCAGTAATGGCTTTCGCTAAAGCAAGTAGACGATTGGTTTCGCCACTCATTGCCGATACTACCACCACCACCTTGTGGCCGTGGTCATGCCAGCGCTTTATACGACGAGCAACATTTAAAATGCGCTCAGGAGTACCCATTGAAGTACCGCCATATTTTTGTACGATTAATGCCATAACTATCCTTACCAAGTAAATAAGTCACTAGACTTAAAACACTTACACATATTTGACGCTGCCGATATAGCAGCCTCATATACCACGTTGCTTATTCAATATATCTTGTTAGGCGAGATATATTAAAGATACTTAGTGTCTGCAAGACTACATTGAGTCTTGCAGGACTCCATCATTATTATCATGTCAGGTTTAGCTTCATCAAAAAATCAAACTAAACTTCACAAGTGTTTGCCTTTTATACAATGAACAGGGTAGAACCCTCATACCCTGTTATTTTGGCCGTATAAAAAAGCTTATTTTGCTGCAAGCCAAGCTGCTAAATCAGCCATCACTGGAGCAAATTTTTCGTTGAAGGGCGCGCCACCTTGTGCTAAATCAGGTTTACCACCACCTTTACCACCAAGCTCAGTTGCAAGATGTTTGATAATGTCACCTGCTTTAATAGACGCGGTAAAGTCTTTTGCGACAGAAGCAAGTAAGCTGACTTTGTCACCTTCTACTGCTGCAAGCACAATCACTGCATTGTCTAATTTTGATTTCACACCGTCATGTAGGGTACGAAGTGATTTGGCATCCATACCTTCAACTGTGGTGATTAAGGTTTGACGACCTGCAATCTCTTGAACTTGGCTTAATAATTCAGCCGCTTGTAAGCTGGCTAATTTTTGATTGAGCTGTTCAATGTGTTTTTGCAAGCTTGATGCTGTGGCACTTAAAGCTTCTACTTTTTCTAAAGTTTGGTCTTTTTGCGCTTTTAACAGCTCATTAATGGCATGAATGTCACGATCGGCTTTTTGTGCAGCTGCAACAGCTTTACTGCCAGTCACCGCTTCAATACGACGCACACCTGCAGCAACACCACCTTCTGAGGTGATTTTAAACAAGCCAATGTCGCCTGTACGCTTAACATGAATACCGCCACAAAGTTCGATTGAGAAGTTTTTCTCTTCAATCACTGAACCCATCGCAAGTACGCGTACTTCGTCGCCATATTTCTCACCAAACAACATCATTGCGCCTTTGGCTTTGGCAGATTCAATGTCAAGCAGTTCAGTAGTGACTTCTGTATTGGCAACCACTTCAGCATTTACAAGACGTTCAATTTCTTGCAATTGTTCAAAGGTCACAGGTTGGTCGTTGGCAAAGTCAAAACGTAACACGTCAGAGGCAACCAATGAACCTTTTTGTTGAACATGTGAACCTAAGATTTGACGCAGCGCAGCATGTAAAAGGTGCGTTGCAGAGTGATTACGCGCAGTTGCAGCACGAATATCTGCTTTAACCACAGCTTCCACATTTTGAGTAACTTTTAAGTTACCCATGGTCACAATTCCTTGGTGAACGAACGCGCCACCAGATTTTTTGGTGTCTTGCACTTCAAAAATACCTGTATCGTTTTTAAAGATACCTGTATCACCAATTTGACCACCACTTTCTGCATAGAACGGTGTTTGGTTTAACACGATAAGCGCTTCGTCGCCTTCAAGCACTTCATCGACTTGCTCACCATCTTTATAGATGGCGATAATTTGACCTTGGCCTTGAGTTGCATCGTAACCATCAAACTGCGTTTCGCCTTCAACGTTCACCACACTGTTGTAGTCAATGGCAAACTTACCTGCATCACGCGCACGTTGACGCTGTGCTGCCATTTCAGTTTCAAAGCCCGCTTCGTCAAGGGTTAAATCACGTTCACGCGCAATGTCAGCAGTTAAGTCAGTTGGGAAACCATAGGTGTCGTAAAGTTTAAATACTACTTCACCCGGAATCACTGAACCTTTTAAGTTGGCAAGTTCACCTTCAAGCAATTTCAAACCTTGCTCTAGAGTTTTTGCAAATTGCTCTTCTTCTTTTAACAGTTGCGCTTCAATGCGTGCTTGGTTGGCTGCCAGTTCTGGATAAGCTTCACCCATCACTTCAATTAAAGGCTGCAACATTTTGTGGAAGAATGAACCCGTTGCGCCTAACTTGTTACCATGACGCACCGCACGACGGATAATACGACGCAATACATAACCACGACCTTCGTTTGAAGGATTCACACCATCGGCAATTAAGAATGAGCATGAACGTGCATGATCGGCAACCACTTTTAAAGAGGCAGGGTATTCAACAGGCTTACCTGTTTCTTGCGCTTTGGCTTCAAGTTCAGTGGTGTCGAGACCAATGATTTGAGCTGCCGATTTGAGTAAGTGTTGGAACAAGTCAATTTCGTAGTTTGAGTTGACGTGTTGTAAAACTGCAGAAATACGCTCTAAGCCCATACCTGTATCAACAGATGGTGCAGGAAGAGCATGAAGTACGCCATCAGCGGTGCGGTTAAACTGCATGAAGACGTTGTTCCAAATTTCAATGAAACGGTCGCCATCTTCTTCAGGTGTGCCCGGTAAGCCACCCCAAATGTGATCGCCGTGGTCAAAGAAAATTTCAGAACAAGGACCACAAGGGCCAGTATCACCCATTGCCCAGAAGTTATCTGATGCGTATTGACCGCCTTTGTTATCACCAATACGGATAATGCGTGACGCATCTAGACCAATCTCTTTGTTCCAAATGTCAAACGCTTCATCATCGGTGTGATAAACAGTGGCGTATAATTTGTCTTTAGGTAAGGCTAACCATTCATCTGAGGTTAAAAATTCCCATGCATATTGAATGGCATCGCGTTTGAAGTAATCACCAAACGAGAAGTTACCTAGCATTTCAAAGAAAGTGTGGTGACGGGCTGTATAACCGACATTGTCTAAGTCATTGTGCTTACCACCGGCACGTACACATTTTTGTGAAGATGTTGCACGTACATAATCGCGCTTTTCAAGACCCAAGAAGCAGTCTTTAAACTGGTTCATACCAGCGTTGGTAAACAATAACGTTGGGTCATTGGCGGGTACCAGAGAACTCGACGCGACACGTGTATGGCCTTTTGTCTCAAAAAAGCGCAAATATGCTTCACGAATTTCAGCTGATGTCATAAAACGAGTACTCACAACCAAGTCACTCCATAATTTCTGATTTGGCAAAAGCATAACAGTTTAATACGGCAAAAAAAGCCGAACTGTTACACGGGGCTTAAATATTAAAAAACGACAAATTATACCCAAAAAAGTGCTATCCACCAATGCTTTTAGCCCGATTGGCTGACAATTGCCAAGTACAATATTTTAAGTGCAAGGTGTTGTGGTCAAACGGTAATCTTTGAGGTACTGATACCAAACGCATGACCCTCAAGCGTTGGGACTCGGTAACGTGTTCATTTTTTACTTGTTTTAACGCATAAAGTAAACAAAAAAGGGGCATATTTTTAATTTTTTTGCAATTTAGTCAAATTTAATTTCAATATATTAGAATTTAATTCTATTTTGTTGGTATTTTGGGCATTAAGCGCGTTTAGTGTGCAAATTTTTCTCTCTTGTTTTGGTTAAATCCATTAACATAAGCCCGCTAGTAAAATGAAAAAGGAACGCGCATGCAACGGGTAGCCATTAATGGGTTTGGACGAATTGGCCGTAATGTATTACGTGCATGGTTTGAGCATCCTACACAATTTAATTTTGATTTAGTGGCCATTAATGACATTGCAGATGTAGAGACCTTAGTCCATTTATTTAAATACGACACCACCCATGGACGTTTTAATGGTGTAGTAGAGCTTGAACAACAACACAACGCCACCTTTTTAAAAATTTGTGCAGCCAATAAATCGTTGCGTGTTCAGGTGTTGCAATGTAAACAACCATGTAACTTACCATGGCAACCATTGAATGTAGATGTGGTGCTTGAATGCAGTGGATTATTTCGCTCAAGAGCTGCTGCCACAGAACATATCAGCGCAGGTGCTAAACGCGTGATTATTGGCGCAGCCCCGTTTGATACAGTTGATGCTGCCATTGTCTATGGTGTCAATCATCATGAAGTCAAAGCATCTGATCAAATTATCTCTAGTGTGTCGTGTACCACCCAAGCCTTAGTGCCATTGGTGAAAATTATCGATGATGCCTTTGGGATTGAAAGTGCATTAATGACCGAAATTCATGCTGTTACCGCCGATCAATCGGTGTTGGATCATGCGCATCGTGATTTACGTCGTGCACGTGCTTCGGGTCAAAATATCATTCCGACCACATCAAGTGCTTTAGGTGCACTCAAACGGGTTTTACCTAAAATGGATGGGCGGATCGATGGCTATTCAATTCGTGTGCCGACCATTAACGTAGCCGCGATTGATCTCAATTTTATTGCACAAACTACAATTGATGTGACGCGTTTAAATCAAGTCTTAAGCCAAGCCGCACAAGGGGACTACGCTTGTATTATGCAAGTCACCGATGAACCTTTGGTATCATCTGACTTTAACCATTCGCCTTATTCATTGATTGTAGATTTAAATCAAACCATGGTGGTCGGGCAGCAAGCCAAAGTTTTTGCATGGTATGACAATGAATGGGGCTATGCCAACCGTTTGTTAGATCTTTGCCAATCGTTTGAGGACTAAACTATGCTGCTATTGGCGATGATCCTGAGTTTCACTGCATTGGCGTTATGCATATTTTTATATCAAAAAATGCAGCAACGCGTGCAGACCACTGAAACAGCGCTTGAACATGCCACTCAAAAAACCGCGCATTTAGAGCAGCATTTAAGTCAAACCTTGAGCCTTATTCAAGACATGACGCAAAAGATGCAGCAACAACAGCACATACAGACACAGCAAGCCACGCGCTTACAACAGCTTGAGCAGCAACATGCGCAATTGGTTGAGCTGATGACTCAATTGGTCAAAGCACAGCAAAAAGCGCCTTAAGAAAAAGCGGCGTTAAAACATTGCAAAGTGCAAGTTCAGCAGATCTTTTTTGTTTAGACGCTTTGAGATAAAAAGCTCTAGATTCGCTCATTGCTAAGATTATTTATGATTTTTAAGTTTTGGCAAAAAAGACGTGTGCAAGCACTAAACTATCGTGCTAGACTAAGAGAAATCGGGTGTGCTCCCGATTTTTTTATGCGGATTTTGTTCCGCGCTGACAAGAATTTAGGTTTACAACATGCCCATTTCAGAGACATGGTTATTACCTGATGGTGTAGCTGATGTATTACCCGAACAGGCGCAAGTAATCGAAACTTTGCGCCGTGACGCATTAGATTTCCTCGCATCGCGTGGTTATCAGTTGGTGTACACACCTTTCATTGAATACATCGAATCTCTCTCTTCTCTTTCAGAATCGAATCAAGATTTAGACTTAGCCACTTTTAAAGTGATCGATCAATTGTCGGGTCGTTTACTTGGTGTGCGTGCCGATATGACACCACAAGTGGCACGTATCGATGCACATGTACATCCTGTACATGGTGTGGCACGTTATTGCTATGCAGGAACGGTCTTACATACGAAACCTCAAGGGTTTAATACCACACGTGCACCGCTGCAACTTGGTGCGGAATTATTCGGTTCAGACAGCATTGATGCTGACGTTGAAATGATTGATGTCATGCTAGGTTTGCTCAAACAAGCAGACTTTGCACACGGGATTCATCTTGATTTAGGTCATGTCGGTTTATTCCGTAGTCTTGTCAAGCATGCCGGTTTAAATAAAGCCACCGAACGTCATTTATCTGATTTGTATCAGCGTAAAGCATTACCGGAATTGGCTGAATTTACCCAAGATTTAAACTTCGGTCAGGACTTTTATGCCCTAGGTCGTTATGCAAGTGATCTACAACAATTGCAAGCACATTTAAGTGCTGAGATTGTCAAAGACCCTGCATTTAAACAAGCATTTGATGCCTTAAGTTCAACCAAAGCGGCGATTCAAGCCCGTTGGCCTGAGCTACATATTGGCATTGATGTGGTCGAATTACGTTCTTATCACTATCACACCGGCTTGATGTATGCTGTGTATGCACCAAATCGTGCTGCACCTTTGGCACAAGGCGGGCGTTATGATGGTATTGGAGAACACTTTGGCCGTGCGCGTCCAGCAACAGGTTTCTCATGTGACTTATATGCTTTAAGCGCGGGTCAATACCAACAAATTAACGTTGTGGTTGCACCAAATGGCAGTGATCCAGCATTACTTGCGGCAATTGAAGACAGCCGTAATCAGGGTTTGAGCGTCATTCAACTCTTAGGTGATGATGCGATTGAATCTGTTCCTGCAGCCACTCATCAAATGGTGCTTGTAGACGGACAGTGGCAAGTTCAACCAATCTAAATCAGTGATTGCCAAGAGATTGGCAATCGTTTTTTATTTTAAGCATGATGCAATGAGGCTATTATGGGCAAGAATGTTGTGGTACTTGGTACCCAATGGGGCGACGAAGGTAAAGGTAAAATCGTTGACCTGCTCACAGATCAAGCGGCTGCGGTTGTTCGCTATCAAGGTGGACACAACGCAGGCCATACACTGGTAGTTGGTGGTAAGAAAACTGTATTACACCTCATTCCATCTGGTATTTTACGTGAAAACGTATTGTGCTTAATTGGCAATGGTGTAGTTCTTTCTCCTGAAGCGCTGATCAAAGAGATGGATATTCTTGAAAAAGAAGGCGTTCCAGTAAAAGAGCGTTTACGTATTTCTCCAAACTGTCCATTGATTTTGCCAAACCACATTGCACTTGACCAAGCGCGTGAAATTAAGCGTGGCAACGCGAAAATTGGTACAACAGGTCGTGGTATTGGTCCAGCTTACGAAGATAAAGTTGCACGTCGTGCAATTCGTGTAGCTGACCTTGTACGTGGTGGCGAACATCTTAAAGCACAGTTAACTGAGCTTCTTGAGTACCATAACTTCCAATTGACTCAATTCTACGGCGTAGAAGCAGTTCAATTAGACGACGTACTTGCACTATGTGACCAATGGCGTGAAGTGGTTGCACCGCTGGTGATTGACGTGACTGGTGAACTTCATAAATACCGTAAAAACGGTGACAACATCATGTTTGAAGGCGCGCAAGGTTCACTTCTTGACGTTGACCATGGTACATATCCGTATGTAACTTCTTCAAACACCACGGCTGGTGGCGTAAGCTCAGGTTCAGGTTTAGGTCCACTGCACTTAGACTATGTACTTGGTATTACAAAAGCATACACCACACGTGTGGGTGCAGGTCCATTCCCAACTGAGTTGGTTTACGACGCTGCAAATGATGTGGGTGATGCCATTGGTAAACACTTAGGTGTTGTAGGCAACGAAATTGGTGCCTCTACTGGTCGTCAACGTCGTTGTGGTTGGTTCGATGCTGAAATTCTACGCCGTTCGGTAGAAGTCAACTCATTGTCTGGTATTTGCTTGACCAAGCTTGATGTTCTTGACGGTTTAGAAGAAATCAAAATCTGTGTAGGTTATGAAGCTGCAGATTCTGGTTGTGTAGGTTCTTCTGATGCGCTTGCATTTGAAACACTCAAACCAATCTACGAAACTATGCCAGGTTGGACCGAATCTACTTTTGGTGCTAAATCTTTAGAGCAATTGCCACAAGCTGCAATTGACTATATTAAACGTCTTGAGCAGTTAATCGAATGTCCAATCGACATCGTATCGACTGGTCCTGACCGTGACGAAACCATTATCCTTCGTCATCCATTTGATGCTTAAGCATAATTAATGAAAAACCCATCTTCGGATGGGTTTTTTTATGTCAAGACTAAAGTTGCACAGACCAAAGCTGACAGCTTGTTACAATCGAGAAAAATATAAAATTAGGATAATCACAACACATGCAGCGTCATATTGCCAATACCATGTTTTATTCACTTTTATTTGCCATGGGTGGAGCACCGACCATTGCGATGCTGATCATTCAGTCACAACCGCATGATCCTGCAATGTTTTATCAGATTTTTATTGGTTTGAGTGTCATGATTGCATGTGTGTTGGTGCCAGTGATTTTGCTGCAAAATGGTTATTTGTATTTAAAACGCAAAGATGATGTTTTAAATGAAAAGATTGAACCATTGACCCACTTTTATTTGGTGCTGAATGTTTTATGTTTAGTGTATTGGTTGATTTATCAATTTACATAAATCGTATGAATGCATTAAAAACCGATATAGGTATATGATTAAGGATTCTTTATAATTCATGTTATTACATCAAAAAATGAATGTGGAGATAGTTTGTGAATAAGATCATTTTAAGTGCGTTTGCCGTGGGTGCAATCACGTTATCGGGTTGTGCTACGGTTGCTGATATGGCAGGTGCTGACACAACAACATTGAATATGACAGCCACTGAAGGATTTAATAAAACCCTTCAAGAAGCGCGTGCTAAGGGAACATTAGATACCTCATCAAGCACATACCGTCGCATTAACACTGTATTTAACAATCTACGTCCTTATGCCGATCAAATGAATCAAACCGGTACTAAGTTTAATTGGCAATTGGCGGTGCTAAAAAATGACCAAGTCAATGCCTATGTAGCACCGGGCGGCAAAGTGGTGTTTTATACCGGTATTGTCAATAAACTTAAATTAACCGATGCTGAAATTGCAGCGATTATGGGGCATGAAATGGTGCATGCACTCGAGGAGCATGCGAAGCAAAAAATTGGCGCTCAAGCTTTAACCAATTTGGCGCTGAATGTAGGACTTGGTTATGCAGGTGTGGGTGAAGCTGGTACAGCTGCTGCCCAACTCGGTTCGCAAATTGGTATTGGCTTGCCGTATTCGCGTAATTTAGAAAGTCGTGCTGATCAAGGTGGCTTATTGCTCATGGCACGTGCAGGCTACAACCCACAAGCTGCAATTAGCTTATGGGAAAAAATGAGCGCTTATGACGGTGGTAAACAAGGCTTAGCATTTTTATCTACCCATCCATCAAATAGTGCGCGTACTGAAGCCATGCGTAAAAATTTAAGCCAAGCGCAAGCTTTATATAATCAAAGCAAGAAAAAATAAAAAAAGGCTGCATCATGCAGCCTTTTTTGTCAGCATAAGACAAGTCTTTTGTATCACATGCACTATTAATATATGGATAAAACAAAGCAGCGCTTTGTTTTATCTTTAAGGTGCAGGGTTGGGCTGCTGAACATGAATAGCTTGAATTGCTGTTAAAATTTCATCAGACAAATTGACCTCAAATGCATCAATATTTTCTTTCAGTTGAGTTAAATTGGTTGCACCAATAATGGTTGAGGTGACAAAGAATTGTTGCTTGATAAAGCCAAGCGCCAATTGGGTTAAGCTTAAATCATGTTGCTGTGCAAGTTGCGCATATTGTTCGGTTGCCCATTCGCTTTGTGGATTGCTGTAGCGAGTAAAACGGCTAAAACGTGTGATTCGAGCAGTTTCAGGACGTGCGCCATGACGGTATTTTCCAGTTAAATAACCAAAGGCGAGTGGTGAATAGGCCAATAAACCAACGCCCTCATAATGGGCAATTTCAGCCATGCCAATTTCATAACTGCGGTTGAGTAAGTTATAAGGGTTTTGCACGCTCACCACTTTTTCTAAACCCAATTTTTCAGCCAACTGCAGAAACTTCATAGTGCCCCAAGGCGTTTCATTGGATAGACCAATATAGCGAATGCGCCCCGCTTTGACTTCATCACTGAGTGCAGCTAAAGTTTCTTCAAGTGGCGTGAGCTGTAAAGCATCTGCTGCATTTTGGTTGCTATAACCTAGAGGTCCAAAAAAGTTGCTGGAACGCTCTGGCCAATGTAACTGATATAAATCGATATAATCGGTTTGCAAGCGTTGTAAATTGCCATTAATAGCAGCACGAAGATCTGTACGGTTAAAACGGGTGTGTCCATCTCGAATATGACTGCCACCAAAACCTGGACCGCTTATTTTTGATGCCAAAAACACCTTGTCGCGCCCACCACGCTGTTTGAAGTAATGACCAATGATCTGTTCGGTGGCACCTTGCGTACTCGCTTGTGGTGGCACAGGGTACATCTCAGCGGTGTCCCAAAAATACACACCACGCTCCAAAGCGTAATCGAGCTGATCGAAGGCTTGTTGCTGATTATTTTGTTCACCAAATGTCATGGTGCCTAAACAAATTTCAGGCACAAGCACACCGCTGTTTCCAAGCGCTTTAAATTGCATGGTTATCCTATTTAAGCTTTATTATAAGCATTGAGCATACGCAAATTGACAGCTCAATGAAAATAACAAATCTGTAAAAGCAACTGTGTAGATAAAACAGCATAAAAAAAGGCAAATGTGAAAACATTTGCCTTTTTTTATGCTTTAAAGATTTATTCTTCGTCGTCAAAATCATCTTCAGTGATTTTGTTTTCATCAGGTACGATATCAAAGATTAAGATCGCTTTACCTTCTGTTTCAATCATGCCTTGTTCTTCAAGGGTTTTAAGCACACGTCCCACCATCTCGCGTGAACAACCGACAATACGACCAATTTCTTGACGAGTAATACGAATCTGACGACCGTTTGGTAAAATCATCGCTTCAGGTTGTGAAGACAAATCAATTAAACAACGTGCAATACGACCTGACACATCAATAAAGGCAAGGTCAGTTACTTTACGTGTGGTATTTTTTAAACGACGTACCAACTGTGCAAAAACAGCATAGCTTAAATCAGGATAAATTTTGCTTAAATCATGGAAATTTTCGTAGGTGATTTCAGCAATTTCGCACACATCACGGGTACGAACTTCGGCAGTACGTTGTGGATTTGATTCAAATAACCCCATTTCCCCAAAAAAATCACCTGGATTTAAATAAGCCACTACAATTTCGCGTTCATCATCTTCACGCAAAATAATTGAGACAGAACCTTTTAAAATTAAATACAAAGATTTTGATTCTGTGCCTGCATCCACAATGGTGGTACGTTTTGGATAGCGGTTGATATAGGCACGTTTGAGAAGCGCTTTAACCGAGTCTGGGAGTTGACCTGGTGATAGGGCATCAGTACTCAATTGTGAAAAATTTGCAGTCATGCTAACAATTCCGAATGTGGATAAACGATAGGCGTTATGGCCTAAATCTGCTGCTCACACGTCAAGAGATGAAATTCCGTATCAACTCAATTTATGTTAGTGTACAGTTACCGGGTAAATTTATAGCTTTTTTTAGGTAGTTGCAATGCAAACAACAGTGCAGTGGATGGATAACGTCGCATTTGAAGCCCAATCAGAAAGTGGTCATCGTATCATTATGGATGGTGCTGAAGCCTATGGTGGACAAAACCGTGGTCCACGTCCGATGGAATTAATATTAATGGGGCTTGGTGGTTGTGCATCGTTTGATATTGTGACCATCTTAAAGAAATCACGCCAAGATGTGACCAATGTAGTATGTCAGCTACAAGCACAGCGTGCTGATAGTGTACCTGCGGTGTTTACTAAGATTCATTTACACTTTGTTGTAAGCGGTCGTGCGGTTAAAGACAAGCAAGTAGCCAAGGCAGTTGAGCTGTCGGCAGAGAAATATTGTTCGGCAAGTAAGATGTTGTCAGATGGTGGTGTTGAAATCACTCATGATTATGAAATCATTGAAGTTTCTGAATAATTTAGTTTAAAAATTAGACACTTGAAAGGTTGATGTTCTATCAGCCTTTTTTTTGAGCGATTTTTGCAAAAAAATACAGCCTTTGTAACAATTTATATGAATAAAAAAACCAACTAAATGAGTAAGTTATTTAAAATAAACTTGAGCAAAGTAGTTGGATTAAAAATAAACAGCTTTTTTAATTGCAAGACTTGAAATTTAAAGTTTATGCTACAATATTAAAACTAAAATTTACCTTAAATTTTTATTAAAACATTGAAAAATATATAAAAATAAATTGAAAAGATAAAACTTGCACCCATATATGTTTCAAGTCGAACATTTGCATAGGAACAATAACAATGCGTTTCGAAAAATTTACCAATCGTTTACAACAATCGCTCTCTGATGCGCAGTCATTGGCCATGAGCCGTGACCATACTGCCATTGACACCATTCATCTGTTATCCACCTTGTTAGATGAGTCGAGCAACCTCAGTTTATTACAGCAAGCAGGCTGCAATTTGCAGCAGCTTAAAAGCGCTTTACACCAAGCCTTAACTGATGCTGCCACCTTAAGTACGCCAAGTGCAGACATTAATTTAAACCCTGAGGCGGTCAAAGCCTTAACGCTTGCCGATAGTTATGCCACTAAAGCGGGGGATGAGTTTCTATCTACCGATTGGTTGTTGTTGGCTTTAAGTGAAGTGGGTAATACCAAACCATTGTTGCAAAAAACGGGGCTTAATCCATCAAGCCTGCGCCAAGTCATTAAAAAAATTCGAGGGGATGAAAAAGTCATGAGCAATAACCATGAAGAGCAACGCGATTCACTCAATAAATACACCATTGATTTAAATGAACGTGCCTTGGCTGGCAAATTAGACCCTGTGATTGGTCGTGATGACGAGATTCGTCGTACCATTCAAGTCTTATCGCGCCGTACCAAAAACAATCCAGTATTGATTGGTGAACCTGGGGTCGGTAAAACCGCCATTGTAAAAGGCTTGGCGCAACGTATCATTAATGGTGAGGTACCTGATAGCCTAAAAGGTAAACGGGTCTTGTCGCTTGATTTAGGCGCGTTGTTGGCTGGTGCCAAATATCGTGGCGAATTTGAAGAGCGTTTAAAAGCAGTGCTTAAAGATTTAGCCAAGCTCGATGGTGAAGTGATTCTATTTATTGATGAATTACATACCTTGGTGGGTGCAGGTAAAGGCGATGGTGCGATGGATGCAGGCAATATGCTCAAACCTGCGCTCGCGCGTGGTGAGTTACGCTGTGTAGGTGCCACCACTTTAGATGAATACCGTCAATTTATTGAAAAAGATGCCGCGCTTGAGCGTCGTTTCCAAAAAGTCTTGGTCGATGAGCCAAGTGTGGAAGACACCATTGCCATTTTGCGTGGCTTAAAAGAGCGTTATGCCACTCATCATGGTGTACAAATTTTAGATTCAGCCATTATTGCGGCGGCTAAAATGTCGCATCGTTATATCACCGACCGTCAACTGCCGGATAAAGCCATTGATTTAATTGATGAAGCAGCATCACGCATTAAAATGGAACTAGATTCTAAACCAGAAAGTTTAGATAAACTTGAGCGCCGTTTAATTCAACTTAAAATGCAGTTGGCGGCGGTGCAAAAAGATGAAGATGCGGGTGCTAAAGCTGAAATTAACCATTTAGAAAAACAAATCATTGAAGTTCAACATGAGTTTAATGATCTAGAAGAAATTTGGCGTGCCGACAAAGCTTTGGTTGAAGGCAACAAAGATCTACAGATTAAACTCGATCAAGCCCGTATTGCACTTGAAAAAGCCCAACGTGAAGGCAATTTAGAAGAGGCTGGACGTTTGCAATATGGCGTGATTCCTGAATTGCAAAAACAGATGGAACGCGTAGAAACTGCCACAGAAAGTGAAGCGCCAAAATTGCTACGCAATAAAGTCACAGACAATGAAATTGCTGAAGTGGTGAGTGCTGCGACCGGTATTCCTGTGGCAAAAATGTTGCAAGGTGAGCGTGAAAAACTGTTGCAGATGGAAAGCTTCTTACACAATCGTGTGGTCGGACAAGATGAGGCCGTGGTGGCTGTGTCCAACGCAGTACGTCGTTCGCGTGCCGGATTGTCAGATCCGAATCGTCCAAGTGGGTCATTTTTGTTCTTAGGTCCAACGGGGGTGGGTAAAACCGAACTGACCAAAGCCTTAGCCAATTTCTTGTTTGATGATGACGATGCCATGATTCGTGTGGATATGTCAGAATTCATGGAGAAACATTCAGTCAGCCGTTTGGTGGGTGCGCCTCCAGGTTATGTGGGTTATGAAGAAGGTGGAGTATTAACCGAAGCGGTACGTCGTAAGCCATATAGCGTAGTGTTGTTTGACGAAGTTGAAAAAGCCCATCCAGATGTATTTAACATCTTGCTACAAGTACTTGATGATGGACGTTTAACCGACTCGCAAGGGCGCGTGATTGACTTTAAAAACACTGTGATTGTGATGACTTCAAACCTAGGTTCGCATGATGTACGTGAATTAGGTGACCATGCCAGCGAAGAAGAAGTGCGTAGTGTGGTGATGGCGGCGGTGAGTGAACATTTCCGTCCGGAGTTTATTAACCGTATTGATGAATTGGTGATCTTCCATGCCCTGAAAAAAGCACAAATTCGTGGCATTGCTGATATTCAATTGCAACGTCTACGTAGTCGTTTGGTTGAGCGTGATTTGCAATTAACCTTAGATGATGCCGCTTTTGATCAATTAATTGATGCCGGATTTGACCCAATTTACGGCGCACGTCCATTAAAACGTGCGATTCAGCAACAAGTAGAAAACGGCTTAGCACAGCGTATCTTGGCTGGTGACTATGTGCCGGGTGATACCATTTTGGTCACTGCTCAAAATGGTGAATTGCTGTTTGATACACTAAAACTCAGCTAATTTAATAAAAAAAACCGCGCCTTGGCGCGGTTTTTTATGCAATATCTTTAGTTTTGCGGATGCATGATTTTCCATGCACGGTGAATCTTTTGGTTACGCTTAAAGTCGGGACCAATGGTTTCATGTGAAATTTCTTCGACATCAAAGAACGCTAAAATTTCTTCGTCCATTTCAAAACCACGGTAGTTGTTTGAGAAGTACAAGGTACCTTCCGTAGTTAGGCGGTTCATGGCACGTTTAAGTAACGACAAATGGTCACGTTGCACGTCAAAGGTACCGTGGAATTTCTTCGAGTTTGAGAAGGTTGGTGGGTCAATAAAGATCAAGTCATATTGTTCATGACCTTCTTTGAGCCACTCAAAGCAATCTGATGAGAAGAACATATGTTGTTCATCTGCATGATCGACAGTTAAGCCGTTGAGTACAAAGTTCTCTTTTGACCAATTTAAGTAAGTATTGGATAAATCGACACTTGTAGTACTCGCAGCACCACCTAAAGCGGCATGTAAGCTTGCTGTAGAGGTATAGCTATACAGATTTAAGAAGTGTTTGCCTTTAGCTTCTTTGGCAATACGTAAACGCATTTGACGGTGATCAAGGAACAAACCGGTATCTAAATAATCCGTTAGGTTGACCAAGACTTTGGCTTTGCCTTCTTGCACAATAAAACGCTTTGAAGCAGTACTTTGTTTGGTGTACTGATTTTTACCTTCTTGGCGAGCACGGGTTTTAATAAAGATCGCATCACGACCTAAACCAGTGACTGCACGAATCGCTTGTAAGCCTAAGTTAAAACGCTTTTTGGCTTTTTCAGGATCAATAGTTTTAGGTGGTGCGTATTCTTGCACATGTAAACGATCGCCATATAAGTCAATCGCCACGTTAAAGTCAGGTAAATCGGCATCATATAAACGTAAGCAATACACGCCTTCTTTAACCGCCCATTTCTTTAAAGTTTGCATGTTTTTGGTTAAACGGTTAGCAAATTCAACAGCACCTTCAATCGGTTCAAACTGTTGTGGCTGCCACTCGGCTAAAAACGGCACCATTGCGTTGCCCGGTTTAATTTTGCCTGAACGAATGTAAATCGGTAATTTACCGTTCATTAAACGTAAGGTTTGTGGCTCATTAAATGCCAAAACGTCGGCTTGTTCAATTTGTGATGCAATCACAGCCGCGGTTTGATTTGGGAAGTTCTTTTGTAACAGCGCTGATAAACCTAAATACAAGGCGCGGTTGGAGGCTTTTTCACCTAGACGCTCACCATACGGTGGGTTAGTGACCACAAAGGCACGTTTAGCTTCAGCTTTAAAATCAGGCCAATCGGCTAAAGTACGTTCTTCAATTTGGATTTGATCAAGCAAAGCTTCAAAGCCTGCCGCAGCAATGTTTTTCTTGGTGGCTTTTACAGCTTCCCAGTCGGCATCAAAGGCATAAATTTTTGGTAGTTCTTTGGCAAGACCCGCCTGATGACGTTCAGCCGCTTCAGCTTTAATGCTCATCCACAGTTCATGGTCATGACCATTCCAACCATTAAAACCAAAACGACGCACTAAACCTGGGGCACGGTCAGTCAAGATAAATAATGATTCAATAATAAAGGTACCCGAACCACACATTGGGTCGAGTAAAATTTCAGGCTGCACGCCAGCTAAATCAGCTTTATGCAAAATTGCAGCAGCTAAGTTTTCTTTAATCGGCGCATCGGTCATGTAATGACGGTAGCCACGTTTATGCAATGAATCACCAGATAAATCTAAGCAGTAAGTGTGCTCAGTTTTACCTGCCAAAATATACATGGTGATTTCAGGTGCTTTGGTATCAATACTTGGACGTTTACCTACCGCTTCCATAAAAGAATCGACGACACCATCTTTGGCACGTAAAGTGGCAAATTGGGTATTTACCTTAATTTCACGTTCGGTGTGTAAACGAATGGCAAAGGTGCTTTGTGGTGCAAAAATCAGTGACCAATCAAAAGCCATTGCGCCTTCATATAACTCTTCAGCAACATCACGCGCATCATGAGTAAATTCGATGTCATGGGTATGAATCGGTAACAATACACGTGAAGCAAGGCGCGACCACATACAAATGCGATAGGCATGTTCGAGTGTGCCTTGGAAAATTAAACGACCCGGTAAACGCTCAATCTTTTGAATCCCTAGATTTTCGAGTTCTTCTTGAAGTAGGACTTCAAGTCCATCTGCACAGGTGACCCAATACGTAGAAAGACGGGGTTTCGAATTCATGTAAATTTCCAAAAGCAATAACGCAATTTGCTATTTTAGCGTATTTTCATGGCTTTGGGTGACAGAGCTTTGCCTTTGTTTACACGCTTTTGTAGATTTGAGTAAATTTGCTCATCAGGCACAGACAACACCGCAAAGTGCATAAATCAAAAAGCCGAGCACGCTACAGGGCAAAAGCCAAGGAGAATAAAATTTCGTTTAAATTATCTAATTGAATTATCAGCTAAGAGTTTGCTTTTTGATTTTATGTGCCAAGCTGATTTTTGTACGAATGGTGCTGCGCGCCTGTGCCCAAATCTATGAATCTCTGTATAATGCATCAACTTAACCGCTAAGGAATCTCTCATGCACTTTGCTGCATTACACACCCCGAGCCAGATTCAACTCAATAAATACGGCAATTTAAAACATTTTTTGACCATTGATGGTCTTTCAAAAGAAACACTCACCAAAATTTTAGACACCGCACAATCTTTTTTTAATGACCAAAATCAATTGATCACCAACAATATGTTGGAAGGTCGTACGGTCATGAACTTATTTTTTGAAAACTCAACCCGTACTCGTACCACCTTTGAAGCTGCGGCAAAACGTTTGTCGGCCAATGTATTAAATATTGATATTGCCCGTTCAAGTACCTCAAAAGGCGAAACGCTACGCGATACGCTTTGGAACTTAGAAGCCATGGCCACCGATATTTTTGTGGTGCGTCATTCATCTTCAGGCGCAGCGCATTTTATTGCCAAAGATATTTGCCCCAATGTGGCGATTATTAACGCAGGTGATGGTCGTCATGCGCATCCTACGCAAGCGATGTTGGATATGCTGACCATTCGCCGTGAAACCAAAAAGAATTTTGAAGATATGTCGATTGCTATTATTGGCGATATTAAACATTCACGCGTGGCACGTTCGGATGTTGCAGCATTACAAACCCTAGGCTGTAAAGATATTCGTGTGATTGCACCCAATACGTTGTTGCCGTATGGCTTTGAAGAATATGGCCCTGAAGTGCGTTTATTTAACAACATGGAAGCCGGCATTCAAGATTGCGACGTGATTATCACTTTACGTATTCAAAATGAACGTATTGATTCACCTGCATTGGCTTCACAAGCTGAGTTTTACCGCATGTATGGTTTAAACCAAGAACGTTTGGCTATGGCAAAACCTGATTGTATCGTGATGCATCCGGGACCAATGAACCGTGGTGTTGAAATTGATTCAAGTGTTGCCGACGGTCCACAAGCAGTGATTTTAAATCAGGTCACCAACGGAATTGCGGTGCGTATGGCAGTGTTGGCACTTGCTATGCAAGGGCAACTAGAAGAACAAGGTTTAATTGAAGCGATTGCAGGTTAAGGGATTGGTCATGACTATTGTAAAAATTGAAAACGTACGCGTACTTGATCCGATTACTCAAACTGATTGCGTAGAAACCGTTTATATCCAAGACGGTAAACGTGTTGCAGCGGCAGACCATGTCGATGAAACTTTAGATGGTCAAGGTAAATGGCTGATGCCAACCATGGTCGATTTATGTGCACGTTTACGTGAACCAGGTCAGCAGCAACATGGTACTTTAAAATCTGAAGGGCGTGCTGCACGTGAAAATGGTATTTTGCATGTGTTTACCCCACCTGATTCTCAGCCGATTGTGCAAGACAATGGCGCGTTAATTCATGGTTTGGTTGAAAAAGCCATGCTCGATGGCGGTATCTATTTAGAAGTCATTGGTGCTCAAACCCAAGGTCTTAAAGGTCAACAACCAGCCAATATGGCAGCCTTAAAAAAAGGTGGTTGTAGCGCCGTGACCAACGCCAATGCGGCTTTTGCTGATGATGACGTGGTGATTCGCACCCTTGAATATGCAGCCGGTTTAGACATGACAGTGGTGTTTTATGCCGAAGAGCCACAAATTGCTAAAGATGGCTGTGTGCATGAAGGCTTTACCGCATCACGCCAAGGTTTACCGACCATTCCTGCGATTGCTGAAACTGTCGCGATTGCCAAATACTTGATTATGGTTGAAGCCACTCAAGTGCGTGCGCATTTTGGTTTATTATCAAGTGGTGCATCTGTGGCACTGATTCAAGCCGCCAAAGCCAAGGGTTTACCTGTAACGTGTGATGTGGCGATGCATCAATTGCATTTAACTGAGCATTTAATTGATGGTTTTAATGCGCTTGCACATGTGCGTCCGCCATTACGCTCAGAACAAGACAAACAACTGCTGCGTCAAGGTTTAAAAGACGGTGTAATTGACGCCATTTGTACCCATCACGAGCCACTCAGTGGTTCGGCAAAATTAGCCCCGTTTGCAGAAACCCAATCGGGTATCACCGCTTTTGATACATTTGTGGCACTGGGTGTGCAATTGGTAGATGAAGGCTTATTGTCAGCATTAGAATGGGTAGAAAAAGTGACCCTTGCACCGGCAACTGTGGCGCATATGCAAGCGCGTTGGCAACAACAAGCCGGTTTAGTGTTGCTAGACCCATCACATACGTGGAGCCTCACTAAAGACACTATTTTGTCTCAAGGCAAAAACACGCCATTACTGGGTCAACAACTCACAGGTAAAGTGCTACGTACCTTTGTTGCTTAAGTTTCATGTCAAAACAAGTCAGCTACGGCTGGCTTTTTTTATGCCTGCACTCCGTGAATTTTTTCTTCGCTTATATTTTATACAATTATTTACATCATCTTAAAAAAGCCGCTTTACACTGATAAAAGTAACTTCGATTACAAAGTAAGAATAATCACAATAAAATACAATGAGGTTTTGTTATGACATTTGATATTGTAGATGTACTTAAGCAAAAAGTGTCTGCACAGATACTTGCAGATGAAAAAGATTATGTCGTAGAAAAGAGTCAAGCTTTGGCTGGTTTTTATCCCATTTTATTGGCATTACTACAAGCCAAGCCGGATTTGATTCAAAGTTTACAAAATCAACTTAATCCAAGGATCGATGATCTGTTTAACGGTAATCAGAGCTTAAAACAGCAAATGCTGCAACATTTAAGCCCCACCATTCCGATTGACCAAACTGAAAAAACCTTAGGTCGTGCTATTGCGCCAAGCTTAACGGTTTTAGAGCATGAGGCAGGTTCTAGCAACCCTGATACCATTGCCCATTTTTTGAGTAGCAAATTAGCCACTATTCAAGCGCATTTACCCACATGGGCTGTGCCAATTTTGGCAGCGTTGGGGGTGAATCATGCCCAAGCGCAACCTGTGCAGCATCATCCGGTTGAACCTGTTAAAGAGGAGAAAAAATCGGGCTTTTTATTGCCATTGATTGCCTTTTTAATTTTGGCTGGTTTATTGGCATTTTTATTTAAAGCCTGTAATAGCCAAAAAACCGAACCTGTTGTGGCCACAAGCAATCAAACGGCCACCGAGTCGGCACGTTTTCAGCTCAATACCGGTGCAACAGGCGATTTAGTCACCTGTCAGATTTATCTCAATCAGCCAAAATATATGCAGCTTTTACAAAATGAAGTGAAGCAAATCTTTAACCACAATAACGGTTGTGGTGCCGATGGCAATGCCATGTATGGCACTGAATTTATGGATCAAGATTTAATTCCAAGCGTACTAAAGCAGATCAAAGGCGTGCCCAACACCAATATAGATTGGCAGGGTAATCAACTGACGATTCAATCTGCCAATCCAATAGATGCACAAAATCTTGCATATAAGATCAAACCATTACTTAAAAATATCAGCGTCATGGTAGCGCCTGCTGTGGCGGCAGTGGCAACGGATGCCAACGCCGTGCCGGCAAGCACAGCAGCTGAGGTCGATCGCGCGGTAAATGACAGTATTAGCCAAGCCGGTCAAGCACTCTCCAATATTGATCGTAATAATGTGACTGCATTAGATATCGCCACAGCATTAAATCTGCAAATTATTAATTTTGCTTCGGCATCAAGTGTGATTCCTCAGAGCAATAAATTGATTTTAGATCAAGCCGCAGATTTAGTGAAAGGTGCGCCACACGTGGTGTTAAATGTGGAAGGGCATACCGACAGCACAGGCAATGCAGCAGCCAATAAAACCTTGTCCTTACAACGCGCTCAAGCTGTGGTCACATATTTAGTTGCCCAAGGCGTGAACCCAAATCAGTTAAAAGCGCTAGGTTTTGGTCAAGAACAGCCAATTGCTGATAATGCCACCGAATCAGGTAAATTTAGAAACCGTCGTATTGAGTTTGAAGTGGTCAATACCGAAACAGGTACAGTACGTAAAGTGGATGAACAAGGGGTAAATAAACAGCCTTAACTCAAACAAACCCAAAAGGACGAATTGCTTCGTCCTTTTTTTATTGGCATGCTGTGGGCAAAATTAAAGATAGATGGCTGGTATGAAGATTAGTTTTATTGGTGCGGGACGTGTTGCTCATCATTTAGCCAAGGCTTTAAGTGCACAGCATCAAATTGTGGATGTGTATAGTCGCAGTGGTACAGCAGCGCAGGCACTCGCCGACCAAGTTGCAGCACGTGCGGTGAGCTCTGCACAGGATTTAAATCCTGAAATTGATATTGCGATTATTGCAGTGAGTGATCAGGCGATTGAAAGTGTAGTGCGTGATATTGGTGTGTACCTGCCTAAAGTTTGTTTGGTGCATACTTCAGGTAGTACGGCGATGCAGGTATTAAGCGCAGTGCATGATCGGGTTGGGGTGTTTTATCCTTTGCAAACTTTTAGCTTTGAAAGTGTGATTGATTGGAGCAACACCCCACTTTTAATTGAAGCCAAAGATCCAGAGGATGAAAAGCAATTGCTGCAATTGGCACAACAGATGAGCCAACGTGTCTATGCCTATAGTTCTGAGCAACGTTTAAGTTTGCATTTGGCAGCCGTGTTTGCTTGTAATTTTAGCAATTATTGTTTTGATATGGCCCAACAAATTGTAGATGCCAAACAAGTAGATTTTAGTTTGTTGCATCCTTTGGTGTTGGAAACAGCTAAAAAAGCCACCCAACATCCACCGCATAGCGTACAAACAGGACCTGCAAAACGTGGAGATCAAAATATTTTAAATCTACATCAAACCCTATTAAATGATGCAGCGCGTCAAGATTTACAACAGGTATATGCTTTACTCAGTCAACAGATTCAACAACGTGAACAGTATGCATAAAAAAATCCGAGATCAAAGATCTCGGATTTTTTGTATTCTGGAGCGGGAAAGGAGACTCGAACTCCCGACCCCAACCTTGGCAAGGTTATGCTCTACCAACTGAGCTATTCCCGCAATGAGGTGAATTATAAGCAAAAAAATGAGCTTGTCAATACCTCAATGAAAAAAATTAATCGGCACGGCGCCAAACTGTACCTTGACGGGTATCTTCAAGCACAATGCCTTGCTCAAGTAAGCTTTGACGAATTTCATCGGCACGCGCAAATTGTTTGGCTTTTTTGGCATCCACACGTTGTTGAATCAAATCTTCAATTTGTTCAGGGCTTAATGCTAAAGCGTCTTGACCAATATCTGATTTTAAGAATTCATCTACATCGTATTGAACAAGGGCTAAAATATCGGTGAGGTGGCGCAAAGTGGCATAATACACATGCGCTTGTTCAGCGTTTTGTTCTTTGACCGCCGTGTTTAAGGCTTTGTTAATTTCAAACAATACCGCAATCGCTTCTGAGGTATTAAAGTCATCACGCATGGCTGCATTAAAACGCTCAACTAAAGTTTCATCGGCAGTTGCGCGAACTTCGTTGCCATACACAGCTTGATACGCTTTAAATGAATGGTAAAAACGCGTGAGTGTGGTTTTGGCTTCTTTGAGTGCCACATCTGAGAAATTCACAGGGCTGCGATAGTGTGAAGACACAATAAAGTAACGAATCACTTCAGGATGAAACTTGTCCATCACATCACGAATGGTGAAGAAGTTGCCTAATGATTTAGACATTTTTTCGCCATCAACGTTAATAAAGCCGACATGCATCCAATAATTGACGTATTGTTCGCCAGTTGCTGCTTCTGATTGGGCAATTTCATTTTCATGATGTGGGAAAGTCAAATCTGAACCGCCACCATGAATATCAAAGTGATTGCCTAAGCAGCAAGTGGACATGGCTGAACATTCAATATGCCAACCCGGACGACCATTGCCCCAAGGCGATGCCCAAGATGGTTCATTTTCTTTGGCATGTTTCCATAATACAAAGTCAAAGGGATGTTTTTTCTCAACTTCAACATCTACACGCTCAGATGCACCTGCTTGCATATCTTCCAATTTACGACCAGATAAACGACCGTATTTGGCAAATTTCTCTACTTGGAAATACACATCACCATTGTTTGATGGATAGGCTGTGCCATTTTCCACTAAAGTACCAATCATGTTTTGCATGTGCGGAATAAAATCTGTGGCACGCGGTGCTTCATCAGGATGTAAACAGCCTAGATTTTGTGCGTCTTCATTCATGGCTTGAATAAAGCGGTCGGTGAGGGCTGTAATTGACTCGCCATTTTCGTTGGCACGTTTAATGATTTTGTCGTCAATATCGGTAATATTGCGCACATATTTCACCTGCCAACCTTGACTACGTAAGAAGCGAATAATGTAGTCAAATGCAACCATGACACGCGCATGTCCAATATGACAGTAGTCATACACGGTCATACCGCAAACGTACATGTCAATCTGACCCTCAACGCGAGGTACGAATTCTACTTTTTTGCGCTGCTCTGAGTTATAAAGAACAAATGGTTGCATGGCTGTTTCAATAAAAATTAACAAAAAGATGTGCTAATCATAACGTAACGCCCATGTTTAACAAAGTTTTCCACGTTATGTTTGCTAAATGCGGTACGGATATGGCAAAAAGGCCGCGATTTTGAAAAAGCCATTTGCATAGATATGCTAAAATTTGCGAAAATTCATTTTTGCTGATCCTCCTTAAGACACGTAATAGCGTGAAGGTTAAGACATTGAATCCACCGAATATCCCCAATCTTGTCGATTTTGAAAAAGTCGCCTTAGAAACCTTAAAAATTGAAGAACAAGCACTGCAAGTGTTAGCCACGCAGATTGATGCGCGTTTTAGCCGTGCTTGCGAGATTATTTTGCAATGCCAAGGTCGTCTAGTCATTACAGGGATGGGTAAGTCGGGACATATTGGTCGCAAAATGGCAGCCACTTTTGCTTCAACTGGTACACCCTCATTCTTTATGCATCCCGGTGAAGCGGGGCATGGTGATTTAGGCATGCTCATGCGCGGTGATGTATTAATTGCGATTTCCAATTCTGGCAAAAGCGATGAAATTATGATGCTGATGCCTTTAATTAAACATTTACAAGTGCCTTTAATCACCATTAGTGGTGATGCATCAGGTCCAATGCCGCAAAATGCTGACGTTGCACTGACTTTAGGTAATATTACAGAAGCGTGTCCTTTAGGTTTAGCACCTACATCAAGTACCACAGCCACATTGGCTTTAGGTGATGCTTTGGCGGTGGCTTTACTTGATGCGCGTGGTTTTACCGCAGATGATTTTGCTCGTTCGCATCCGGCAGGGGCATTGGGTAAGCGTTTATTGTTACAAGTCAAACATCTAATGCATACGGGTCAAGACTTGCCTAAAGTTGCACCTCATACACCCATGAACCAAGTATTGTACGAAATTTCCAATAAGCGTTTGGGTCTTACCACCATTGTGGATGAAAATGACACTTTATTAGGTATTTTCACCGATGGCGATTTACGTCGCTTAATTGATAAACAACAAGGCTTTGATGTGAGCTTGGCGGTGTCTGAGGTGATGACGGCACAGCCCTCAACGATTGACGCTGAGGCACGTGCAGTAGAGGCTTTAGCACGATTACGTGATAAAAAAATCAACCAATTTGTGGTGGTTGATGCAGCCAATAAAGTCATTGGTGTGGTCAGTATGCATGATCTAATTCAAGCTGGGGTAAATTAACACATGGCATCTTATATTTTACTAGAACAAGCGCGTGATATTCAGGCCTTAGTCCTTGATGTCGATGGTATTTTAAGTGATGGCTTTGTCACACTCACCAACAATGGTGATGAGATTAAATCCTTTGATATTCGTGATGGTCTTGGCATGAAACTGGTGCAACAAGCCGGCATGAAAGTGATTATTATCACCGGTCGTAAAAGCCATATTGTTGAAAAACGCATGAGCGATTTAGGGGTTGATTTAGTTTATCAAGGCCGTGAAGATAAAGGTGTGGCATTAACAGAAGCCTGTCAGCAACTGGGTTTAAGCCCAGAAGATTGCCTCTATATGGGTGATGATTGGCCAGATTTATCAGCGTTTGCCATTGCAGGTATGAAAGTGACTGTGCCCAATGGTCATTTAGAAGTGCGTCGTCGTGCAGATTTAGTGACCCAAGCTATGGGTGGCCGTGGTGCGGTACGTGAGATTTGTGACATGTTGTTAATGTCAAAGGGTGTGTATGACGCTTTACTTGAAAAGTATGCTGCGACCCCACACTAATATTTTATCTAATTAAAGTGAAACCACAGCGATGGATACTAAAGTTTTATACGTCGCAGCAGTTGTGATTGCTGCTGTAAGTGGTGGCTACTACTATTACAGCGGAAAACAGCAAAAGCTTGAAGCAGATGCTGCCCAAAGCATGACTTATTCTGCTGAAAACATTCATTTAACCCAAACCCATGAAGATGGTCAGTTGCATGTTAAAGCGACGGTTGAGCGACTAGAGCAAGACATGCAGCAAAAAACTGCCAGCTTAACCAAGCTAGATGCATCGTTGTATCAAGATGGTATGGTCAACGCGACCTTTACCGCCAATAAAGCGCACAGCGTTGACGATAACAACAAGGTGGTGTTGTCAGAGCAAGTTTCTGCCACCAAGTTATTGACCCAAGGGCAAATGCAACTTGATACCACTGAGTTAACTTTTTACCCAAAGACGCGCGATATACAAACCGATAAAATGGTGATTGTGCAATCCCCACAAGCTGAGTTTGTCAGCCAAGGTCTGAAAGCCAATTTAAATGAAGGGCAATACGAATTTTTTAATATTCGAGGAACGTATGAACGGTAATTTTAAGCATACAGCATTAATCAAAGCTGCCCTCCTTGGAATGACACTGCTTGCAAGTACGGCATGGGCCTTGCCATCAGATCGCAATCAACCAATTTCATTGGTAGCCGATCGTGGTAGCTTTAATGAAAAAAGCGGTGTCATGACCTATAGCGGCAACGTGGTCATTGAACAAGGCACCATGAAGCTGCAAGCGGCAAGTATTGTAGTTAATTTAAATGCCAAAAAAGAAATCAGTAGCATTACTGCATCAGGCTCACCTGCACGTTTTCAGCAGCAGCTTGAAGCCAATAAAGGCTTAGCCAAAGGTCAAGCCAATAAAATTACCTACAACGCACAAACCGGTATTTTAACTCTGTCGGGCAATGCTATCTTAGAGCAAAATGGCGCAAGCTTAAAAGGCAGCACCTTACGCTATAGCATGAACAAAGGTGATATTGAAGCGATTGGTACCCCAGGTTCATCTTCAGGTCGTGTACAAATTGTGATTCCACCATCAAGCACTAAATCATTCCCAGGAGCACGTGACTAATGTCAAGCACTCCAGTACAGACCTTAACCATTAAGCATTTGGCCAAAAACTATAGTAAGCGATGGGTGGTCAAAGATGTGTCTTTTAGTATGCAAAGTGGTCAAATTGTAGGGCTACTTGGACCCAATGGTGCAGGTAAAACCACCAGCTTTTATATGGTGGTAGGTCTTGTACGTATGGATAAAGGCGAGATTCATCTTGATCATTTAGATTTGTCTGACCTTGCAATGCATGAACGTGCCCGCAAAGGCATTGGTTATTTGCCACAAGAGGCCTCAATTTTTCGTAAATTGACCATTGCTGAAAATATTATGGCAATTTTAGAAACACGTAACGATTTGACTAAAGACCAACGTAAAGTACGTTTAAACGAATTGTTAAGTGATTTTAAAATTACGCATATTAAAGACTCTTTAGGTATGAGTGTGTCAGGTGGTGAGCGTCGTCGTGCTGAGATTGCGCGTGCTTTAGCGGCTGACCCTAAATTTATGTTGTTGGATGAACCATTTGCTGGGGTTGATCCAATTTCGGTAGGTGATATTAAAGATATTATTACCACCTTAAAACAGCGTGGTATTGGGGTATTGATTACCGATCACAACGTACGTGAAACCTTGGCAATTTGTGAGCGTGCTTATATTGTCAGTGAAGGTGCTGTAATTGCTGAAGGTACGCCGCAGGACATTTTAGCCAACGAAAAAGTGCGCCAAGTATACTTAGGTGAAGATTTTACTGTTTAATTGAGCTTTAAAATCATAAAAAGACCAGAACATGACTGGTCTTTTTTCATGGAATTTACAAAAAGTAAGTCATTGAAAATAAAAATACAAAAAAGTGTCGATAAACAAGGTAAAATACCGAAAAATATTAGCTCATTCAAACTTATTGATTATGGCATTCAGACAAAAAACTAAAGTAAAACAGGGCGATGGGGTGCACGCAAATGTGATTAAGGGAGTAATTTTAACGTTATCTCTTTTGGTTTCGATAGCATATGCAGATACACCGCAGTCGTATTTCAGTACTTTTAAGGATAAAGGCTTTGGTTTGCTGGGTCCTAAAAGTGATGAAAACTTTAATAAAGCAAATGTTAAAGCACTGAGCAATTTCCAAATTGATACTTCGGCAATTCCGGAATTGCCGATGGTGACCCGTTTTGACCCAAACCTTCCCAATGGCACCAATTACATGCCAAATGTGCAGCGTTTAGCATTCAATGAAGCTATTTTGCGTGCGGTGCAACGTAATCCTGATATTTCTCAAGCCATTGCCAATTTAGCTTCACAAAATTCCAATATTGATGTGGCAAGAGCGGCATACTATCCGCAAATTTCAGGTGGCTTAGGCACAGGCGATTTAACGTCAGGTGAGCGTGGTCGACAGGTGATCAACCTCAATCTAACCCAAATGCTATATGACTTTGGTAAAGTCAAAAGCACTGTAGATGTGCAGCAAGCAAGATTACTTGCCGAACAAGCCAATGTTTTGGTGAGTATGGATGATGTGGCGTATCAAGCGGCCAATTCAATTGTGCAAATTAAGCGTTATCAAGAGATTACCAAAATTGCCGAAGAGCAAATTTCAGGAATTTCACGTATTACTGAAATTGCCAATTTACGTGCGCGTGCCGGGATCAGTAGCCAAGCCGATCCTGTGCAGGCACAATCGTATTTAGAATCGTCACGTTCTAATATGATCGTGCAGCAAACCCAATTGCGTCAGTATCAACAAAAATTACGTACTTTACTGGGCTTTGATGTGTCGGGTTTAGAATGGACTTTGCCTGAGCGTTTAATTGTGGATTCCAATTTATATCAAGAACCAGAATTTAACCAAGTCCCCAAAATGATGCTGGCACAAGCCCAAATTGAAGTGGCCAAGACAGAACTTGAGCAAACCCGTTTAAGTAATTATCCAACCTTGAATGTGAAAGGTTCGCTGAGTCAAGCGATTAATGGGCGTAATCCTAATAATAATGAAGATGATGGCTTTTATCACTCGATTATGCTTGAAGCCAACAGTAATTTTTATCAAGGTGGTGCAACCACATCACGCACAAAAGCTGCAAGTTATGCTGAACAAGCGGCGCGTGCACGTTTAAATACTGAATATTTAAATGTACTCGATCAAGTACGTGTATTACGTGAAGAAATTGAAAACAAGCAGCGTCAAATGAGTATCTTAATGGCGCGTAAAGAAACCGCAACGCGTACCAAAGAGCTGTATCAAGAGCAATATAAACTCGGCACACGTACTGTCGTAGATCTGTTAAATGCAGAGCAGTCTATTCATAGTGCCTCGCAAGAGATTGAAGCGGCACGTTATGACATCTATACCGCGATTGTGAACTATATTGCACAAACAGGACGTTCACGCGATTTGTATGAACTAAATAATATTTCTATTCAGGGGTTTGAAGTTCAATAATGAGTACGAAAATCAACTACCAACCATGGCTGCAAGCGGTTTTATCCATCGCCAAGCATTACCGTATTGAACCATCGGAAGAACGTATTCGTTTGCAATTGGACTGGAATCCCAACCAAACTGTAGATGATGTGCTTCATGTCATGACGCGTCAAATTGGCATGAGTGTGCGTAAAGCTGCATTTTCTGATGATTTGATGAACCCATGGCGTTTACCTGTTGTGGTTGAGTTTAATGGCGGTCAAGTAGGCGTCATTGATAAAATTGACAGTGAAGGCAACAGCAGTGTGCAATTTAGTGGTGATCAGGGCTTATCACAAACTTTAACGCTTGAGCAATTACGCGAAAATGCACGTTATTTGTATGTGATTCGTCCTGAAAAATCGGTACCCGATGCACGTGTTGATGAATACATCAAACCGTTTGAAAAAAATTGGTTTTGGTCAATTGTGTTAAAAGACTGGAAACGCTATATCGACATTATGTTTGCCTCACTCTTGGCAAACGTGTTGGCATTGGCCACGATTGTCTTTTCCATGAACGTATATGACCGTGTTATTCCGGCACAATCCATTCCAACGCTGTGGGTATTGGCCAGTGGTGTACTGATTGCGGCAATCTTTGAATTTATTTTAAGGGTGAGTCGGATTTATTTATCCGATGTGATTGGTAAGCGCGCTGATTTACGTATCTCTGATCGTGTTTTTGGACATGCTTTACGTATTAAAAATAATGAGCGTCCAAAATCAACCGGTACCTTTATTTCACAAATTCGTGAGCTTGAGGGTGTGCGTGAGTTAGTCACATCAACCACGGTATCTGCGATTGCTGATTTGCCATTTTTCTTCTTGTTTTTGGCTATTTTTTGGATTATTGGTGGCGATTTATTTTGGGTGATGTTGTTGGTGGTTCCACTGATGATTTTGCCGGGTATTTTGGCACAAAAACCATTAGCGAAATTGGCACAAGAAGGCATGCGTGAAGGTGCAATTCGTAATGCTATGTTGGTTGAGTCGGTACAAGGGATTGAAGACATTAAGTTATTACGTGCAGAAGCGCGTTTTCAAAACCAATGGAACCACATGAATGAAGTGGCAGCCGATGTGGGTATGCGTCAGCGTAAAATCATTGGTTTAATGACAGCATGGACACAAAAGATTCAAGGCTTAACCTTTGCTGTGGTGGTTTTAGTGGGTGCGTTTGCCGTGATGGATGGTGAAATGACCACAGGTGCCTTGGTTGCGTGTTCAATTTTATCATCACGTATGCTCGCGCCAATTTCACAACTAGCAGGGGTGTTAGGGCGTTTACAACAAGCCAAGGTGGCGAAACAAGGTCTAGATGAACTGATGAAAAAATCAGTCGATCAGCCTGATCATGCCTCATTGATTCATCGTCCTGCGATTCATGGGCATTATGAATTAGCAGGAGTGGCATTTAAGTATGCTCCTGATGATGCAAAACCCACTTTAGTGGTGCCAAAGCTTGAAATTAAACCGGGCGAGAAAATTGCGATCTTAGGGCGTAACGGTGCGGGTAAATCAACGCTGTTGCAACTGTTGTCGGGTATGCAAGAACCTACGCAAGGTAAGGTGAAGCTTGATGGTGTGGAACTGAACTTAATTGATCCATCGGATGTACGTCGTGATATGGGTTTGCTCAATCAAGGGGCACAACTGTTTTATGGTACGGTGCGTGAAAACTTAACCCTTGGTGCACCACTTGCAACTGATGATGAAATTCTACAAGCATTGCGTATTACCGGTGCGATTAACTTTGTTCAAGACAAAAAAGAAGGTCTTGATCATGTGATCTTAGAAGGTGGGGTGGGTTTCTCAGGTGGTCAACGTCAAGCTTTACTGTTGTCACGTTTATTGATTCGTCAACCTAATATTTTGTTGTTGGATGAACCAACTGCCGCAATTGATGATGTATCTGAAAAACAATTGATTGACCATCTTAAAGGTTGGTTGACGAATCGTACTATGGTGGTGGCGACCCATCGCCGTGCGGTATTGCAATTGGTGGATCGAATTATTGTGGTCAATGAGGGTAAAATTGTCATGGATGGACCGCGTGATCAGATCTTGAATCAATCTGCACAAAAACGTCCAGCACCAGCAGCAGGAGCCAAAGGATGAGTAAGCAAGCACAAAAAGTCACTGAGCTTGAACCACCATTACCAAAATCGAGTCTGCTGATTTGGATTGTTTGTATTGGTTTGTCGGTATTAATTGCTTGGGCATGGTTGTTTAAGCTTGAAGAAGTATCAACCGGTACCGGTAAAGTGGTTCCTTCTTCTAAAGAGCAAGTGATTCAATCCCTTGAGGGTGGTATTTTAACCAAGCTCAATGTGCGTGAAGGTGAAATTGTTGAGCAAGGCCAAGTCTTAGCTCAGCTTGACCCGACACGTTTTGAATCTAATGTAGGTGAATCAGAGTCATTGTTATTGTCGTCTTTAGCGACCTCTGCACGTTTACGCGCTGAGGTGAATGGAACTGCGTTGGTATTTCCCACTGAAGTACTCAAAGAACCTAAGTTGGTCAATGAAGAAACTGCTTTATATAATTCACGCCGTGCCAATTTAGAGGAGTCTTTGTCGGGTTTGCGTCAAGCTCTGAATTTGGTTGAGCAAGAGTTGCGTATGACGGAACCTTTGGTGGCCAAAGGTGCGGCCAGTGAAGTAGAAGTATTGCGTTTAAAACGTCAAGCCAATGATTTAAGTAATCAAATGAATGACATTCGTAACCAATACTATGTAAAGTCACGTGAAGAATTGGCCAAAGCCAATACGGATATTCAAACTCAATCACAGGTGGTTAAAGGTAAATCAGATACTTTAAGTCGTACGATTTTTAAATCACCTATGCGTGGTGTGGTCAAAGAAATTGATGTGATGACCATTGGTGGTGTGATTCCACAAAACGGTAAATTAATGACCATTGTACCTTTAGACGAACAGTTATTAATTGAGGCGCGTATTTCACCACGTGATATTGCCTTTATCCGTCCGGGGCAAGAAGCATTGGTTAAAATTACCGCCTATGATTATTCAATTTATGGTGGTTTAGACGGTAAAGTCACTGTGATTTCACCAGATACCATCCGTGATGAAGTCAAGCAAGACCAATTTTACTACCGTGTTTATATTCGTACCGATAAAGATAAGTTAGAAAATAAATCGGGTCAGCAATTTAGTATCACACCGGGTATGGTTGCCACAGTGGATATTAAAACGGGTGATAAAACCATTATTGATTACTTGATCAAACCGTTTAATAAAGCCAAAGAAGCTTTACGTGAACGATAATGATTAAGTGAATTTGAAATAAAAATCCTGCCTATACGGCAGGATTTTTTTTCATCTTTAGAGGAGAAAAGATGCACATAAAATGCACACAATATGCCAACCATATATAATTTGATACGTGGTTTATTGTCAACTGAGTCACATTATCTGCTTTAGATTTAACCGCGTTATGTTAATATATAGCGTGAATTATCTAACTTTTAATTCAGTAGTAATTGTGTGATTAGGGTATAAATTTTGGGGTTGCTATATGCAAGTACAGATTATTTCTAAATCGGCTTGGACCAATCAATTGGTCGATAAACCACAAGCAGGTATAGAGTTAGGGGAAGATTCTGTTGTTTTAGTGGATATTGATCCAGCGCAGATTAAAACAATTGAATATGTGGGTCATACAGTCGTCATTACCTTAAAAAATGGTGATGTAATAAAGATTGAAAATTTTGTAGTAGAAGAAAGTTCATTGGTGTTTCGTAGCCAAGATGAACAATTTTTTTACTATGATCTAGAAAAAGTTGAATATGTCAGCTTAGATCAACTTGAGCCTTTACTTTACTCTAAATCTGAATCTGTAGTATTTCCTTACCTGTGGCCAATTTTAACCGGTTTAGGTATTGCGGCAGCAGCAGCGGCAACCTCTAGCTCTAGTGGCTCAAATAACGACTCCGATTCTGACAGTGACTCTGACTCGGATAGCGACTCGGATTCGGACAGCGACTCGGATTCAGACAGCGACTCAGATTCGGACAGCGACTCGGATTCAGACAGCGATTCAGATTCGGATAGCGACTCAGATTCAGACAGCGACTCAGATTCTGACAGCGATTCGGACTCAGACAGCGATTCAGACTCGGATAGCGATTCAGACTCGGATAGCGATTCTGACTCGGATAGCGATTCTGACTCGGATAGCGATTCAGATTCAGACAGCGACTCGGATTCAGACAGCGACTCGGATTCGGACAGCGATTCAGATTCGGACAGCGATTCAGATTCAGACAGCGATTCAGATTCGGACAGCGATTCTGACTCGGACAGCGATTCGGACTCAGATAGCGATTCAGACTCGGACAGCGATTCGGACTCAGATAGCGACTCTGATTCAGACTCGGACAGCGACTCGGATTCGGACAGCGATTCAGATTCAGACAGCGACTCTGATTCGGACAGCGACTCTGATTCGGACAGCGACTCAGATTCGGACAGTGATTCAGACTCGGACAGCGATTCTGATTCTGACAGTGACTCGGATTCTGACAGCGACTCGGATTCAGACAGCGACTCAGATTCGGACAGCGATTCAGACTCAGACAGCGACTCGGATTCGGACAGCGATTCAGATTCAGATAGCGACTCAGACTCGGACAGCGATTCAGATTCTGACAGCGACTCTGATTCGGACAGCGATTCAGATTCAGATAGCGACTCAGACAGCGATTCTGACTCAGACAGCGATTCAGACTCGGACAGCGACTCAGATTCGGACAGCGACTCTGATTCAGACAGCGATTCAGATTCAGACAGCGATTCAGATTCAGACAGCGATTCAGATTCGGACAGCGATTCGGATTCGGACAGCGATTCAGATTCAGATAGCGACTCAGATTCGGACAGCGACTCGGATTCGGACAGCGATGCAGATTCGGATAGCGACTCGGATTCGGACAGCGACTCGGATTCGGACAGCGATTCAGACTCGGACAGCGACTCAGATTCAGACAGCGACTCGGATTCGGACAGCGACTCGGATTCGGACAGCGATTCAGATTCGGACAGCGATTCAGACTCAGATAGCGACTCTGATTCAGACTCGGACAGCGATTCAGATTCGGACAGCGATTCAGACTCAGATAGCGACTCTGATTCAGACTCGGACAGCGATTCAGATTCGGACAGCGATTCAGATTCAGATAGCGACTCTGATTCAGACAGCGATTCAGATTCAGACAGCGATTCAGACTCAGATAGCGATTCAGATTCGGACAGCGATTCGGATTCGGACAGCGATTCAGATTCAGATAGCGACTCAGATTCGGACAGCGACTCGGATTCGGACAGCGATTCAGATTCGGATAGCGATTCAGATTCGGACAGCGACTCGGATTCGGACAGCGATTCAGACTCGGACATTATTCCCGAAATCGCGATTGATGCAGTTGAAGGCGATAATTTAGTAACAGCAGTGGAAATTGCAGATGGCTTTGTGAACGTTACTGGTCGTTTAATCGACTTACAAGACAATCAAAAAGTTGAAAGTTTAAAAGTTACAATTGCAGGTCAAACCGTTGATGCATCTTTAAATACAGATGGCACATGGACTGCACAAGTTCCAGCAGAGGCAATTGAACAAGGGCAACAGCAAGTTTCTGTTGAATTAATCGCGACTGATGCAAATGAAAATGAATTCACGATTAAAAAAATAGCAGACTTTAATGTCGATATCCGTCCACCGCAAGCTTCGATCAGCATGGACGATGTGACGGAAGATAACGTCCTTAATACCGAAGAGCTCAAAGCTGAACAGGTGACGATTACCGGTCAAGTGACAGGCTTAGGCGAAGGCGAGACTGCACAAAGCATCCAAGTGTTGGTAAATGATCAGTTGGTTGACGCTCAAGTGACGCCAAAAGGTACATGGACCGCCAAAGTCCCATCATCCGATTTAACAGACGGTGCCAATCCAATCGTCATCAATGCGGTTGTGGTCGATGCGGCAGGCAATCCTGCGGATGTCAGCTTCACCAACAACATCAATGTCGACATCCGTCCACCGCAAGCTTTGATCAGCATGGACGATGTGACAGAAGACAACGTCCTCAATACCGAAGAGCTCAAAGCTGAACAGGTGACGATTACCGGTCAAGTGACAGGCTTAAGCGAAGGCGAGACTGCACAAAGCATCCAAGTGTTGGTAAATAACCAGTTGGTGAATGCTCAAGTGACACCAGAAGGTGCATGGACCGCCAAAGTCCCATCATCAGATTTAACAGACGGTGCCAATCCAATCGTCATCACTGCGGTTGTGGTCGATGCGGCAGGCAATCCTGCGGATGTCAGCTTCACCGACAACATCAATGTCGACATCCGTCCACCGCAAGCTTTGATCAGCATGGACGATGTGACAGAAGACAACGTCCTCAATACCGAAGAGCTCAAAGCTGAACAGGTGACGATTACCGGTCAAGTGACAGGCTTAAGCGAAGGCGAGACTGCACAAAGCATCCAAGTGTTGGTAAATAATCAGTTGGTTGACGCTCAAGTGACGCCAAAAGGTACATGGACCGCCAAAGTCGCCACATCCGATTTAACAGACGGTGCCAATCCAATCGTCGTCAATGCGGTTGTGGTTGATGCGGCAGGTAATCCTGCGGATGTCAGCTTCACCAACAACATCAATGTCGACATCCGTCCACCGCTATTAAAAACAGCTGAAGTAAACGTTGACGGTCAAGTAGTACTGACCTTTGACGAAGCCATTGATCCAGCCAATCCGCCAAGTCTTAACGACTTTAGCGTAACGGTGGCAGGTGAACCTGTGAAGGTTACTGAGATCATCATTGATGGTGCACAAGTGACCCTTGTCCCTGCAAGCTTGATTGAAAAAGGTCAGGTGGTGAATGTGCAGTACCAAGATCCAAGCCAAGCGAATGACACGGCAGCATTACAAGATGTAGTAGGCAATGACGTTGAGGATTTCAGTATTTTCATTAATGCCATTAACGAAATTGATGTATTAACTCAACCCGTTAAACTTGTGGGCAGTTTGGTCGGTACCAATCCAAATACCACGATTGATGTCTCAAATACTGCATTGCCTAAACTTAGCGTTGCAAGTCAGCCAATCACATGGTCAGGTACAGGTACACCAACTGATCCATTGATCGCTACAGCGAAGATTGAGGGTGTAGATGTTGAGGTAGCACAACTCATCTTGAATGGTGAAACAGGCCAATACGAATTCACCTTATCTAAAGCTGTAGATCATCTTGGTGCCAATGGTGATGCATTAACGCTAAGCTTTGCATTGCAAGATGCAAGCATGCCAACGCTTGATGTTGTCATTAATGACTCAGCTCCGGTGGCCAATGTATTGGAGCCAAAAATTGACATCACTCAAGTGGGTGAATATGGCTATGACGGCTTTAAAACTTTAGGTGCTGATAATGGTTATATCAGCCAAGTTGTGATTGATGGTACAACCTTTAAAGTTGCTGCAAATGGTGCGGTTACCTTAGACGGTAGCTTAAGCGCTGATATTTATGACTACAGCGTGGTCGATGGTCATTTAAATGTGGCAACCTACCGCGGTGAAAATATCAGTGTAGATTTAAAGACAGGTCAATACGATGTTGATGTAACTGGACTTTATAGTGTAGGCACTGCTGAAACCAATCCATTGGCAGCTTCAGTCACTAAAGCGGGTGGTCTATTGGGTGTGGTGAATGCTGACCTTTTAGGTGCCATTGATCTTAGTCAAGACCAAATGTTTAGTGTAAGCGGTGAAAACATTAAAAAAGTTGATCTCACTTATAACACTCAATTGGGTGGCTTAGTGGGTCGCTTGGTCGATGATCTGATTGCAGGCTTAGAGGGAGTTCCTCTTTTAGGTGGAATCCTTGCAGGTACATTAAAAGGCTTAGGCGTTGATGAGTTACTTAAGTTCTTATTAGATAATAATTTAGTTGATGGTTTAGGCTCAACCTTAAATGCAGTCTTAAACGGTACAGTGGACTTAACCTACAATGAAACTCTAGCTACCGAACTGGGCTTAAAAGTTGTGGGTGGCCAAGGGACCAAAGATGGTGATTTGAACTCAGCAAACTTAAGCATTACTTCACTTGATCCAAGTAAACCTTTAGATCCATTTAAGGTGAACGAGTTCTTAGCAACCGTGAAACTGACCGATGGTTCATCAGGTATCTTAGATTTATTGGCAACCGAAGCACAGTTAGCCACCACATTAGGCTTAACGGTGACTGATAAGGATGGTCAAATAGCATCTTCTGAATCAAAACCAGAAGTGGCAGATCTAGGCTTACTCACAGTTAAGGAAGAAACCGACCACAACCAATACGGTACAGCTGCTGCAGATGCGATTGATGCAAGTCAAGCGACAGAAGCCGTACGTATTTATGGTTTAGATGGTCATGACACTATTACAGGTTCGAACTTTGCAGACTTACTGCGTGGTGGACGTGGTGATGACATCCTTAAAGGTGGTCAAGGTGCAGATATCTTAATTGGTGGTGCAGGTCAAGACACCTTAACCGGTGGTGAAGGTCGCGATATCTTCCGCTTTGAAGAAGCAGAAGCTGCGGTTGTGGCACAAGATGCTGTTGATGTTGCTGATGCTGCACAAGATGCTGCTGATGCTGCTAAAACTCAGTTAGACGCAGCGGAATCTGTACGTAGCAATGCTCAGCAAGTATGGAATGAAGCAGATCAAGCAGTCAAAGATGCTGAAGTTGCTCTTGCCAATGCTGGTTTGATTAAGTGGAGTGAAGAGCGAGACCTAAAAGATGCTCAAGAAGCTTTTAATACTGCGGATGCAGCACTTAAACAAGCACAGACTGCTGTGAGTAATGCGCAAAATGCATTTGATCAAGCCACTAAACTTGCGCAAGAGGCAGTTGAAAATATTCCAGCTGCTTACTACACAGATCGTGCAGCAGCACGTGCAGCAGCAGATATCATCACCGACTTTAACAATGAAGCCTTGGTGATGGGGGGTGATGTACTTGATGTGGGTAGCCTCTTGGTCGGTGAAGATTACTTTGGTGCAAATCGCAGCAAGTTAGTCAATTACTTAGACTTTGAAGTCGCTGAACAAGGCACATGGGTTTATATCAGCTCACAAGGCGATATAAATCAAATTGATCAAGCCATCTTGTTGCAAAACGTTGATCTATCTGCGGGTTTACCAAATGCTTCTGCTGCGACCATTATCGATAGCTTATTGTCTAAAGGTAATTTAGTTCTTAATACCTCAACAGTGGATGGTAAAGCACTCGATTCGACTTTAGATATTTCGATTACTGCACAAGATCATGATGGTGACATCGTGAAGCACGACAATCATCTTAATGTTGAAGCGATTAAAAATAATGCCACTCCAATTATTGAGGGTAATCTTGCGCCAATCCCTGCGGTCAATGTGGACGGTTTATTGGGTCTTATCGGCTTAGAAGCATTAGGTTTACTTGATTTAAATCAACAAGCGTATAGCGTGATTGATGTCAATAATGACTTACGTACTGTGCATTTAAACTATGAGCCTGTACTCAATGTTGGTCTCACCAAGTTGGTGTGGGCATGGTCAAAAGAGATGCAGGCGGAGTTTGGTTTAACCGTAACTCCAATCATTAATACGGGTGCATTAACATTGCTTGATTATAGTGCATCGGTTGAGATTAAAGCCTTTAATCCAGACGGTACACCACGTAACTTAGATAATTTGGTCATTAACGAGTTCTTAGCTACGTTTAGACTTACCGCTGAAGATGGCACTTTATTAAATAGTGACTTGCTCAGCTTAAATCTTTTGAATTCTATTAGCTTAGAAGCACAAGATAGCCAAGGCTTAAGCGTCAAAGCAGCGGGTACTAATCTGTTAGATCTTAACTTGATTGACTTGGTGGGTGAAGCAGCTCAACCGATTCGAGAAGACCTCTTAGGTGCAAATGTATTAGATGCAAGCGAAGATACCTCTGCTGTCCGTCTGTATGGTTACGAAGGTGACGATACCCTGACAGGTGGTGCAGGTAATGACATCCTACGTGGTGGTGCAGGTAACGATACCTTGGTTGGTGGAGCAGGTTCTGACATCTTAATTGGTGGTTCAGGTAATGACACTTATACAGGTGGCTTGGGTCAAGATCTAGTGATCTTTGATGTCTTAGATCAAGCCGATACAACCGCAGGTAACGGTGTAGATACCTTTACTGACTTTGAGTTTGGTGAAACAGGCGATCTGATTGATGTTTCTGATTTATTAATCAATTACGGTGAAACGCAGTCTATTGACGACTATATCTCACTCAAAGTTGAAAATAACCAAGTCACTTTGACAATCGATCGTGATGGTGCAGAAGCGAAATACGCTGCTGAAGATCTATTGGTGCTTCAAGGTCAAAGCGTACAAGCTGCCATTAATGGTGTAACAGCAGGTCAAGATGTGAAAGACGCATTGCTTGATCAATTGCTGAACAACCAAATCCTTTACTAAGACCAAAAGCAAGGAAGCAGTTCGCTGCTTCCTCGTTTGACTTTAACTTTAAAATAGAGCGAGAATTTCAAATGAAAAACATGCTATTGGGTCTAGCAGTACTGGGCAGCTGTGCCGCGACTTGGGCTGAGCTACCGTCACAATTACAAGGGCGTTATGCATTAGACTGTAAGGTCGAAAAAGCCGCAGAATTGTCTTATATTGTTGGTGATCGTACTTTAGTGCGTTTGGTTGAAGGATTAGCTACACCGCATGTTTCTGTGCCTAAAGAATTACGTGTAGTGTTAGCAGAGAGTCAACCTTTAGCGGTGCAGCAGTATGACAAAGATCAGGTGAGCTTTTATCGTTTTTCTGATCAAAATTATGCTTATGTAGAATCTAAGCGTACACTCAGCTTGTTACGACCAGATCGTAAAGTGTTGTTAAAACAATGCTTATAATCTAAGCAGAATAGACAAAAGAAGCGATTTTCTCAGGAAAGTCGCTTTTTTTTGGTTAAAATAAAGCGCAGTAATGGCGCAAGAAGGTAGGCATGTTTACATTAGCAACAATGGTACGCTACGAAGAAGAAATCAAAAAAAGTCGTTTTGAAGCGATTGCTGTACCTGTGGAAAATGAGCAAGAGGTCAAGGATTTTTTAGAGGCAGTGAAAGACCCAAGTACCACGCATCAATGTTGGGCATGGAAAATTGGGGTTAATGTACGCTTTAACGATGATGGCGAACCTTCAGGTACTGCAGGTCGTCCCATTTTAGCCACCATTGAAGGCAATGATTTAACCAATGTTTTAGTGTTAGTGAATCGTTGGTATGGCGGCATTAAATTGGGTACGGGCGGGTTGGTGCGTGCCTATGGTGGCTGTGCAGGTCAGTGTTTATTGCAAGCTGAAAAAATTGAGCTGATTGAAAAAAAACAGATTTTATTTGCTTGCCAATTTAACGAGTGGGCGATTATGCAATATGAGCTTAAACACAATCAAATTGAATACCAAGAAGACTATACCGCAACAGGGGTACAGATTAACGCGCGCCTACAAGTACATCAAATTGAACCGCTAAAAATTAAATTGCAAGATGTAACACGCGGACGTGAAGCCATTAAAATCATGGAGGACAGCCATGACTGATCTTGACCCATTGCTTAAATACCGTGAGCAACACAAACATCGCCTCAATTATATGCCGTGGTTATATTATTCTTTAAAGCCTAAACATCGGGCATGGGCCCAAGCATGGCAACATGAATACCAAGATTATTTAAGACAAATGGAAACGGTTGAGATTGGTGAAAACTGTTTTATCTCACCCCTTGCGCATATTTTTGCCGAACCTGGACGCACAATTCGCATTGGTGACAATACCTTTATCGCCGCCGATTGTACTTTGCATGGACCACTTGAGATTGGCAATGAAGTTGCGATTAACCATCATTGTATTTTAGATGGTGGGCGTGTTGGGATTAAACTACATGACCAAGTACGGATTGCAGCCTACTGTCATTTATATGCCTTTGATCATGGTATGGATATAGATCTGCCGATTTATCAACAACCTGTGCGTTCTCAAGGTATTGAAATTGGACGTGATGTGTGGCTTGGTGCGCATGTTGGCATTAAAGATGGTATTAAGATTGCAGAACAAGCTGTAGTGGGCATGAACAGTATGGTGACCAAGGACGTGGCGGCTCGGCAGATTGTGGCAGGTAATCCGGCACGCTTAATTCGTTATCGTGAATAATACGCGACAAGGCATAAAAATATGCTAAGTTAAGGGCAATAATTAAAAAACATCCGCCAACTCACCTACTAAAAGAGGCGAATATGAAACGTGTGATTGCCTGTATTGATTCATCCCCTTGTGTCAATGCCTTAGCCGATGCAGCTGCTTGGGTGGCCAAGCAAACCGGTCGTGAATTGGTGTTATTGCATATTTTGGACTATTACCCTGCAAGTTATCACTTAGGTGAGATTAGTGGGGTGATTGGTTTTGAAAGTAATGCCATGTTATTAAAAGAATTGGCTGAACTTGAAGACAAACAAAGTGAATTGGCACTTAGTTATAGCAATAATTTACTCAAACATATCTCCGATTTAATCGCCTTTAAACACGGCTTGAAAACCACCCATATTCAAGAAAAAGGTGACTTTTTAGAGCAAAGTTTTCATGCCTTACGTGATGATGACTTTGTGCTGATTGGGCGCGTTGGCGAGCGTGCTGCTGAAAAAAATAAAATCTTAGGCGGCAATGTCGAAAACTTTATTCGTGGCGCACGTTGTGCCGTTATGACGGTAGGTGAAACGTTTAAACCACCAACACGCTTTATTTTTGCCTATGAATATTCACCCACCTGCTTACAAATGATGAAGCGCGTGGCTGAAAGTGATTTATTGCGTACTTTACAATGTCACTTGTTGTATGTGGGTGATCATCCTGAAATTTTAAATGAGCCAAGCACATTTTTACGCCAAAAAGGTCTAGATGTGGTGGTGGAATATCGCTACGGTGATGTGTCTGACAATATTTTGGCCTATCAGCAAGAACATGGTATTCAACTGATTTTATTGGGTGCATTTAGTCACAGTAAGATTCATCAATTTTTCTTAGGTAGTATTACCACCAGTATTTTCCGTAATAGCAAAGTCCCGTTGCTCGTCGTCAAATAAACTGCTATACATAAAGATTAGGGAAAAAGTTATCCGCATTAACTGTGGATAACTTCGTGGATAATATTATTAAGTTTATGAAATTTATAATAAAAAACAAAAAGGTTATTTTTTAAGCTTATTTCACAATTGCCAGTGCAAAACCATCATGACCTTTAGAGCCTACTGTCTGTAGTGCTGTGCAAGATAGAATCTTTGGATGATTTTGCATGAGGCTAAACATGTCACGTAAACCTTCAATACTTGGCTTTTTATTGGTGTGATCTAACAAAGCGCCCGCACGAATCACGTTATCTAAAAAAATCACCGTTCCTGAATGAGACAGGTTTAAGCACAGCTCTAAATATTCAGGATAACTTTGTTTATCGGCATCAATAAAAATAAAGTCAAACGGTGCGGTATCTTCGGGTAGGGCACGTAAAATATCGGCAGCACGACCACATTTCAGTTCTACAGTGGGTTTTAGATTGGCGCGGTCGATATTTTCTTGACCCATTGCCGCATGGGTATCACGACCTTCGATCGTTAAGATATAGCCATCTTCGGGCAAAGCACGCGCCAACCATACGGTGCTATAGGCTGCAAACGTGCCTAGTTCTAACACACGTTTGCAGTGATTCATTTGAATCAACATTTGCAATAACATACCTTGATTGGCAGCGACTGCTAAATGATCAGGGAAGCCATGTGCCGCGGTATTGTCTAAAGTTTGGGTTAAAATGGGGTCATCAGGGATTAAATGTGATTCGATATATTGGTCGAGTTCGGTCCACATTTGTTGCATAGTCGTGATCATCTTACAAATAATGCATGCATTTTAAACTTTTCCCTCTAGAGTGCAATTTCTAACAGTATATTTGGGTAAATCTTGGGCAATTGCCTTAGAAGTCACTGTTGTAGTTACACATTGAGCTGCGGCGGGTTAAGTCAGGTCCCCATGTACGAAAGCCTTGAGTATCAATATGTACTTGCCCTGAAGCATATAAACCTAAGCCCATATTTAGGCTTTGACCATGTTGGCTCCAAAATTGGCACAGTTTAAATTTGGTGGCTTCAATAAAAGCATAATCTTCTGCACGTGGGTATTGTGGTCCAATGCGAAAATCAATCGCTGAGTTAAACAAATGCCGTGAAGAATTGGCACCGCCTGCACACTTATTTAACGGTAAATCACGATACACCGAGGTGACTTCATACTCAGTTAAGACTTTAGAGGCGACGAGGTACTTAAACACAGTTAAGGTGGGCACCTGATTGGACCACAGTTCACGGCTTGGCACCATATATTGCGAACGACCACATTTTTGCCAATCACGGGCAGTACGCAGTAATTCATGCATGGGGATAATATTTCCCACCTGATTGCGCTGCAAAAATTGATCATATTCGCGGGCTTGTCTTAAATTTTCGCTGACACTGCTCCACGAATGATACGCATGAGGAATGACTTTAGGCGGAATGGGGCGCTGTGTAATAATTGTTTCGCGTGGTAGATAAATACGTGTTTGGCCTGTAGTTTTAGCTCCATCTTGTGAAGTTGAGCTACAGCCAATCAGAAAACAAGGCACAACAGCAACGGCTAATGCAGCCTTAATAAGATGCTTCATTCGGCTATTTTAATGATCATGAGTGTGGCTTAAGTGTAATGCAATTTTGCTCAAAGCCACGCAATAAATTGCAATGAAATGTGTAATTTAGGTATAAAAAAAGACCAGATTAACTGGTCTTTTTACACAATATTTATTTTTCTAAATACTGTAGTTTGTCGGCTTTACCATTCCATTCTTCACGGTCGGCAGGTTGGTCACCAATTTGCGTGATATTTGGCCAAGTTTGCGACAAGTCAGCATTGAGTTCGATAAACACTTCTTGACCTTCTGGTAACTCATCTTCAGAGAAAATGGCGTTAGCCGGACATTCTGGTTCACATAAAGCGCAGTCGATACATTCGTCTGGGTTAATAACCAAGAAATTTGGACCTTCGTAGAAACAGTCAACAGGACAAACTTCAACGCAGTCTTGATATTTACATTTAATACAGTTTTCAGTGACAACAAAGGTCATGGCGACAGCTACCTAAAAAATATGCTTCGAATAACTAAGCTGTATTTTAGGCAAAAAAGCACCGAACTAACAATTCCTTTTATTGATATTTGTTATATATGTGACTACTTAGTTTGGTAAAGTACAATTTTTACTCAAAAAGTGCATTAAAAAGGCCATGCATGGCATGACCTAAATTAAAATGCTTAGATTTTAAGCAAAATTATTCAGCTTTAAGCAACTTTTTCAGCGCATAAAGTTGTTCAAGTGCTTGACGAGGACTTAAATCATCGACGTCAATTGCAGCCAAAGTCTCCAAAGTGGCTGATGGTTTGACGATTTCCACCACGCGTTCTATCTCATGTGCAATGGGTGTAGCATCAAATAAATCTGCTTGTGGCAAGACCGTGCGGTGCTTTTGCTGCTGGAGTTCCAATTGCTGTAAGCGTTTTTGCGCATCAATAATCACATTGTGCGGAATGCCGGCTAATTTTGCCACTTGTAAACCATGACTTTGACTGGCAGGACCATGTTTGACCTTGTGTAGTAAAATCAAATTTCCATTAAGCTCTTTGGCGGTGACATGATAATTATCAATGGCAGGTTCTTGTGCAAGTTCGGTTAATTCAAAATAATGCGTTGCAAATAAGCATAAGCATTGAATGCGTTTGGTCAGATCAAGCACACACGCCCATGCCAATGACAAACCATCATAAGTACTGGTGCCACGTCCAACTTCATCCATCAGCACCAAAGATTGCGAAGTGGCATGATGCAAAATTTGTGAAGTTTCAGTCATCTCAACCATAAAGGTCGATTTACCTGTTGATAAATCATCGGCTGAGCCAATACGGGTAAAGATACGATCAATTGGACCTAAGGTAGCGGCTTGTGCCGGCACATAACAGCCACAATACGCAAGCAGCACAATTAAGGCTGTTTGGCGCATAAAGGTCGATTTACCGCCCATATTGGGACCGGTAATAATCGCCATACGGTGGGCATGATCAAGTTGGGTATTATTGGGTGTAAAAGCTGATTTGCTCAGGGCTTCGACCACAGGATGACGTCCTGCCACAATGTTTACACCCACTTCAGGGGAAAAATCAGGCCGTGACCAAGCACGCAAACGCGCTTGATGGGCAAAGTTACTGATTAAATCTAGCTGAGCAATTGCGCTGCTCATCATTTGTAAGCTGCCAATATCAGCACGTAAGTTCTCAAGCAGTGCTTCAAACAGCATTTTTTCGCGTGCTAAAGCGCGGGATTCACTCGATAAAACTTTATCTTCAAAGGCTTTAAGCTCAGGGGTAATGTAACGCTCGGCGTTTTTAAGCGTTTGACGACGAATGTAATGTTCAGGCGCTTGTTCAGCTTGAGCGCGAGTCAGCTCAATATAATAACCACTAACACGGTTATAGCCGATTTTAAGGGTATTAATGCCGGTATTTTGGCGCTCTTGTAACTCAAGGTTAATTAAAAATTGCCCTGCATGATCGCGAATTTGGCGCAGTTCATCCAATTCTGCATCAAAGCCTTCGGCAATCACGTTGCCATCCCTTAACAGTACCGGCGGATGTTCAACAATCGCGGCCAATAAATGCTGATACAAACCATTAAAGTCACCAAGCTCGTGATTAAATTGCGCAATTAAGCTTGAATGTAGACAGAGCGTTTCAATACTTTGGCGTAGCGCAGGAATATGGGCACAAGCTTGGCGCAATTGCACCAAATCACGCGGACGCGCTGTGCCTAAAGCCACACGACTTAATACACGTTCAATATCACCAATGTCTTTTAACACCAAACGCATGGGTTCTTCACAATAGCCTTCAAGGCAGGCTTGAATGGCATCTAAACGCTGATCGAGCTGTTGAGTGTCCCGCATCGGTTGCATTAAGGTGCGATGCAATAAGCGTGCGCCCATGGCAGTTTGGCAGTCATTGACCAAATCAAATAAGGATGTTCCATGCTCAAACAAAGGCGCGACCAACTCTAAATTGCGCCGTGTGACCGGATCAAGGGCAATAAAATCTGAGCTTTGCTCCAATTGAATGCTACGAATATGCGGTAACGCGGTTTTTTGTGTGTCTTTGGCATAATGAATTAATGCTGCCGCCGCCGCTTTAGCCAATGGCAAATGATCAATCCCAAAACCGGCCAATGTCGACACAGCAAACTGATCACATAAGGTTTTTTGCGCGTTATTTAAATTAAAATCAACATTTGGGCGCTTTGAGATTGGACATTCTAGTTGTTTTTTTAAATTTTCAAGCAGTTCTTGATCATTAAAATCTTCATCTACCACAATTTCACTTGGCATTAAACGCGCTAGTTCAATGGCCAATTGTTCAGGCTTAAACTGCAACTGTTGAACTTTAAAAATACCTGCACTTAAATCTAATAGCGCAATCCCAATGTGTTTTTGTTGTAAGCACAGCGCCACTAAGTTAGACGATTGATGACGATTGAGTAGCGCATCATCGGTTAAGGTGCCGGGAGTTAAAATACGCACCACTTGACGATCTACAGGTCCTTTGCCTGTGACTTCACCCACTTGCTCACAAATGGCAACCGTAACACCTTTTTTAACTAAGCGCGCTAAATAGCCTTCGGCAGCATGATAGGGTACACCTGCCATGGGAATCGGATCACCGTTGACTTTGCCACGATGGGTTAAGGTAATACCAAGCAGTTTAGCCGCTTGCTGTGCATCTTCAAAAAATAACTCGTAAAAGTCGCCCATGCGATAAAACAGCAACGAATGTTGATGCTGCAGTTTGACCTTAAAATATTGCTGCATCATTGGGGTGAGCGTAGATAAATTGGCAATCGCTGCTGCGCTGGAGCTACTCATAGATCAAAAAGCCTGAAATAAGAAAAAGGGCATTAAATTTCACGTCAGTGTAGCAAAAATTAAAAACAGCTCAAAACGTAGCTAGACACTTATATGAGCAATATGTCTAAATAGATCAAACAAGCACAATACAAAATATAAACCAGCACACATTTTATGATTGTTTATTGATCTGGGGATGGTATGAATCTATCTGTTTTATTACAACGTTTGCAAAGCATTTGCTATGAATATCAAGACGATCCAAAATATGAAATTGCCCAGTTACAACTACAAAAAAAGCTGGTGCAAGACTGGTTAGAGGAATGGATGCTGCAAGTACCTAAAACGGTACATCCAGTTAGCCCCATTGCACGCGATATTCGCTATTTTCATAAGAAATTACATCAGTTTTTGCGTCGTTGGGATAGCGCTTTAGTGAATCAGCAAAACTTGCAACAAATTGTTCTTGAGTACCCACAGCATTTGATTATTTTAATTTATGGTAAGGTCAATAGTGGTAAAACATCTTTATGTAATTGGCTGATGCAATACTTCAGTGAGCAAAAAAACCGCTGCTTTTATGTAGAACGTGGAGAAATTATTGATTATCAAGGACCTTTTCAAGCTTCAATTTTAGATGATGAACCCAGAATACAAGGGGCTGAAATTGCTGAACGTCTGGTGTTAATCGATGTACCTGGATTGTATTCAAATAATTTACAGCAAGGTGATTTAGCCAAAGCAGTTATCGCACATAGTGATGCGATTTTGTGGTTGACGCCATCTCATGCTCCGGGGCAAAGTGATGAACTTAAAGATTTAACAGACCTATTACAAAGAGCAAAACCCTTATTGCCTATTATTAGTTGTAGCGATGTATTTGAAGAGGATATTGACCCCAATACCCAGCAACTATATGGTATATACCGCAATAAAACCACTGAAGAACGAAAAGAACAAGAACAGCAGTTATTAAAACGTATCAAAAGTCAATTTCATCCCAGTAGTCGACCGCTCTCGATTTCTTTAAAAATGTATGAGCAGACACAAGACCTAGAGGCCACAGGTTTAACAGCTTTAGTCGCTCAATTGAGTGAGTTAATTGAGCAAGCCAGTTTTTACAAATTACAAAAGTCACAACGTAACGTTAAGCATTTTATTGAACAACGGATGCTAGGTGATTTAAAACGCTTATGCAACAAGGCGAAACCACGTCTTGAAAGGCATTGGCAACAACAGCAACAAGATATACAAGCACATGTGCAACATGTTTCTTTATTAATTACCGATGAAATAGAACAGCGTATTTCAAGGCTAGTACAACAATATCAACAAGAAGCCAATCGAGATCGAGTCGTTGAGGAAGTCCAACAGTATTTAAATCAAATTTTAAACCAACAAATTCCACAACAACTTAAACGATTTATACAAGATGTCCCTCAGCAATCGATTGATTTATCACCTGATACGTTTCCTCATTATGTTGAACAATATATCGAAGTGCCACAATATTATGGCCAAGCTCAAGTAGTGCTATTCAGTGCTTTATTTGCACTCATCAGTGGCATTGCAACATTTGCAGTCATCAGTGGTCTTACAACATTTTCAGGGGTTACTAGTACTGAAATATTTACACAGATTAATAAGTATCAAATATTTAAAGGGATTAATACGGATCAAATATTGCAAATATTGCTTTCAGGGGGGGTATCTGCGCTTACCCATTGGTGGACAGCCAAGCAGTTAAAATTGGGGCGCTTAAGGGTTAAAATGATCAAAGAAAAGGTCAATGCTCAAGGGCAGGATTTAACTTAGCCCTAAAACAACAAGTCAAGCTAAAGCTCCAAGAGGCTATGACACAGCTAGAACAACAAATGTTGTTCGATATTGCACAGTACGAACAATATTATAAAAAATTTACGCTGTTGTTGGTCAAAATTGAGCGGGAGATGTGTGTATGACCAGTCATGTACAGGCAATAACTGATTGCGTACAAGAATGTTTAACTATGCTAAAAGATGCATGTGATTTACATAGTGTATTAAATCTTGATTTAGATGAATTAGAGCAGCAAATTTTAAAAGAACTTGAGTTTTTAGAAACTAAAGTGACAATATTGGGGAGTTATAATGCAGGCAAAAGTACCCTAGTGAATGTATTGTTGGGTAAACGGCGTGCACCAATCAACAATTCTGAGCTCGATCATGGCTTAGAGTGTTACTGGTGGCGTGATATTCAGTTAGTAGATACACCCAGTTTGTATGATGTGGCACATAATAAAAATATTGATATGCAGCACTTTATAAATGCACAGCAAATCATTTTTGTGGTTCGTGATTATGAAGTGGAAAGTCGGCGTATTTATGAAGCTTTAACGCAAATCTTAATGCAGCATAAGCGTTTGGCAATTGTATTAAATCATCAACTTCCTGTTGATCAAGTTGATCAAGTTGATCAATTTAAGCAACGTTTTTTATATCATTTGCATAAATATGCAGCCTATCGTGCATTGAGTCCACATACCATGATGCAAGTGCCGATTTTAAGTTTAAATTTAAAGATAGCTTGTCGAGCACGTCATGAAAAAAATGAAACTTTATTAAAACACACGGGGTATTTAGCACTACGCCAAGGCTTAATGCAATGGTTGGATACCAAAGTGTCACAGCAAGAAAAGATCCAAAAATTCCAGCAAATGCTTGAACAGCAATTATTTCTCCCTATAGATCGAACCTTAAAAAGTATTGGTGTAAAACCAGAGCAGTTACGTTCTTTGTATCGTAGTAAATTACAGCTTGAGCAAGAGCGTATAAAAACACGCACAGATTTGCGTCATTTCATTGAGCAGCAAGTATTTGATGTGCATGCAGCAATTATAGAAATTTTACAACAGCCTGATGTGGTAGTTGTGGAACATCAACTACAGCAATTGTATGAAAAATTACAGCAGCAGCTGTTCCTAGAAAGCCAGAAACATCTTCAAGTGACCAATCAAACAGTGCTTAAACGTTTAAATGCGAAACTAGATGCTTTAAAACAAGAACAAGCTGTGCCAAGCCAAATATGGTATGAAAGCGTTTTAAAGCAAGGTCAAGCATGGTTAGGTAATTTTTCCGAAAAATCATCGGTGAACCTTTCGAGTTTACTAAGCAGTGGAAAAATTCCTAGCTTATCTGGATTGACACGACATAATTTAGGCGGCATGGCAGCACAAGTTTTTTTCACAGCCTACGATGCTTATCAAGCGCATCAAAAAGAGCAACACAATAATCGACGTGCACGTATACTGACTCAAGCCAGACAGCAAGTGTTAATTAATATTCAACAAGATATGCATTATCAATTGCTTGAGTATGTTGAACATGTCATCGAAAATAGTTACAACCAAAAATTGCTACAGATGCAAACCACGCTCGATCAACTCCTCATTGCTGAGGAAAAATATCAAGAAATTGTTGATCAGTTTGCAGAATTGTATGATGAATTTAAGCAGTTAAAAGGTGTAGCTTAATAAAGCTTAAAAATAGGTATACTACGTTGAGTCTATCTAGGCAGATGTGTATGACAAATTCTTTACATTGGATGCTTAATTCAATATTGCTACACCCCAAACAGGAAGTATTACATTTATCTAATGGGTATTTAAATGAGATGAAAATTGGGGATGTAACTGTACTAAAACGCATGCAATTAGATTCAGATATGCAGATTGAAGCTTATGGAAAAATTGAGCATAAAACCACCCAAAGCATCTGTATAAATTGGCGAAAGCATTTGAAAAGCAAAATGTGGTGTGATTATGTACGTTATGGCGAAGTATGGAAAGTTACTGGACAAAATTAGATGGATCAAGCTCTAGTCAATTTTGTGCTGCATGATCAAGCTCAGCCAAGAGATGCTTTTGTCAATGCGCAGTGCCATAGCCACCACAACGACCCACGTTTTGCATGGACTGAATTTTATCAAGCCATCGCACAGGCTCTATTAAATTATCAAGATAAACGTCAAGCTTTGTTGCAATGGGTCATGAAGATGGCACAGCATTATGAGCTGGCTTATTTACTGGGCCATGATCTACAAGACATCTGTCCATTTACCGTGCTAGGGATGTTTAATCGCGGGATCACCGTGCAAAAGCGCCGTGCGATTGCCACAGAATTGGCAGAATTTCTAGGCGTAGGTTTAAAAGCACCGCAAGATTTTGCTGGAATTCCAACCTTAAATAATCAGCGCTCTTTATTTTTTCATCCCAATCATCGTCATGGCTGCCAAGACATTGCGCAATTGTGGCAATTCTTTGCGATCGCTTTAGACTATGCCCACCAAGCAACAGCTGAAAACACCCAACGTTTTATGCTGCACTATGATCAGGTAAGTGCCCAATATGCGGTGGGCTGGAATTTGAGTATGGGCTTATTTTGGTTGGCACCGTATCATTTTATGAGTTTAGACCGTCAATCACAGGCGTATATTGAGCAAGATTTAGACCTGAGCATTGTCAAGCACGGTGTAAAAGGCCGTTGTCATGGGCATGATTATGTGCAGTTAAAATATGCTTTGAAGCATTATTTTCACAGCGCTTATGCCTTGGCACATAATTTTCCAGAACTAGCGTTATATGCATGGCAACAAACCAGTGGCTTAAAAAGCTTGTCTCAAGATCACGACCAAGATTTAACCGATGTGAGTATGGCATTAAAAGAACTACCTGTAGCCCCTTATGGTTTACAACAGTTACAACAAGAGGGCTGTTTTTTAGCACTAGACGAACTACAGACCTTACAGCAGCGTCTTTTATATAAAAAAAATTTGATCTTGCAAGGTCCAAGCGGTACAGGAAAAACTTGGCTTGCGAAACGCTTGGCCTATAGTGTGGTGGGGCATCAAAGCGATGATCATATACAAAGCATGCAATTTCATGCCAATACCAGCTATGAAGATTTTATTCGGGGTTGGCGACCGCAGCCCAACAGTAACGGACAACATGAACTGCAATTGGTAGATGGGCCATTTTTACAACTGATTGAAAAAGCACAGCATTTTCCTAATGATCGTTTTGTCATGGTGATTGAAGAGATCAATCGCGGGCAAACCGCGCATATTTTTGGTGAAATGCTCACCTTGTTAGAGCATTCTAAACGCCATAGTCATCATGCTTTACGTTTAAGCTATGCCAAGTTGGATGAAAAAATTTATCTGCCCGATAATCTGTATCTGATTGCCACCATGAATACCGCAGATCGTAGTTTAACGCCTTTGGATTTTGCATTCAGACGCCGTTTTGCTTTTGCACAGCTCAAGCCAAGTTTTAATCTTGCATGGCACACTTATGCACAACAACGAGGCATCAGTGAGGGTTTATTGCAACATATTGCACAGACCATGCACGCGCTGAATCAGCAAATTGCAACCTCTGTGTATTTAGGCCAAGGTCTACAGTTAGGGCATAGTTATTTTACCCCACATCTTCAGATTGATGACGAAAAACAATGGTATATAGATATTGTGGAAAGTGAAATTGTGCCGATGTTAGTGGCCTATTATGCTGAACAACCCGATGAAGTTGACGCATGGTATATGCGTTTTATGGATCATGTATGAAGACCTACGCAGGTATTCCAATTCAAAATTTGTGGTTATTGATGCTGTATGCCTCAGATTTAAAATTAACTCAGCTGCGCCAAGCCATTCAATATCTAGATACACCTTATATCCATGACAGTTTGGTGGCATGGCTAATACAATGCCTAGAACAGTATTTACAGCAACCTCAGCAGCATTACGTGTCTAAGCAGCAAGCCTTAGCTTATATTCGCGGTAAAGTGGATATACAACGCAGTTATTTGACACACAGTCTGATGCAAGGTCAAGTGCATTGCCAATTTGCGCAATTGAGCTTTAATTCAGCTGAACATCAGTACCTGTATAGTGTGATTGACAAGCTGCTTAACCACACTAAGCCTGAGCATCATCTTGCTCTGAAGCATTGCCAACGCCAACTTGTACAATTGGGCGTGCAAGTCATTGGGCGCCCTTTAGCGCCAAAACATGTCACCCATCGTGCTTTGTCTGAGCTATTGGCTTTAGCAGATGTGCTGCTTAATTTTAAAATCCCAAGTACCAAGAGTGGTCAACAGATGTGGCAACAGCCGCAAGATGATGTACGCTGGTTAAGACAACTGTTTGAGCGCGCCATAGGTGGCTTTTATAAAAAATATTTAACTCAAAGGTGGCGTGTTTTACAGGGTACCGTGTTGCGCTGGCCACAAACAACCCAACACATCGCTTTGCCACAGATGAAAAGTGATGTGATTTTAACCCATCAAGATGGGCGTTGTATTTTAATGGATACTAAATTTACCCAAATATGGACACAAGGTTATTATCGCAAGCAAGACCTGTTCAAAAGTCCGCATCTGTATCAGCTGTATACCTATTTACGTTCGCAAGAAGATTCTAAAAGTCGCTTTGATTTTACACAAGGGATATTAATTTACCCCAGTATAGGACAAACCGTAACCGCAGATTTTCAATTACATGGCTACCAGCTTAGTTTTTACACCCTTGATTTAACGCAAGATCAGCAAGGTATTGAACAACAGTTGCTTGGTTTTATAGGATCATCAAGGCATACTGATTGCGACCATATTTCTTGGCCTGATAAAGCGCTTGATCGGCTTGCATAATTAAATCTGACAATTGATGATGGCGCTGTGGAATTGTACTAATCACGCCTACACTAATACTAATGGTGTTGCAGACTAAACTACTAGGATGTGGAATGGCCAGTTCGTTGACGCGTTGAATTAAATTGTTGGCAATTTTTTCTGCCTGCTCACGATTGGTCATCGGAAAAATTAACATAAATTCTTCACCGCCATAACGCGCTGCCAGTTCATTGCCACGAGAAGTCATTTGTTTTAACACATGCGCAATGGCTTTTAAGCAGCTATCACCTGCAACGTGTCCAAAGCTGTCGTTATAGTGTTTAAAATAATCAATATCAATCATCATAATGGTTAAAGGATGTTGATAACGCAACGCACTAAACCATTCTTTGGTCAGCACTTCTTCTAAGTAGCGACGATTGGCCAAATCGGTGAGCGCATCTTGACGTGATAAAGATTCTAATAGCTGCGCCTGTTGCGATAGCTTCTTTTGATTGAGTTGAATAATGCAGTTTTGTAAATAGTTTTCACGATGCTGACGGTCAATGGCATAAGCCAGTGCCATACCAAAAAAACTACTAAAGGTATAGGTGCGGTTAAATAAAACCCAATCGATTTGGTAATTTAGCAGCAAGCTGACCACCATGGCCAACAAGCCACCTGACCAACCGGCAATAAAAGCGGTATAAAAACGTAAACCAACAAAGCCATAGATAATGACCACGGCATACATCATGGCAACATGAAATAAAGCATTGCTATGGACTGAGCCGATGACAGTGACCATCAAAAAGCTTAAAGCTACCGCAAGCATAGAGCCAATACCGACATACACGTCAAAGAAACGATCGAAACGTCGAACAAAGGACATGACCCATGCGATAAAAATGATAATACCGACCCAAGCGTAGTAGTACAGCCAAGTGATACTTACGTCGTAATCAAGGCTGATTTTATAGATACCAAGGGTCAAAAAACCATATAACGCTAAAATAATCGGGGCACGATAACGGAACTCGCGTGCTGCCTCTTGACAATAACGACGACGATAAATGGCTTCAACTTGCCAAGTAAAATGCACCAAATTCAAGCCATGTGAAATCAGCTTCTCAATTTGATGATAGGTAAATTTACTTGAGCCGGGTAATTTCATAATCCAAACTCAGAGAAAAAGAAAGTATCCATGTTTATTTTTATATAAAAGGGCAGTAAAAGATGCGGCATTAGAGCTTGCAAAATGTACAAATTGTTGTAGATTGAATTGCACTATAAACGATATTTGTGTTGAATAATAGTGGCTTAGTTTAAAGGGTTTGAGATTGCTTGTAAAAAGATTGATGCTATTTTATTTTTATTAAAAAATTGAGATACAGTTATCTTTTTGATGCATACAGACCCTTAATATATTTTCACACTGCATTATCACATAATAAGCAAGATTGTTATTTTTATAATAAATGCATCTTGGTTAAAGGGGACGCTATGAACGCAAAATATGAAGATGAATTAGAAATTACACCGCATAATGAATGGTCGCAAAAATTTTGGGATGATTTGATTCCATTTAAAGACCGTATTAGTCAACACCCATTTTTCTTAAATATGGCATCGGGTCAGTTAACTTTAACCAGTTTTCGCTATGCACTTTTAAACTTCTACCCATTGGTGGCGCATTTCCCATCTTATATGTCATTGGCTTTGGCCAAAGCCACCAATTTTGCCGATCCAGGCGTGACTGAATCACGTAATTGGTTGATCCAAAATATTAAAGTAGAAGAGCGCCATCTCAATTGGTATCGCGATTGGGCAGCAGGCTTTGGTTTGACGGTGGAAGAGTTAGACAGTGTTAAACCCAATCCAGCCATGAATGGGGTCAACCATTTTTTATGGAGCAACAATACCCGTGGCAATTTGGCACAAGCTTTAGCTGCCACCAATTTAGCCATTGAGTGGGCAACAGGGGATTGGAGCAGTCATGTGTATGAAGGCATTCAAACTTATGCTGATCATCCTGAAATTCACATTAACAAACGTACAATTGCATGGCTACGTGCCCATGCGCATTATGATGACATCCATCCGTATGAAGCGATGGAGTTAATCAAGCGTCTTGCCAATCATGATGTTAAAATGCAACAGCAAGCTTTTGAAGCGGTCAAAGAAGGTTTGGCTTATTATGAGTTGGCTTTAGATGAATGCCAACGTGTGCATGAACTAAGCTTAAAACAAGATAAACCCGTGGCAGAATCTGCTTAAGCAAAACAGCCGAAGTTCAAACTTCGGCTTTTTTTTAAGGTTTATATAAACCCAATTGAGTTAAATGTAGGCGTAAAATGCGTCTGAGTTCTAGCACAGCCTCAGGCGTTTCTTGAATGGAATGACTGCCACGAATGATTTTTTCAGATTGTGCGTCCTTTAAATGTGCACTTTGATAAGGTACAACGTCATCATTGATTTGTGTGAGATCATCTAAGCCGGTGTTATTGCCAATAATGCTGTGAACAGGTACGTTTTGACGCGGCATAATGTCTTGAGTGAGCTGCATAAATTTAGATTGATGACTTAAATCACTCGGTCCATTTTGAATTAAGCTGCGATCAATTTGCTGCCAAAGTTCTTTTAAACTTGGGTCTTCATCGACTAAGGCATCACTGATGGCGGTTAAAAATGCAACCGGTAATTTAATGATTTTACGTGCAGCTTTGGTGAACCAACGATCAGCAAAATCCGTTCCGCGATGGGGTGCAGCTAGAAAAATTGCACGATCAATATTGGGAATGTGTTTCATGACCATACGTTGTCGCACAATCGGTAAATTACGATAACGATTCAGTTGACGATTATTCATTAAAGCTAAAGTGGCTTGGGTAATATCGGCATTGCTCACCAATAATCTTGAAATAATACCGCCCATACTATGCCCAACCAACACTGCATCGTCCTTGGCTGCTGCCTTGGCATCGACTTTTGCAAAAGCTTGCGTTAATAGCGCATAAATCTGAAAACGACTCTCTAAAATTGGCATATTGGTTGAATAAAACACCTGCCAGACTTGATAGTGCTCACGCAGTACCGGATCACCCATAATGTCATTGGTTAAACGTACCCAAGCCTCAGGACTACTAGCCAAACCATGCACCAAAATAATCACTTTTTTATTGGGATTATACGGCTCCAACATATATAAATGCGGCATGGTAAGACGGTCATCACGATCAATTAAGCTTAAATACGCCGCTTTGCCCAAATTATTTTGTGCAAGCCATAAGCCATAAGGGGCTGAGAAATTCGCCGCTAATGGATAAGTTTTTTGCGCAACTTGCACGCTTTCGTATTGATAGGGATCATAAGCGGAAATTTCAAAATCGCCGTGATACAAAATGCGCTCAATCGATTGAGCCCCTTTGGGCTGAGCTGTAATGGTTGCGGCTAAATAACGTGGTGCATGTAAATTGGGGTTATGTCCATTTTTATACGCATAATTGAGTGGATCGACGATATAAGTCGTTTTAGTGGTGCGCATAACTTCAGGCAACACCAAGGCAAATTCTGCACCAAAACCGTCACGACGGTTAATCGAGCGTAGCCCTAAAAAATTCAAATTATAGGTGGAGATTAATTGTTCAATCGGGCGATTTTTAAGTGCAGGATAGGTATCAAAATTTAAGTGGTAACGACTCTCACCCACCTGAATGGTTTTGGGCATATGCGTATGTTGATGACGCATGGCATATACACTGACCATTTTGGCTAAAGATTGATTATAAAAATCACGGATTTGTACTTGTCGGTTATCAAACAGGCGATCTTGTGGGGCGCGTTTACTTTGAAACATATAGGCATAGCTATAGCGAATACTTTTATCTAGCATATGCAGCTGCTGATCTAAACAGTCTTGGCGTGCTATTTGTCTTTGTTGTTGTTTTTGTTGCGATTGAATCCCTGTAATTAAGGCGGTTTTACACGCGGCTGATTGTTCAAGCGCAATGGCTTTGGCCAAATAAATTTCACTTGCTGTGGAGAAAAATTGCTCATCTTGAATTTGCGGAATTTCTTTTAAATCACTCACACATTGTTCAGGCTGACTACTACAGATTTTTGCTTCGCGCCCAGTCATAGACAGCAAATTCAGACTGGCCTCACTTAATTTATTGCGTGTTAAAATACTGTCACGTTCATTGGCAATACTAATATTTAAAGATTGATTCTTGACGCTCACCACCTGACAACCAGACAGGAGTAGCATGCTTGTAAAGGACAGCAGGAAAATCTTGTGCATAGCGCTAGAAGTCGATGGGGATGAATTATTTTTATCATACGTGATTTTAGTGAAATGATAGAATTTTTTGTATAAAAAAAGACCGCAAAGTGCGGTCTTTTGACAAGTTTTGAATTATTTATTCATCACTTGCCACACGTTCCAACGTCCTTTTTTATTAATTTCTTCAATCAAACGATCTGCCACAGCTGCTTCTTGTGGATATTTGACCTTGTAGTTACGTAAAATTTGTAAGGCACTTTTCTTTTGTTCAAGGGCAATATAATTATTGACCGATGATAAATAAGCTTCTTGCACGCCAGCTTTCATGGCTTTATCTAAATAAGGAATTGCCTCGCGGTGACCACCACCTTCTGAGAGTGCAAAACCAAACCAAAAGTTCACTTCTGCATCATTTGGATTAATCTTTAAAATACGCTGTGCATAGTTTAACGACTTGGTGGTATATGCCGAACCTAAATCGAGATTACGACCCATAACAGCCGCTTTAAAAGCACGCACTAACACGTCAAAGGAAGCATTGGGTGCTGCAGCTAAAGTATCCAATTGAGCACTGACATTTTTAAGCTTGTATTCAAAACCACGACGTTCTTTACGGTCGCTAAAACGTGGCGGGTAGTGACGTGCTTTACCTTCCACCATATTTAAAAAGTCATCAATATCCGTGATGTCAATTTGATTTTGGCTGGCCAATGCAGCATAGCTCATGCTGCGTTGATTGCTATTGATGGTTGGAATAATCAGTTTATTGCTATCAAGGGTCAGCTTACGATCAGGGTCGTTTTGACGGCTCACCACCATTTTGGTGACGGGTTGTTTTTGTGCAGCAACCAATGCAAGCTCAAACGGAGATGGTGCTTGATAATCCATTGGGTTTAAAGCATAAAAAGGTGCAGATACTTCAGGCTCAGTAAACACAACTGCATTTGTATTTTGAGTATTATTTTTTGGGGCAGTTGAGGCACAGCCGCTCAAGACTGAAGCTGCAAGTAAAGCGCAAGCCAAGGGCATTAATTTCATTGGTGTAATCCGTTCAATTTATTGTAAACATAGAGATTTAGTGTTGTTCGTCAGTCTAAGAAAACTCTGACGAACATGCAAGCTTGGCTACATATTAAAACTTAAAAGCTTACTTGAGCTCGGTACTTTGTGCTTCACATTCACGGCGTACTTCATCAATAATTTTAAGTTCTGCTTCGCTAAATGGTTGTGCGTGAGCAGATGATTTATTAAAGGTGGGGTCTAATAAAGACAAACGCTGACACAATAAATTCATACGTTTTTCATTGTGTTGAATACGATCAAGTAAGACACGCATACCTTCAAGCATTGGATCGCTTTGATCTTGCGTGGCCGCATAGGGCTGAAAACCAATACTTTGTGCGTAGTCACGACGACGGCTTTCTTCATCAGTTTGGGGTTTATCTTTACTGATAAAACGTGCAGGGTTGCCCACTGCTGTGGTTTCAGGCGGTACCGCTTTGGTCACCACTGCATTCGAGCCAACTTTGGCATTTTTACCCACCGTAAACGGGCCTAAAATTTTTGCACCAGCACCCACCACCACACCATCTTCTAAAGTGGGGTGGCGTTTGCCTTTATTCCATGTAGTGCCACCTAAGGTCACGCCATGATATAAAGTGACGTCATCGCCAATCTCAGCGGTTTCGCCAATCACCACACCCATACCATGATCAATAAAAAAGCGACGACCAATTTTAGCCCCCGGATGGATCTCGATGCCGGTGGCAAAACGGCTAAAAGAAGAAAGCACCCGAGCCGGTCCTTTACATTCTTTTTTCCATAATTCATGCGCCACACGATGCATCATTAAGGCATGAATGCCAGGATATGTGGTTAAAACTTCTAAAGTATTTCGAGCGGCAGGATCTCGCGCGAATACAGCTTGTATGTCTTCTTTGAGCTGTTTAAGCATTAGGATTGATCCTCATGATCTGTAGTCGATTTGCCAGATGGGGTCCATGTGCCATGACGCATGGCTTGTACACGGCTAAAAATGCCGCGTAATAAGTGATATTCCATTTTATCTAATTGTATACGTCCAAAAAGGCGACGCAAGCGTAAAGGCAATAATCGTTTATTATTTGGGTCCATAAATTCAATTTCGGCCAACATTGTTTCTAAATGTGGGTAGAATTTATCCATGTCTTGATGGGTAACTAAAGGTTCATCCCAATGCATACTTTGCCCATCAATCACCTGCATGGTCGCACTTTGATCAGACTGAACTTCAGCCAGCTCCATAGCAGCCATACGCATTTCATAACAAATGACCTGAATGGCTTGTGCAACGTTGAGCACGCCATACTCGGTGTTGACCGGAATGGTGACATGATAATTGGCAAGCGCAAGCTCTTCATTGGTTAAACCACGATCTTCACGACCAAAAACAATTGCTACCTCTTGGTTTTGCTGCGTTACCGCTTGCATAGATTTTTGCGCTGCAGGACGAGCATCAAGTAAAGGCCACGGAATAGTACGGCTACGGGCACTGGTACCAAAAACCAAATGGCAATCTTGAATGGCTTGTTCTAAGGTCTCTACAATTTCAATCTGTTCAATAAGGTCAGTTGCACCTGCAGCCAAGGCATCAATATCAGGATGTGGATAGGTCTTAGGCGCAACCAACACCAATTTGCTTAGACCCATGGTTTTCATGGCGCGTAAGGCACTGCCAATATTGGCAGGCAAGGTGGTATTGACCATGACAATACGCACATGGGAGAGGGTTGCTGAAAGGGCAGCATTATCAATCGGGTTCATGGGTGATCCAAAGTCTATTTAAGAATATTGTTGTTGCATGTCGGTGTGATAAGCATCTAAAGCATCATCAATGTTTTGCTCAGGTGGCGCTGCTACGGCTTGTTTATAGGGTTTAGGTGCTGCTTTTGCTGCTTTGGATTTGACTTGATATTCAATATAAATCTGGTCTTTACCAAAATAATCGCGCAGTCGAGCCAGCAATTCATCCATTGGAGCCACTTTCCAATTGACCCCTAAATTGAGATCGGCACGCGCATAGCTATAATCAAGTTGCAATTGCAGCGGAATATGCTGACATAGATCGACATTGCAAAATGGCACTAAGATTTGAGTTAAATCCTGTGGCAAAGTTTGGCTTAAATGCTCAGGCAACAATTGAATTTTAATGCAATTGGCACGCTTTTGACGAATCTCATTTAAAGCAAAGGCTTTGGTTAAGCGCCCCATAGGACGATCAAAACCTTCACGCTCGTAAATTTCACCTTCAATCACCACCACTTTATCCACTTGTACAATGTCTTTAAAGCGTTGGAAACGTTCGTGGTTACAAGAAACTTCAATCCGCGATGTGCCATCGTCTAAAGTAATCACCATGCGATTGGGGAAATTGGCCACATCAAGCACCAAACCTGCAAATACAGTGGTCACACCACGCCGCGTTGGGGTTAGCTCATTGAGTTTATGCGGAATAAAGGCTTTGAGTTCACTACGATAGACATCAATTGGATGACCCGTTAAATATAAGCCTAAAGTGTCTTTTTCACCTTTTAAGCGCACCTCATCCGACCAAGCTTTAACTGGTTTGCTGGGTTTACGTTGTACTTCAGCCACTTCACCAAATAAATCCATAATGCCGGTTTCACGGTTAGAACGCGCTTGTTCCGCCGCCTGTACAGCTTCTGGCAATTGTGCCATTAAATCAGCACGTTCAATTCCAAGGCAGTCTAAAGCACCGGCACGAATTAAAGCTTCTAAGGTGCGTTTATTGATTTTCTTTAAATCAATACGATGGCAAAAATCAAATAAATCTTGATAAGGGCCTTGGCTTTGACGTGATTCAATCACCGATTGCATGGCTGCTTCACCCACGCCTTTAATCGCGCCTAAACCATAAACAATGGTTTTGGTATCCACAGCATGGAAGTTATACAAAGACATATTCACCGAAGGCGGCAGCACATCTAACCCGTTAATACGACAGTCATCAATTAAAAACACCACGTTATCGGTGTTTTGCATCTCTGAAGTCATCACCGCCGACATAAATTCGGCAGGGTAATGCGCTTTGAGCCATGCCGTTTGATACGCCACTAAGGCATAAGCTGCTGCATGGGATTTGTTAAACCCGTAGCCTGCAAATTTTTCCATATAGTCAAAGATATGGTTGGCAGTGTCGGTATCAATGTCTTTTTGAGCTGCACCTTCAATAAAGATTTGGCGCTGTTTGACCATTTCTTCAGGTTTTTTCTTACCCATGGCACGACGTAGTAAGTCGGCACCACCTAAGCTATAGCCAGCACAGAACTGCGCAGCCTGCATTACCTGTTCTTGATACACCATAATCCCGTAGGTGGGTTCAAGTACGCCTTCAAGTAAAGGATGTAAGTATTCAAACTCACCGCCATGCATACGATGGATAAAGTCAGGAATCAGGTCCATAGGACCGGGACGATATAACGATACAAAGGCAATAATTTCTTCAAACTTACTTGGGCGTGCTTCTTTGAGCATTTTTTTCATGCCCACGGATTCAAACTGGAACACCGCTGTGGTATTGGCCTCGGCAAATACTGCATACGCAGCTTTGTCATCCAGAGGAATCAAAGAAATATCAAGCGGGGTATCTAAATTGGCGCTTTGGTTAATATGTTGAATGGCATCTTCAATTACGGTTAAGTTACGCAGACCCAAGAAGTCAAACTTCACTAAACCTGCCGATTCAACATCATCTTTGTCAAATTGCGCCACACGGTTGCTGCCATCGGCATCACACATCACCGCAGAATAATCGGTCAGTTTAGTGGGTGCAATCACCACGCCGCCGGCATGTTTACCGGTATTTCGGGTAATGCCTTCAAGTTTAAGCGCCATTTCCCAAATTTCAGCCGCATCATCATGATCGGGGTTATTGGGGTTGGTGACAATATCTTTAAGCTGTGGTTCAGCGTCTAAAGATTCACGTAAACTTAAACCCAAAGGTTTGGTCGGAATCATTTTAGAAATACGATCGGCCAAACCGTAAGATTTACCCAAAACCCGTGCCACGTCACGAATGGCACCTTTGGCAGCCATGGTACCAAAGGTGGCAATTTGCGACACGGCATCACGACCATAGGTACGCGCCACGTAATCAATCACGCGGTCGCGACCTGCAATACAAAAATCCACGTCAAAGTCGGGCATCGAGACACGTTCTGGGTTTAAAAAACGTTCAAACAGGAGGTCATAACGCAGCGGATCAAGGTCGGTAATTTTTAAACTATATGCCACCAAAGAACCAGCACCCGAACCACGACCGGGACCCACCGGTACACCATTGCTTTTGGACCACTGAATAAAGTCCATTACAATTAAGAAGTAACCGGGAAAGCCCATGGCGTTAATAATATTAATCTCAAACTCAATACGTTCATCGTAAGGTTTGCGAATATCAAGCCAATCTTCACCGCGCGTTTGGGGCGGATACAGGAAATTTAAGCGCTCTTCTAAGCCTTCTTTAGACAAATGGGCAAAGAAGGTGTCAATGGTATAGCCTTCAGGAATTGGATAATCGGGTAAGTCATTAAAGCCTAAACGCAAAGCCACGTTACAACGCCGTGCAATGTGATAGGTGTTTTCAAGCGCAGATGGAATATCGGCAAACAGCTCACTCATCTCTTGAGCGGTTTTAAAATATTGATCTGGACTATAGCGTTTAGGGCGACGACTATCGCCTAATACATAACCATCGGCAATACACACCCGTGCTTCATGCGCTTCATAATCGGTTGCATGAATAAAGTGCACATCATTGTGTGCCACAACACCAATATTATATTTACGCGCCAGTTTGACCGCTTCACTAATAAAGTCATCTTCAAAAGGGCGATTGGTGCGTGTTAAAGCTAAATACACCCGATCGCCAAATTTGGCAATCCACTCTTCCAATAAAGGTTCAGCTTTTTGTGGGTTGGATGACAGCAACATTTTACCCACATCACTGTTAAGCCCCAGCATAACAATCATGTCTTGGTGTTGTTCTAATACCCATTGTTTTTTAACACACGGAATATCAAGCTGCTGACCTTCAATATAACCGCGTGACACGATCTCGGTGAGATTACGCCAACCGGTGTTGGTCATAGACAATAAGGTGACACGATGTTCAGCATCGTTTAGACGAATTTCTGAACCTAAAATGGGTTTAATGCCTTTGTCCAAGCATTTTTTATAAAATTTTACCGCTGCATGCAGATTAGATAAATCTGTCAGTGCCAAAGCCGGCATTTCATCACTGGCTGCGGCTTTTACAAGCTCTGGCACACGTACAATTGATTCTGTAATTGAAAATTCTGTATGAATACCAAGATGGACAAAGTGCATAGATGAATCCTTGCTAAAACTGTCGGCATTTTATCATGCAATCGGTTTGGGTTCTGTCTAATATTTAACAGATAAAAAATAACCCTCCAAAGCGGAAGGTTAAATGAAACACGAATAGGGAAGGCTTAACGCATTTTTGCTAGCCATTCACCCAACATTTGCACAACTTGCACTAAAACTAACAGTACAATCACGGTTAAAATGACCACACTTGTATCAAAGCGTTGATAACCATAAGAAATGGCCAAGTCACCAATACCACCGGCACCCACTGCACCTGCCATCGCTGTAGCGCCAATTAAGCTAATAGTGGCGGTGGTTAAGTTTAAAATGAGTGAACTACGTGCCTCAGGTAACACAAATTTAAAAATAATCTGTGTAGGTGTAGCACCCATCGCTTGAGCAGACTCAACAATGCCTTCATTGACTTCAAGCAACGAAATTTCAATCAAGCGCCCAATATATGGCCCAATGTAAATGGTTAAAGGGACAATTGCCGCCCATGTACCAATCGAACTGCCCACTAAAAACTTCGTCAGTGGAATCACAGCAATCAATAAAATAATAAACGGCAATGAGCGTAAGGCATTAATAATCGGATTCAGCCCGTGATAAATCACTTTATTGGGTAATATCCCTTGCGGACGTGTCGTCCAGACAATCACAGCTTGGATCAAACCCCAAATACAGCCAAACAACAGTGCAAAAAACACCATATGCATGGTTTCTTGCAAAGCTGTTACAAACTGATCAATAGACAAAGAGCTTTTCCAAAACGGTGCAGTGATGTCAGTCAGCCAAGCAACAATTAAATCTCTCATGCTTGTACTCCTGCTTGTTGTACTTTCACGCCACGCGCTTGTAAAAATGCAATCGCTTCTTGAATAATCTGTTCATCGCCAAGCAATTGGACAAACATTTGCCCAATGACCGTGCCATCAATTTCAGTCATGTTGGCAAATAAAATATTTAAACTTAAATTAAACTGTTTAATCACGGCTTGAACCACAGTTTCTTGTGCTGAGGTGCCTAAAAACTGCAAACTATAAATACTGTGATGATTTTTATTTTCTAAATTATTTAAAATCTTCACCGGCAAGTGTTGCTGTAATACCGTTTGAATAAAGGTTTGTGTGGTTGGGTGTTGTGGCTGACTAAAAATAGATAAAGTTGAACCCATTTCAATCACTTGACCTTGTTCCATCACCGCCACATGATCACACACTGATTCAATCACATCCATTTCATGTGTGACCATAACAATGGTAATACCTTGTTCTTGATTAATTTTTTTAAGCAATTGCAATACAGATTGTGTGGTTTGTGGATCAAGTGCCGAAGTGGCTTCATCACAGAGCAAAATTTTTGGATGATTGGCTAAAGCACGTGCAATACCTACGCGTTGCTTTTGTCCGCCAGAGAGTTCATCAGGATATGCATTACGTTTATGCTCAAGATCAATAAACGCCAATAATTCATCTAAACGCTGTTGGCGCTTGGCTTTACTCCAACCCAAAAGCTGCATGGGCATTTCAATATTGGCCGCCACGGTTTTGGTTTGCATTAAATTAAAATGCTGAAAAATCATTCCAATGTTGGCACGCTGCTGACGCAATGATGCAGCATTTAGCGCAGTTAAGTCATGTCCATTGACAATCACTTGACCTTCACTCGGGCGCTCAAGCAAGTTGATTAAACGGATTAAGGTACTTTTACCTGCACCACTATAGCCAATAATGCCAAAAATACTGCCTTGTGGGATATCTAAATTAATCTGTTTTAAGGCGGTTAAGGTTTGACCTTTGAGCTGATAGTGCTTTGAAATATTTTTAAATTGAATCATATTGTCAACATAGGCCCAAAAATGAAAAAAATAGGCAAATTGCTCTGCCTATTTTATAAAAGCGTAAGGGAGATGGTTATTTCACTTCATCAAAATAACTCATTGGCTTATCAACTGCAATTTTAGTACCGCCTAAATTGTCTGCTACGTACTTTTTCACCGCTTCGCTATGATACAACTGACCTAAGCGCTGTAATACAGGATCATTTTCACGCCCTTGAGCAGTCACCAATAAGTTCACATACAAGCGCGTAGATGCATCTACTGGCTCATAGAATGTGGCATCTTTAAGGACGTTTAAACCGCCTTCCATTGCCAAGGTGTTGCCAAGTACAATTGCGTCAACTTCGCTTTTGATACGTACTGCGGTGGCCATAGGAATGGTTTTAAGAGTGATATTTTTTGGATTTTCAATCACATCTTTGGTGGTGCCTAAGATCGGACTAAAATCACTTTTAAGTTTAATTAAGCCTGCTGTTTGCAATAAAGACAATGAACGTGCTTCATTGGCTGCATCGTTTGGAATCGCGATGGTGGCATTATTGGGGAATTGATCAATTTTTTTGTATTTATCTGAGTAAATTCCCATCGGTTCGATATACGTGGTTGACACCGCAGCCACTTTTTTGTCTGTGGTTTCGGTGTTGTACGCCACCATGTAATTGTATGATTGGAAGGTATTGACATCAATTTCTTGATTGGCTACAGCCGTGTTCATCGCTACATAGTCGTTAAAGTTTTTAACTTCAAGCTTGATCCCAGCAGCTTCGGTTTCAGGCAAAGTGGCAATATAGCGCCAGATATCCCCATCTGAACCTGTAGAGGCCATCGTAATGGTGTGTAAATCATCTGTCGTTTTTGCATCTGACTGTGGAGATTGTGATTGACCACAACCCACTAAAACCACAGAGGCACCAAAAGCCAAACCAATAAGCTTGTTCATATGTTCGTCCTGATTCAATTTAACACTATGTTAAAGCACGTACCTGCTCTTAAAGAGACTAGATTTTGTACACATTATGTGTTTAACACAGTTGTCGTAAAATAGATGACTGTTGTTTAGATCAATACGGGAGAGCGCGTGATATAGAGCATAAACAGAACAGCGATTTTTCGCATCATAGCAACAAAACAATATTCGATATAGTGCATAAAAATGCCATATTTAGCGAATAAAGTGCATAACAATTATACAGTATAATTAAAAAATTTGAATAAAAACAAGAGAATGATAAAAATTGTTTTGTTAAAAAATAACCAAATATTATTAATATTTAATTTATAAGATTTTATGCCATATTTATCACAAAAAAAGATATACATGTACGCAGATAAACCTACTGTTTTTTAAGATTAAATTATAGGATTAGCAGCAGCATTGTTGCTCAATGATTTAAAGGTTGCTTGCTGTTTTAAGCAAAAAAAACCTGTCACATGGACAGGTTTTTTTAAGTCATGCTTTATGCATTTTCACGCGCAATGGCACGGTAACCAATATCTTGACGATACTGTACGCCATCAAAGGTGACTTTTTCACAAAGTTCTAATGCTTTGGCTTGTGCTTCACCAATGGTTTCGCCGAGTGCAGTCACGCAAAGCACACGACCGCCTGCAGTGACAATGTCGCCATTTTCATTGGCTTTAGTGCCTGCATGGAATACTTTGGCATCAGTCATAACAGTGTCTAAACCTGAAATCACATCGCCATTGCTAGAGGTTTCAGGGTAACCACGTGACGCAAGTACGATACCGACAGTTTTACGCTCATCCCATTCAGCTTCGCTTGGTAAATTACCTGCAATACCTGCTTCAACCAATTCAACAAGTGATGATTTTAAACGCATCATAATCGGTTGAGTTTCAGGGTCACCAAAACGACAGTTAAACTCGATCACTTTTGGTTGGCCTTGTTCATCAATCATCAAACCTGCGTATAAGAAACCTGTATAAACATGGCCGTCTTTTTTCATACCTTCAACGGTAGGACGCATCACTTCATTCATGGTTTTTTCAAATACATCAGCAGTTACAACAGGGGCAGGAGAGTAAGCACCCATACCACCTGTGTTTGGACCTTGGTCACCTTCAAAGATACGTTTATGATCTTGTGAAGTTGCCATTGGCAAGATGTTGTCGCCATCAATCATACAAATGAAAGATGCTTCTTCACCTGCCAAGAACTCTTCAATCACAACGCGAGAACCAGCATCACCAAATTTGTTGCCTGCCAGCATGTCATCAATCGCATCAAATGCTTCTTGGTTGGTCATGGCAACAATTACGCCTTTACCTGCAGCAAGACCATCCGCTTTAATGACAATTGGCGCGCCATTTTTTTCAACAAATGCTTTGGCTGCATCTACTTCTGTAAATACATCATAAAAAGCGGTTGGGATGTTGTGACGTTTTAAAAAGTGTTTTGCAAATGCTTTAGAGCCTTCAAGCTGCGCTGCAAATTGAGTAGGGCCCCAAACTTTAACATCTGCTGCACGGCAAGCATCGACTACACCGTTCACAAGTGGTGCTTCAGGACCTACAATCACAAGTGCAACTGCATTATTTTTTGCAAATTCGATAATTGCTGCATTGTCTAAAATGCTCAAATTTACGTTTTCACATTTATTTTCAGTTGCTGTACCTGCGTTACCTGGTGCAACAAAAACTTTAGCTACTTTTTCATCTTGTGCGATTTTCCATGCTAAAGCATGTTCACGACCGCCATTACCCAAAACTAAAATATTCATCGGTTCATACTCCATGAATCGAAAATGACATAAAGTCCTCAGCCTAGACCTAGGAGAGGACTTTATGTCAGATTAAAAATCTGTAGGCTTTAATGTAGATGACCATGTCATTACATATTTTCCAATCAATTAGTGACGGAAATGGCGCATACCTGTGAACACCATTGCAATACCAGCTTCATCTGCTGCTGCAATTGTTTCTTCATCACGCATAGAACCACCCGGTTGAATGATACATTTGATACCAGCTTTAGCAGCGTTATCAATACCATCACGGAACGGGAAGAATGCATCAGATGCCATTACCGCACCTTCAACTACAAGGCCTGCATGTTCAGCTTTAATCGCAGCAATACGCGCAGAGTTCACGCGGCTCATTTGACCTGCGCCAACACCAATGGTTTGACGGTTTTTAGCATAAACGATCGCGTTTGATTTCACATATTTTGCTACTTTCCAAGCAAAGATCATGTCATCAATTTCTTTTTCAGTTGGCGCACGTTTAGTTACAACTTTAATATCATCTTTAGTAATCATACCTAAATCTTGATCTTGTACCAATAAACCACCGTTTACGCGTTTGTAGTCTAACTGTGCTTGACGAGCATCAAGTGCAGGTAATTCGCCACATACAAGTACACGTACGTTTTTCTTGGCACCTGTCACTTCTAATACGCCATCAGCAATGCTTGGTGCAATAATCACTTCAACGAATTGACGGTCCACAATCGCTTGTGCTGTTGCTACGTCTAATTCACGGTTGAATGCAATAATGCCGCCAAATGCAGATTCAGGATCAGTTGCATAAGCCAAGTCATACGCCGCTTGAATACCATCTAAAGACACTGCAACGCCACATGGGTTTGCGTGTTTTACAATAACACAAGCAGGTTTAGCGAATGATTTAACACATTCTAAAGCCGCATCGGTATCTGCGATGTTGTTATAAGATAATTCTTTACCTTGTAATTGTGTCGCTGTAGAAACAGATGCTTCAGTTGCTGTTGATTCAACATAAAACGCAGCAGATTGATGCGGGTTTTCACCGTAACGTAAATCTTGAGCTTTGTTTAATTGCGTGTTGAATGTACGCGCAAATTTGTCCGCTTGACCTTCTTCTTTACCTACACGCGCACCTAAGTAAGATGCGATCATGCCATCGTATTGCGCAGTATGCTCAAATGCTTTTACTGCTAAATCAAAACGAGTTGCATAAGATAAAGCGCCTTCTGTTTTAAGCTCAGCCACAACTGTTGCATAGTCAGATGCGTTGACTACAATACCCACAGATGCATGGTTTTTCGCTGCAGCACGAACCATTGTAGGACCACCGATGTCGATGTTTTCAATCGCATCAGCAAGTGAGCAGTTTGGTTTTGCAACAGTTGCAGCAAATGGATAAAGGTTAACCACAACTAAGTCGATTGCATCGATGTTGTGTTCAGCCATCACAGCTTCGTCTAGACCACGACGAGCTAAGATACCACCATGAATTTTTGGATGTAGTGTTTTTACACGGCCGTCCATCATCTCTGGGAAACCTGTATGCTCTGAAACTTCAACTACAGCGATATTGTTGTCTTTCAACAATTTGTAAGTACCGCCAGTAGATAAAATTTCTACCCCTAGAGCCACTAGGTTTTGTGCAAATTCGACAATACCAGTTTTGTCGGAAACAGAGATTAAAGCGCGTTTAATAGTCATGATCTTCGTCACAGTTTTCAAGGAACATAAAACAAAATAAGGCAAAAAAAATGCCTGCGTTCAACGCAAGCATCTTATCATTTATTCACTCATTAAACCGTGAGCTTTCAACTTTTTACGTAAAGTGCCACGGTTAAGGCCTAGAATCTCAGCAGCGCGTGTTTGGTTACCGCGAGTGTATTCTAAAACAACAGAGAGAAGTGGCTTCTCCATTTCTGCTAGAACCATGTCATACACTTGAGATGGTTGCTCGCCTTGCAATTGTGCAAAGTAATGGCGAACTGCGCGATCAACGTGGATACGTAACGCAACGTCTGATTGAGCAGTAAAAATAGGAGATTTGCTATTCATGCGAAGTAATCCGAAAAATAAATATCACCGGGATAAGGTGATATATAAATGTGGTCTAAAAATCAATTGAACCCCCAGTTTTAGATCTTAAATCCAGAAAGCTCTAAAACAGATAGGTTAGCTTGCCACAAGCACACGCTTTGGTTGTTTTTTGATCGTAACAAACCATGAATTTTTGTTACACACCAAAATAAAACAAAAAACCGGCTCATACGCTGTTATAGGAGATAAAGCGCAATATGAGCAGAATTTGTTATTTGTTTTAAATCAAGCGAGGTGTTTGCAGCCGAAGCTGTAATGGCGCGTATAATACCATTGTCTAAGAAAAAGTGAGCAAGAAAACTGCATTTTTTTCATTTTTTTTTAAGATTAAGGCGCAACGATTTCTAAATGTGGGTTTTTTATTTGGTTTTTAGGTAAAGCAAGCTGAAAATCAAAGCCAAAGGGTATATTTGAGGGGATACGTTCAATACCTTGGTATTTAGACTCAAGATAATCTTCAGGTAAATACAGATATTCTACTGTGCCAGTGTGATTTTCAAAGCGTAAACGTAAATTGGGCAGCGGCATACTTTTCGTATCTTGATTAACCAACGCGCCTTTAAATACTTGCTGACCATTTGCCTGGGTGGTGATGTTTAATTGAGTGATTTGGATATTTTTATAACGCTGATCAAATTCTTGGCAACGCATTAAGTTGCATGCAAACACTAAAGCATGATTTAAACTTGGATAGCGCGTTACAAAATCAGGATTAAACCATAACATTTGAAACGCTAAAAAAACCACCAAAACTAAATTAATACTGCTCCACAAGAGATAATAGCCAAGACTACGTTTCTCAGGCACATGTAACTCTCGCTCTGAGAGTTTTAAACTGGGAAATTGATAGATCGGGTCACTACTAAAATAATTGAGATTATTTAAATAAGTGTGCAAGTTAATGTTGGACTGTTCAATTTTTCGATCAAAAATATCCAATAAATGTTGCTGACTGTAACTTCTGGTTAAGACATGATCACTGACTTCATGCTCATAGTCGTGGTGCAATAAAGCCGGCTGAGCTGCCTTGGGGAGATGTTGTGGTGAGTTGATCTGAACCAAATGCAATAAGCCATTAAAGCTGTGAGTACATTTGGGACAACAAACCATGCCCTGTGCAATGGTGAGCTGTGCAACAGAAACTTTATAGATTGTTGTACATTCAGGGCATTGGGTTTGCTTTTTATTCATAATTAATAACTTAAACTTTATTAAGGTTGGCGTTTACCCGAGATACGACACCAGTATCCATCGCGTTTTTCAACCTCTAATATATCAAAAAATTCAGCATAAACACTAGAAACATCAGATACTTGCTCTTCAATTACACCTGCAAGTGCGAACTCTCCCTCAGATTTGACTAGTGTTGCGAACTGTGGCGCAAGCATCATTAAAGGGCCTGCTAAAATGTTGGCTACAAACACATCAGCTTTTTGGTCTTTTAAGGTTTCATTGAACTCATCGGGTAAACCTACATAGAGGTTATTGAGTACGCCATTGAGTTCGGCATTTTGTTGGGTAGCTAAAACCGCTTGAGGGTCAATGTCAGTGGCATAAACTTTTTTGGCGCCCAATAATAATGCTGCAACCGCTAAAATGCCTGAACCACATCCATAATCAATCACAACTTTGTCTTTAAGATCTGTTTTTGCTAACCATTGTAAGCATAAGAAGGTTGATGCATGGTTGCCTGTACCAAACGCCAAGCCCGGATCAAGTTTTAAATTGACCGCATTTTGATTTGGTGCACTAAGCCATTCAGGCACAATCCAAAAATTGTCGGCAATTTGAATCGGCTCATAAGCATCCATCCATGTGCGTTCCCATTCTTGGTCTTCAATAAATTCATGGCTCAATGGGGCATCAGGTAACTGTGCTTTGGCAAAGGTCACAATCGAATCAACATCAATTTCTTCGTCATCTTCTTGAGCATAGATGCCTGTTACGATCACTTTGTTCCAAAGTGGTGTTTCACCCGGCAGTGGTTCGAGTAAATCTTGGTTTTCAGCATCATCTAAAGTCACGCTAAGCGCACCTAAAGATTCAAGTAAGGTTTCGGTAAAATCGACTTGCGCTTGATCAACTGTAATATGAATTTGTAACCACTTCACGGGCATCACCTACAACAAAAGGAAAGGCAATAGTGTAGCGTACCTCAAGCTCAAACCGTGAGTTTTAGCAACAATTGATTGTGCAACTTAACTAAGCTGATAAAAAATGCACGATGAGGTGAGCCATCGTGCATCCATAGCAGGTAAGGGGCTTAGCGATTGCCTGCATTTGGGCGTGGTGGATTAAAACCTAAGGCACATTGACCTTTATAGGTGCGTCCTTCTAAGGTAATGCTGTTGCTTTGAGGGTTTTTGCGGCAGACATTTAGTAACTCGGGTTCATCACCGTAAATAACGGCATTTTTTTCTGAGCTAAAAAATTGTGGTTGGCAGCTGCCATTCCAAATAATGCCACGGTAAGCAAACTGTACCCAATCACCTTGTTGTTTGCCTTGACAGACTTTTTGAAAGCCTTGTGGGTGATAAATAGTCGCCACTTTGTCATTGGCAGTGGCCATCATTGGACTGAATAGACTTGCAAGTAAAGCGCTGATTAAAATTTTCTTATTCATAGTGAATACCCTAAGATTATTGTATATGCAACAACATGCATATGATCATTGCTGTTGTTTGGTTTGATCTTTAATCAAAAAAATCAAATTTAACCTTAAACCAAATGAACTCAAAAACATACCGTGATTGTTATTTTGTCCAAAAAGAAAAGCTATGAAAATGTCAACTTATAGACAAACTTTTGTTATAATCTTCGGTCTTATTTTTCAATCTCTCTATTACCACTATGCACTATCCTAAAGTTTATGATGTCATTGTTATCGGTGGCGGTCACGCAGGTACGGAAGCCGCACTTGCTGCAGCACGTATGGGTCGACAGACTTTGCTTTTAACTCATAACATTGAGACTTTGGGGCAGATGAGCTGTAACCCTGCGATCGGTGGTATTGGTAAATCGCATTTAGTCCGTGAAATTGATGCCCTAGGCGGTGCGATGGCACTTGCTGCCGATAAAGGCGGTATCCAATTTCGTATTTTAAACTCACGTAAAGGTGCAGCAGTACGTGCCACACGTGCCCAAGCTGACCGTGTGCGTTTTAAGGCGGCCATTCGTGAAACCTTAGAAAATCAAGCCAACTTAGATATTTTCCAACAAGCAGCAGATGACTTGATTGTTGAAGGCGATACCGTTAAAGGTGTTGTGACGCAAATGGGTATTCGTTTTGATGCGAAAACTGTGGTGCTGACAACAGGTACGTTCTTGGGCGGTGTGATTCACATTGGTTTAGAAAAATCGAGCGGTGGTCGTGCCGGTGATCCACCTTCAATTTCATTGGCTGCACGTTTACGTGAATTGAATCTTCCTGTGGGACGCTTAAAAACAGGTACGCCACCACGTATCGATGCGCGTTCTGTAGACTTTTCTGTGATGACAGCACAGCCGGGTGATTTCCCATCTCCGACCATGTCATTTATGGGTGATGCCTCTATGCACCCTGAACAAGTCAACTGTTACATTACCCATACCAATGAGCGTACCCATGAGATTATTCGTGGTGGTTTAGACCGCTCACCAATGTATACTGGCGTGATTGAAGGGGTAGGTCCACGTTATTGCCCATCAATTGAAGATAAAATTCATAAATTTGCTGATAAAGATTCGCATCAAGTGTTCTTAGAGCCTGAAGGTCTAGATACACATGAACTTTATCCAAATGGTATTTCAACCTCATTGCCATTTGATGTGCAGTTTGAATTGGTACGTTCAATCCGTGGTATGGAAAATGCACACATTTTGCGTCCGGGTTATGCGATTGAATACGACTACTTTAACCCACAAGCGTTAAAATTCTCACTTGAAACCAAAGCCATTAATAACTTGTACTTTGCCGGTCAAATTAACGGTACCACAGGTTATGAAGAAGCCGGTGCGCAAGGTTTATTGGCAGGTTTGAATGCCGCGCGCCGTGCATGGGATCAAGAACAATGGACTCCAAAACGTGATGAAGCGTATATGGGGGTATTGGTTGATGACTTAATCACGCTGGGTACCAAAGAACCGTACCGTATGTTTACCTCACGTGCCGAATACCGTTTGATGCTGCGTGAAGACAATGCAGACCAACGTTTAACCGCGATTGGTCGTGAGTTAGGTTTGGTGGATGACGCGCGTTGGGCAGCATATAGCCAGAAGATGGAAGCTGTCGAGAGTGAAAAAGGTCGTTTGCAACATCTTTGGGCTGCACCAAACAACGCCTTAGGTAAAAAGTTTGTTGAACTCACAGGCGATGATTTATCTAAAGAAACCAATGCGATTGATTTGCTCAAACGTCCAAATATTAATTTTGCACAAATTGCTGAAATTACGGATTCTGAAGTTTCTGCATTTGTCGGTGAGCAAATTGAAATTGCTGTGAAATATGCCGGTTATATTAACCGTCAGCAAGAAGACGTGGCGCAAATGAAGCGTTTGGAAGAAACCAAAATTCCTGCAGATTTTGACTATGACATTGTGTCAGGTTTATCACGTGAAATTACATTAAAGTTAAAAGATGTGCGTCCTGAAACACTTGCACAAGCAGGTCGTATTCCGGGGGTAACGCCTGCGGCAGTACAATTGGTGATGATTACAATTCGTAAAAATAACCAAGCCAAAAAATCTGCATAAGATTGAACCATAAAACACCCGCTTTTAAGCGGGTTTTTTTATTTAAGAGGATTTTTCTGTTATTGTTTCTTTTTCTTGTAAGCGACTAAGTATCTCAATAAACCATGCTTCATGACGCACAGAATCTAAATCTCGATCTTCTGTTAGATGCTGATAAGGGTGCAAAGGTAGCGTGTTATGGTTTTCGGCATGTAATAAATACTTTTGACATAAATCAGCCTTGCCCAATACTGCATAATAACATGCCAAGTTATAGGTTTTATTGGGTTCAAGCTGTAATGCTTTCTCAAACAATATTCGGTCTTGTTTAACTTGAGCAAGACTGGAAAGCGCAGCAGCGTAATTGCCGAGACGTGTTGCGTGATTAGGTTCAAGCTGTAATGCTTTTTCAAAAAGTTCGAATGCTTTAGCAAATAACGTTTGATCTTGTTTAATTTGAGCTAACCTAGTTAGGGCATTAGCATAATTTCCAAGATGTCGTGCGTGATTAGTCTCAATGGCTAAAGCTTTTTCGTACTGTTTTAAAGCTTTTTCAAATATAACTTCGTCTTTTTTAAATAGAGCTAGATCAGAAAGAGCATTGCCATAATTTCCAAGCGTATCGGCAGCTTCAGGCTGAATGGCGAGTGCTTTTTCGTAGTGTTTCAAAGATTTCTCAAACAATGTTTGGTCTTGTTTAATTTGAGCTAGGTTGGCAAGAGCAATAGCATAGTTATTTAAACAGCCTAAATGAGTAGGTAAAATCCCTAAGGCTTGCTCATAATTTGCAACACTCTCTGCAATTTTTTCTTGTTTGATTAAATATTCCGCTTGTTTATTATAAGCCCACATAATCTCATTAATGGCTTTGTCACTTAAATCTTGGGTTGATTTTTGATTGGGGTATTTATGAATAAATGCGGTATATAAGCTTTCAATTAAGGGTTGTTTTGCCTTTTCTTTTAAATATTTGGATAAATCTTCTAAAATATCTAAACCATCAGCTAAAGGATAAGGTTGAATATTTTGTAATTGTGTATCTAAAAATTCATACGGATTTAAAAATAATTGCGGTGGAAAACAATCTAATTCTTTGGCAAGTTGGATAAGAAAGTGGTCAGCATCAATATCGCCAATATAATGTGTTAAATTCTGATTCTCTTGCAGAAATTCTTTGACTGATTCTGCTTCTATGTCATCTATGCTGTTTTTTCGTCCAGTCCAAATTAAACGATGTTGCTCGGAATATTTGTCTTTGAGTAAAGGAAAAAATTCATCGGCGTTGCCACTATAACCAATAAATAAACTTGGATTTGAGTTTAAAGTTGCTGCAATAAAATCGCCTAATTTTTCTGTATGGCGTTGAGTTTCATCTTGGGTGTTGAGCTGAATAAAACCTGTTCCTTGCCCATGTAGGTGCACAATAGAAGGATCATTAATGAGATGATAAAGATGTGGATTGGCAGTGGCAAAATCATAAATAGATGGATGTAAACCTAACAGGTTACAAGCACGCGATCAAATACTATCAAAATTAAAAGTGAGGACGCGTTGGATATATTCTTCTTTCATCAGGCAGGCAAGTGCAATGTGTGCCCAATTAATTTTTTTATTTTCAATAATATGAGGTTTTAAAAGCCGTCTGCGCTCGTCTTTGTCTAACGCAGACATATACTTACCATAATTATATCGATCTTGCTCATGGTCAATCTTGTTGACTTGAATACGAAATTGTTGACGAATTTCTTTAATTAAGCCCGTCGCTGATGGCACGCCCGCACTGATAGAACAACCTGCTCCGGTAAAAAATACATAAGGTTTTTTATTTTCTTTTGCTTGTTTGAGAAGCTCTGCTACTTCTTGAATAGAAAAACTCATAAAGTTGTAATATCTAGGTTGTTTTTACAGGAGTATATTAAAAAATCTAAATATATTGGTCTATCAATAAATAAGTTAATTTTTGTCCAACCTCTATTCAGCACAGATGCTGCTTTTCCCTTAAATTACTTTTAATGATGATACGATCGTTAAAAACTTTCAAATATATAAATCTATGTTTTTTAAGTATTAATTAAATAATTAAGACGTAATAGTTATTTTTATTCAAGGTTTTAACTATAAAAGAATGAAGTTTGCTAGGTTTTTGCTTTATATTTGTCCGACTATTGTCGTGCTAGGTATCTGAACGCGACTCGCTCAAAATGCCCCATTACACGAATGCACTGTGAAAAACGGAGAATTATTTATGGCGCACAGTACCACAAGCAAGAAACAAAAAATCTTGATCGTATTTTTATGTTTCTGGGTCGCATTCTTTGAAGGCTTTGATTTACAAGCACCAGGGATTGCTGCACAAGGAATTGCAGCAAGCTATGCTTTAGATCAAGTACAAATGGGCTATGTGTTTAGCTTAGGTGTATTTGGAATGTTGTTTGGGGCATTTTTTGGCGGACGCGTGGCCGATTATCTAGGTCAAAAGAAAGTTCTAATGCTCTCAATCGGGATTTTTGGCGTGTTTATGGCATTCACTGCAATTGCACCCAATCTAGAGATCTTATACCTTGCGCGCTTTTTAACAGGCTTAGGTTTAGGTGCTGCCATGCCAACCATGATTTCGGTGGTTGGAGATGAAGCAACTGAAGAAAATCGCGGAAAACTCAATAGCTTAATGTACTGTGGTCTACCTGTAGGTGCAATTTTCGTGGCTGGTTTGGCAATGCTGGTCACTGATATTAAATGGCAAACGCTGTTTTTAATTGGCGGCTTAACCCCATTGTTGCTCATTCCATTTATGGCGGTGATTTTAAAAGACAAGCCACGTGCAGTTAAACAAGCCAGCACTGAAGATGTACCGGGTATGGCAGAGGTCTTGTTTAAACAACAGCAATATAAAAATACATTGCCGCTGTGGGTCGGCTTCTTTTTTACCTTAATGATCAACTACATTTTAATCAGTTGGTTACCAAACTTACTTATGCAACAAGGTCTAGAAAAACAACAAGCCTTTTTGGTGATGTTGGTGTTCCAAGTGGGTGCAGTGATTGGTACTTTAGGATTGGGTTATTTACTTGACCGTTTAAAACTTTGGCAAATGGCAGTGATTATTTATAGTGGTTTGTTTATTGCACTGTCACTGTTATTTACCACAACCGCTGTGCCAGTGTTAATTTTAGCAGGTGTGATGGGGGGGATGTTCTCTACAGGCGGACAATCGATCTTATATGGCATCTCACCGATTTTTTATTCAGGTTCAGGTAAAGTCACTGGTGTCGGGACTGCAATTTCACTGGGACGTTTAGGTGCGATGACCGGTCCATTACTCACAGGTAAAATCTTGGCATTGGGTTTAGGCACTACCGGTATTTTAATGGCAAGCTTACCTGCTGTGGTGGTATCGGCTGTAGCAGTAACTGCCTTGTCACGCTATAAAGCCAAGCAAGGCTCAAAATAACTGATGCACAACATGAGGCAGCATCGGCTGCCTTTTTTGTGCCATATATTGCGCAAAACTAGGTAAATGTAGATTTAAAAGCGCTGACTCTCCACTTTAGCTTTACTGTTAATGCTGAGTTGTTTTGGTGCTATTAGATTTAAATCGCTGTTTTTTTAAATATTAATACCTCAAATGCGCTTCAAACTCAAAAAATTCTGATTGCAGAAAAAATGGCATACAGTTTGCTTTAATCAAAGAAAAAAACTTAAAAAACTCATAATCATAACAAATAGGCGTCCCAAATTTGGTGACGCCTTGTTTATTTTAAGCATTTACTTCATGTTCATATACGGCATCAGCGACTATTTTTGGCTCAATCTGCAAAATTTTGCGGCCAAAACCACGTAACCACCAGACCAATTGCGAGGTAAAAGGCACCGTAGCACGCACTTGATACAAATTGTCAGTGAATTGCTCAATGACTTGATCGCGGCTTAACGCACTTTCTTCAAAAAAATGCACAGTTTTGGCATCCATGGTCAATTTTAGTTCAATATTTTCTGTGGCTTTATGATAGTCCACGCGAAACCCTAAAGCACCTGATTCGATGTACTCATCTAAATGGAAATCATTTTGGTGCATTGCACGATTCTCAAGCACTCTTGCTGCCTTAAAACGGTGCAAAGCAAAGGTTTGAATGGCATTTTTATCGTGGCGGGTGCAAATGAGGTAAATCACCGCGCCTTTTTGCACCAAAGCGAGCGGGTTTAAGATATAGGTTTTCTCTTCGCCTGAAATACGACTTTGATATTCGCATTCAAGCTGTTTGTCTTGTAGTAAGGCTTCATAAATTGCTTGCTGTGCTGCTTGATCGACTGTAGGTGGAATCAAAGGTTGACTGGAAGGCACAATACGCACTCTATTCATCCATTGTTTAACATGATTTTGGTCGGGTAGGCTACGACGTGCTGCATCAAACCAAGGATTCATCTCGGCCACTAAGCTTGGTGGTAGTAAATGCTTGAGGTGTTCTTCCACCATCATAAAGGTGACTGCTTGAGAGCTGGTCATATGCGGTAAGCTCTGAATGGGTGCATCATGGCACCAACGCCAACCCTGCGGCACGGTTTTATTGCTCTCTATGGGAAAACGTTGTGCAATTTGGTTCAAGTCACGTTGGATGGTACGCAGACTGGTGTCAATGCCTTCACGTTGTAATTGTTGCTGCAACTCACGTGTACCAATCCATTTACCCGTAGACAGACGCGCTAAAATTTGCCATTGGCGATATAAGCTGTTGGAGGTTTCTTTTTCTGTGTGACCTGTCATATCCATATCAGTTTGCAGTCAATTGAATAGGCATTGTAAGGCGTGCAAGCCTAAAAATTGAAGTGTTTTCATGTGTCTTGAAATATAAATTCTGTCGTGTGATCGCTTGATAAAAAACAACATTGCGAACAGATAGAATGATGCTTTATTATACAGCAGCATGCTATGATCTATTCTAGTGGCATTAATTTTGCTTACATATATCAATAATACATAACAAATAGATAAAAGAGGGTAAGCATGTTGAAAGAAACTAAGCACAATGCTCGCGCACCTGTGCAGGCGACCGAGCAGCTACAGCCAAAAACAGTTGAAGAGGCAAAGCGTGTCCCTGCGCAAGCCCATTATCTATTTCAACAGCTCAAATCTGAGTTTTTTAATGAATTAAGAGATGAAAAAAGCATCTCAGGTGAGACTTGCGCCAACATTGAGCACTGGTTAGCGCAACATAACCTCAGCGAGCTCAATGCACTCAATGAAGCAGCCAAACAGCATTTTTTATACGAAGGGATTACCTTTACGGTTTATGGTGAAGACGAAGGGATTGAACGTACTATTCCATTTGATGTGATTCCACGTGTCATTGCTAAGCAGCAGTGGAATAAGATTGCGTTAGGTTCGGCACAACGTGTGCGTGCTTTGAACTTATTTTTACATGACATTTATCATGATCAAGAAATCTTAAAAGCCGGTATTGTACCGGCACAACAAGTTTTAACCCATGAAGCTTATTTGCCACAAATGTTAGGGCATCACTTAAAAGGTGGGATTTATAGTCAAATTAGCGGCATAGATATTATTCGTGACCGTGAAGGCGAGTTTTACGTTTTAGAAGATAACCTACGTACCCCATCGGGTGTATCGTATATGTTAGAAAGCCGTAAAATCAGCCAAAAATTGATGCCAGATTTGTGCCAAAGCAACCATGTATTGGCCATAGAACAATATCCACAATTGCTAAAACAGATTTTGGCAGAAAGTGCTTATGTTGATAATCCATTTATTGTAGTCCTTACACCAGGACGTTTTAACAGTGCTTATTATGAACACTCATTCTTGGCGCGTGAAATGGATGTGCCTTTAGTCTCAGCGCGTGATTTATTTGTTGAAAATGACAAAGTCTATGTACGTACCTTACGTGGTCGTCAACAGGTCGATGTAATTTATCGCCGTGTAGATGATGCCTTTTTAGATCCATTGTGCTTTAAAGCAGACAGCACTTTAGGAGTTGCAGGTTTAATGTCGGCTTATTTGGCGCATAATGTGGTGATCAGTAATGCACCAGGCACAGGGGTGGCGGATGATAAATCAATTTATCCTTATGTGGATAAAATGATTGAATATTATCTTAATGAAAAACCAATGTTAAAAAATGTACCAACGTATCAATGCCGTGAACACAATGCTTTAGGTTATGTGCTTGAAAACCTAGAAAAGTTGGTGGTTAAAGAGGCACAAGGTTCGGGCGGTTATGGCATGTTAATTGGTCCGCAAGCATCTCAAAAAGAGATTGAACTTTTCCGTAAAAAGTTATTGGCCACGCCACATGCTTATATTGCACAGCCAACTTTAGATTTGTCGGTGTGCCCAACCTTAACCCATGATGGTATGGCAGAGCGTCATATTGACTTACGTCCTTTTGTGTTAAGTTCACCGTTACGCACCGAAATAGTGCCGGGCGGTTTAACCCGCGTGGCGATGCAAGCCGGTTCATTGGTGGTAAACTCATCACAAGGTGGTGGGATTAAAGACACATGGGTTGTAGACACACGCCGTCATTAATTTAAAACAATAACAACGAGATAAAAAATGATTTTATTAAGCAGCAATGCACAGCAGATTTTTTGGTTAGCGCGTTATTTAACCCGAGTACAGTATTTGTGCAGCCAATTTCCATTTCAAGCCAATGACGTTGCCAAACATTATGCTGATGCTTTTGCCTTAGGTGAGCATGATGCCGCATCTTTAAATGCCTTGGTAGAAAACACTCAGCACTTTGCTTCTTTTGCCCAACAGTTTAATTGTGCCAAAGACAATATTCAGGATTTACGCGGTGTGTTGTCTGCTAAAAGTTATGCTGAACTTAATCAGCTGATTAAAAATGCCAGTGAAAATAGCCTTGATATTTGCGATGTGGTGTCAGAGTGCCATGAGATTTTAGAGGCAGAATCACAACACATCTTCTTATTTTTTATGTTGGGTCAATATATTGAACAACTTGATCGACAATTACGCTTAAAACAAGATACACAAATCACGTTAAATCAACTTGATCAAGTGATCGATTTATTAACCCAATTGGGTTGGTCAGGTGTAAAAGCGGCATGGCAACAACTGCATATTTTGCCAAATAGCATTAACCTCTATCACTTTAGTGATCATATCCAACATTTATTTGAGGTTGATGTATGAAATTGATGATTAATCATCAAACGCATTACCACTATAGCGATCCTGTACACAGCAGTATCCAATATATTCGTATGTCGCCAAGCAATAATGCCCATCAAAAGGTACATTATTGGGAGATGAGTGTACCCGGACAGCGCCAAGTCAAAAAAGATGCCTTTGCCAACATCTGGATCACCAGTGCCCAACGTTTTAGTTATCAACATATGTCAATTATGGCGCAAGGTACGATTGAAATTGAGCCAGATACACAAGCAATGCCTATTGATCATATGCATCCGACTATTTTTTTGCAGCCCACCTTAGCCACCCAGTGTAGTCAAGAGATGTTGGAATTTGCGCATCGTTATGTCAAACATCCCTCACGGCAGTGTTTGATTCATCTAGCTGGTGCAATTTTAGATTATATGCCGTACTTGCCTGCTACGACATCGGTCAATACGTCAGCAGCACAGGCTTTTGCCCATCGGCAGGGGGTATGCCAAGATCATAGCCATGTGTTTATTGCCATGTGTAAAGCTTTAGGTTTACCTGCGCGTTATGTATCGGGTTATTTATATGTACCCAATTCATCACATTTGGCCAGTCATGCTTGGGCAGAAGTATTCTTAAATCAAGCTTGGTATAGTTTTGACATTAGTAATCAAATTTTCACCCCTGCATCGCATATTTATGTCGCTGTTGGTCGCGATTATTGGGATGTAGCACCTGTGCGTGGCGTACGTCAGCAAGGGGGCATAGAAAGTATGCATTCGATTGTGCAAGTTTTGGCTTGCTAGTATAAACAGATCATCACAGGAGGGTGTATGACCTATTGTTGTGCGCTACGTTTAAAACAAGGACTTATTTTTATCAGCGATACCCGCACCAATGCGGGTGTAGATCATATTTCAGTATTTCGTAAGCTCTATACTTTTGGTATAGAAGGCGAGCGTTTTATTGCAATTCAAGCTGCAGGGAATCTAGCCACAACACAAGCGGTAATTGGACATTTAAAAAATCAGTTGGCGCTTGGGCAAGAACCCAATTTAAACAGTGTCAATACCATGTTTGAAGCTGCCGAATTGGTTGGAAATTTGGTCAAAAAAGTCATTTACAATGTCGCGCCCGAACCTGAAGATCAAAGTACCTATTATTGTAGTTTATTGCTTGGTGGACAAATTGGTGACCAAGAAATGCAATTGTATAATATTTACTCACAAGGTAATTTTATTTGCGCCACCAAAGACACGCCTTTTTTCCAAATTGGCGAAAGTAAATATGGAAAACCGATTTTAGACAGGGCTTTAAGCTATGATATGCCTTTAGATCAAGCCTTGCGCTGTAGTTTGATTTCTTTTGATTCAACTTTGCGCTCTAATGTGTCTGTAGGTTTGCCACTGGATTGTTTTGTGTATCAAATTGACAGTTTACACATTCCAATTGGCAAACGTATTTACGAAGAAGACCCTTACTTTGCCAAGATTAGTAAACAATGGTCGGAAACCTTAAGAAAAGGCTTACACGAATTGCCCACCCCAACTGCTGATTATTTGGAATAATGCATGCATACCCTATGTTATATCAGTCATGCCACTTTTGAGATGCCTATGCAAATGCAGCATCTCAGCGACATTTTAACCGAAGCACGTCAATTTAATGCAAGACATGACATTCATGGGGTCTTATATTTTGCCGATGGGAAATTTTTACAATGCTTAGAAGGGCAGGCTGAAGATTTAGAGCAAGTCATGCAACGCATTTGCCGTGACCCAAGGCATCAAGATCTTCACATTATTTTGCAGCAACCTCTAAGTCAGCCCTTATTTTGCAGTTGGTCGATGAAATTTATTTCACGGCATCACCCGATTAAAGAGTTTTTTCAGCGGCACAATCACAGCCAATTTTGTCCAGATCAATTAAGTCCAGAACAACTACAGGCTTTATTAAATTTGATGTACCAACTAGATGCCAATGATTTGGTGGCGTAAAAAAAAGAACCTTCAAGGTTCTTTTTTTATGGGGTTTAAACTATTTTACGCTTAGGGCGATTGCTTAAACGACACAGCAGCTCATAGCCAATTGTTCCATTGGCACTTGCAACATCATCTACTAAACGGTTCGGTCCCCAAAGTTCTACTTCTGTGCCTAAGTCAACTTTGATATTGGTGACATCAATGGCAATCATATCCATGGCTACCCGTCCAACCACAGCGACAAATTGACCATCAATTACAACGCTATTGGGCGCAACAAATGCACGTGGATAACCATCACCATAACCAATCGAGACAATGGCTAAGGTCATGGCTTGTTCAGCTATAAAAGTTGAACCATAACCGACCGATTCGCCCGCTTGAATACTGTTAAGGGCAATAATTTCGGCAGTAAAACGCATCACTGGCTTTAAATCTAGGTCATGCACATCGCGATCTGCAAAGGGGCTTGCACCATAGAGCATAATCCCCGGACGCACATAGTCAAAATGTAGCTCAAGATATTTATAAATTGCCGCTGAATTACAGCATGATGCTAAAATGGGTGCACAGTCTTGTTTAATTTCTAAAAATTGAGCAATTTGTGCATCATTTAAGGCATGCTCAGCGTCGGCATTGGCAAAATGCATGGCAAGCACGCAATTAAAACCTAGAGCTTGTAACTGCTTGATAACCGCTTTAATCTCAGTGATTTTAAAACCTAGACGGTTCATACCACTGTTGAGTTTGACCCAAACTTTTAAGTTTTTGGCGATATAGGCATCTTGATGGGCAATCAGCCAATCAACTTGTTGCTGATGATGCACCACAAGCTCAAGATTGTGTGCCAATACAATTGGCATTTCATCGAGGCTAAATACACCTTCAATTAAAGTGATTGGTTGCTCAAAGTCCAACTCACGAATTTCTAAAGCTTCTTGCAGGCAGGCTACCCCAAAGGCATCGGTTTGCTTCAAGGCGTCTAGGCAGTCTTTAATCCCATGTCCGTAGGCATTGGCTTTGACCATACTCACCACTTTGGCCTGTGGTGCAAGTTGTTTGACACGGTTTAAGTTATATTGCAGCGCTTGACGATCAATATAGACGGTTGCTTGGCGCACCTGAAGTTACTCCTTAGGGTTTAATTATTCGTCATCATTATATTGGCTATAATATTCTGGCGAGAGGTTACTAAAACGTGTGTAATGACCTTCAAAAGCTAAGCGTACTGTACCAATTGGACCATTACGTTGCTTACCAATAATAATCTCGGCTGTTCCGGCTTCTTTTGATTCTTTATTGTAAACTTCATCACGGTAAATAAACATGATTAAGTCGGCATCTTGTTCAATAGCACCCGATTCACGTAAATCTGACATCACAGGACGTTTATTCGGGCGATTCTCTAAGGCACGGTTAAGCTGTGATAAAGCAATCACCGGACACATCATTTCTTTGGCTAAAGCTTTTAAGCTACGTGAAATTTCTGAAATCTCACCCACACGGTTATCGCCCATACCTGGTACTTTCATCAGTTGGAGGTAATCGACCATAATACAACCGAGTTTGCCGCCATGCTGCTTGGCGATACGACGCGCACGCGAACGTAACTCAGTTGGTGGTAGGGCAGAGGAGTCATCAATATACAAATGCTTTTCTTGGAGTTGTAAAATAGTGCCTGTGACTTTTGACCATTCATCACCATCGAGTTTACCAGCACGTAAATGCCCTTGATGAACTTTACCATACGATGAAATCAAACGCATGGCAATGGAGTCGGCAGGCATTTCCATTGAAAACACCAAGGCAGGTAAATCACAGTTAAATAACACGCTTTCTACCAAGTTCATGGCAAAGGTGGTTTTACCCATCGATGGACGTGCCGCCACAATAATTAAATCACCAGCTTGCATACCTGAGGTTTTATTATCCAGCTCCACAAAACCTGTGGTTAAACCGGTAATATTGCCATCGAGTTGTGATAATTCATTGAGCTTATCAAACACATCGGCGACAACTGAGGTAATGGCTTTAGGGCCTTGTGCACGCGCATTATTATTGTGTTGTTCGGCAATCGAGAAAATATTGGTTTCAGCCAAATCTAAAATTTCAGACACACTACGACCTTTGGTGTCATAGGCATTTTGTAAAATTTCAGTGCTGACTTTAATCATATTGCGTAAGGTGGCAAATTCTTTGATTTTGCCTGCATAAGTTTCTAAGTTATAAAAACTTGATGGGGAGTCGGCCATCAATTGCATTAAATATTCTTCGCCACCAACCACATCAATGAGATTTTGTTTGATCAGCCAATCATTGACCAAGACTGCATCATAAGGGGAGCTATCTTTAGCGAGTTGATGAATAGCGCGGAAGATGTATTTGTGCCGTGTCGCATAGAAGTCTTCTTCAACTAAAATGTCACTCACTTGTTCAAAAGATTCGGCCACAGTCATTAAAGCAGCCAAAACGGCTTGCTCAATCGCAAGATTGTGTGGCGGAGTACGAAACTCTTTGAGTTGTTCTGGTTTTTTTTCAGAAGCTACATTGAGTACAGGAGCGGCGTTCGCCTGAGACATAAAAAACCCTATAAGAAGCTGGTGCACAACAAACGGCAAAGACCGATATTAACAAAAATCAAAGTGGACGAGAGCGCATTTTTTGAAATTTTACAGATAAAAAAAGAGCATGCCAAAGCATGCCCTTTTTTATGGTGAGAAATTACTCTGCTACGATAGTAACAAGAACTTCTGCAACAACATCATGGTGCAATTGGATTGCGATGTTGAATTCACCAGTATTGCGAAGCGCACCGTTAGGTAAACGAACTTCAGCGCGGTCTACAGTAAGACCAGCATTCGTTAACGCGTCAGCGATATCACGAGTACCGATTGAACCGAATAATTTACCTTCGTCACCCGCTTTCGCAGTGATTACGATGTTTACTTCGTTCAATTGGTCAGCACGTGCTTGAGCAGCAGCTAAAATATCAGCTTCAGCTTTTTCAAGTTCAGCGCGACGAGCTTCAAAAGCAGCTGTGTTAGTTTCAGTTGCAGCAACAGCCTTACCTTGTGGGATAAGGAAGTTACGGCCGTAACCTGCTTTAACAGATACTTTATCGCCTAGCTTACCTAGGTTTTTAATGCGTTGTAATAAAATAATATCCACAGCTCAACCTCACTTATGATTGTCAGTGTAAGGGATCAACGATAAGTAGCGAGCTTGTTTAATAGCAAGCGCTAATTGACGTTGGTAACGAGCTTTAGTACCTGTAATACGGCTAGGAACAATTTTGCCGTTTTCAGTGATGTACTGTTTTAATGTATCGATATCTTTGTAGTCGATATACACAACTTTTTCTGCTGTAAAGCGGCAGAACTTGCGACGACGGTAAAAACGTGCCATTGAATGTTCTCCTTATGCTTCAGCAGAGTCTTGGTTAACTTGTTGTGCTTCTTCACGTTGAGCTTTACGCGCACGTTTTTCTTCAGCACTCTTAGCCAATAAAGACTCTTCAGTAATTGCGTTTTCACGACGAATGATAAGGCTACGAAGGATTGCATCGTTGTAACGGAACAATTCTTCTAATTCATCAAGCGTAGTTTGATTACATTCAACGTTCATTAAAATGTAATGTGCTTTGTGAATTTTGTTAATTGGGTAAGCCAATTGACGACGGCCCCAATCTTCTAAACGGTGAATTTGACCTTCAGCGTCTTTGATGTGAGTTAGGTAACGTTCTACCATACCCACTACTTGATCGCTTTGATCAGGATGTACTAAAAGTACGATTTCGTAGTGACGCATTGTCAGCTCCTTACGGATTATACAGCCGCTAACGCAATTGTTAGTGGCAAGGAGTCACAACCGAAGTTGTGCGAGGCTGCAATTCTAGAGCTTTTGGCTTAAAAAGACAAGCGAAGAAAGGGAAGAAAAAGAGATTGCTGCTTTTATCAGCAAGATTGGCAGGATCTTTTAAAAGATAGCATGCAACTATCTTTTAAAAGAATACCGTATTGAAAGATGGTGCTGTTGAGGTGACGCTAAACAACAAACTAATCACAGTAATTAAAATCACTGAAAATAAGAAAAAGCGTTTTGCCCACAGCGTGTCCTGTTCAGGCTTTGTTTTAAAGCCAAGCACTGCAATATATAGCCAATAAATACATAAAGCATTTAAGACGATGGCGTAAATCCAATTGGCATAGCCATAGACGAACAAACCATTCATTGCCAGTGTGAATAAAACCACATAAATCAAAGATTCAACTTTGGTACGTAAAATACTACGCGCCACAGGTAAAATGGGAATACCTGCATTTTTGTAGTCGTCAAAACGGTAAATTGCAATCGCCCACGAGTGGGGCATTTGCCAAAGCGCATAGCCTAAGAAAATCAGCAAAGCAGCTAAGTCAAATTGATTGGCAACCGCCGTATAGCCGATCACCGGAGGACTCGCTCCAGAGATACTACCCACCACTGTTTGATGAATCGTTGTGCGTTTGGTCCATAAGCTATAAAAGCCAACATAAAACACATAACCAATCAATGCAAAAAGAAAAGCATACGCATTGACCCAAAACCAGAGCAGGCTAAATCCAATGACACCTAAAACCAATGCATACACAAGGGCAACAGGCACCGAAACAGATTTTTTAACCATGGCACGATTTTGTGTACGTTGCATTTTATGGTCGATGTCTTGATCAATAACGTTATTGACCACACAACCAGACGCAACGACGAGGGTAGTCCCAAGCAGGGTCAGCAGAAGGAGAAGGAAATCTACAGAACCTTGAGCGGCTACAAAGTAGCCGCCCAAAGTGGTAACGAAGTTACCAAAGAGAATTCCTGGTTTTGTCAGGAATAAATACTTTTTCAGCATGACAACCAGTTTAGATCATCATGTTGTAGTGTAAGTAGTTCATAATCCATACAGAACCGATGAGTAATACAGCGATACATAAGATGGTATAAACAAATGCAATCACGTTCCAGCGTTGTTCAGACGACGAGTTCATGTGTAAGAAATACACCAACTGAACAAGAATCTGCGCAACAGCAGTAATCGCGATAACAGCAACCACTAAACCACGTTGAGTTTCTTGCATACCTGCCATGACCATACCGAATGGAATGACGGTAAGTAATACAGAAAGAATGAAACCAATCGTATATTGTTTAACGTTGCCGTGAGAAGCACCAGCTGCGTTATGATCGTGACTCATTATAGAACTCCCATCAAGTAAACGACGCTGAATACACAGATCCAAACGATGTCAAGGAAGTGCCAGAACAAGCTTAGGCAAGCAAGACGACGCAAATTGATTAATGTCAAACCATTTTTCTTGATTTGATACATCAATACCAGCATCCATACTAAACCTGAAGTTACGTGAATACCGTGCGTACCAACTAAAGTAAAGAACGCAGATAAGAACGCACTTACGCTTGGACCGTGACCTGCATGAACTAAATGCTGAAATTCATAAAGTTCCATGCAAATGAAGATAGCACCAAATACCCAAGTGATACCTAACCATGTTAATACTTTTGCAACGTCTTTTTTATATGCAGCAAGAACTGCAAAACCAAAGGTTACAGAAGAGATTAACAGTGCAAAAGTTTCAGTTAATACAAAACCTAAAGAATCTGCAAACAGATCTTTTGCACTTGGTGTACCCACAGGAATATGGCTACTTAATACAGCGAACGCAATGAAGAGTGTACCAAAAAGTACAAGGTCACTCATCAAATATGTCCAAAAACCAAAGACCGTGATGTCAGTATCATCGTGGTGATGATGCTCATCATGTCCGTGGTTGTCGTGATGAAGTACGTCAGCCATTGTCTTAGTCCTTCTTCAAGTGTTTTTCAAGAATCGCATAGCGTTCGTTTTCAATACGCTCAACTTCAGCTGCAGGAACATAGTAGTCCACTTTCTTCGTGAAAGAAGAAACGATGAAGGCAATGATCGAACCAACGAAAGTTGCGATAGCTAACCACCAAATGTGCCAAACCAATGCAAAGCCCATGACGGTGAGAAGACCACCAATCACAACACCAGCAGCACGATTTGTTGGCATATGGATGTCTTCGTACTTAGTTGGTTTTGCATACGCAATACCATTTTCTTTGTCATTCCAGAACGTATCAATACCATTGATTTTTGGAAGATGCGCAAAGTTATAAAACGGAGCAGGAGAAGCTGTTGCCCATTCTAAAGTACGACCATCCCATGGATCGCCCGTATAGTCGATACGTTGGTTGCGTTGTAAGAAACCAACTACAATTTGCATAATGAAGCAAAGAATACCGAACAAGATAAGAACCGAACCGAAGAACGCAATCGCTAAGTACGGATCCCATTCTGGGTTGTCATATGTATTCAAACGACGTGTCATACCCATGAAACCAAGGATATACAACGGCATGAATGCAAAGTAGAAACCGAAGAACCAGAACCAAAAAGCAGCTTTACCCCAAGTCTCATTTAAGCTCCAACCAAACATTTTTGGCCAGTAGAAAATGATACCTGCGAACATACCGAACACCACACCACCAATAATTACGTTATGGAAGTGAGCGATCAAGAATAATGAGTTGTGTACAAGGAAGTCCGCTGGTGGAACTGCCATTAACACACCTGTTAAACCACCGATACCAAAAGTCACAAGGAAGCCAAGTGTCCAAAGCATTGGAGTTGTATAGGTAATACGACCCTTATACATGGTGAATAACCAAGAGAAGATTTTCACACCAGTCGGAATCGCAATAATCATGGTCATGATACCGAAGAACGCGTTAACGTTGGCACCAGCACCCATGGTAAAGAAGTGATGTAGCCATACCACGAACGCAAGTACTGTGATCGCGATGGTTGCATACACCATAGATTTATAACCGAACAACGTTTTACGAGAATACGTTGAAACCACTTCTGAGAAAATACCAAATGCAGGTAAGATCAGAATGTAAACTTCTGGGTGACCCCATGTCCAAATCAAGTTTACATACAACATTGGGCTACCACCCATGTCGTTGGTAAAGAAGTGGAAACCGAAGTAACGGTCAAGGGTAAGCATTGCAATTGTTGCAGTTAATACAGGGAATGATGCAATGATTAACACCGCGGCACATAAAGATGTCCACGTGAAAATCGGCATGTCCATAAGTTTCATGCCAGGCGCACGCATTTTGATGATGGTAACGAAGAAGTTAACACCCGTTAATAGCGTACCTAAACCTGAAACTTGCAGTGCCCAGATGTAGTAGTCCATACCTACGCCTGGAGAGTATTCGATACCCGACAATGGTGGATAAGCCATCCAACCTGTTGCCGCGAACTCACCAAGAGCTAAAGACACCATCATTAAGCCTGCAGAGCCGGCGAATAACCAAAAGCTAAGCGAGTTTAATAATGGGAATGCAACGTCACGTGCACCGATTTGCAGCGGTACAGAGATGTTCATTAGACCAACAACAAGACCCATCGCCACGAAGAAAATCATGATCACACCGTGTGCGGTGAAAATCTGGTCGTAGTGTTCTGGGTGCAAATAACCTTCACCGCCACCTTTTGCAAGGAACAGTTGAAGACGCATCATAATCGCATCGGCGAAACCACGTAATAACATGATGATCGACACGATAAGGTACATAATACCAATTTTTTTATGGTCGACTGATGTGAACCATTCGTTCCACAAATAGCCCCATTTTTTGAAATAGGTAATCCCTGCAAAAACTGCAAGACCACCTAAAATCATCATGACAACGGTCACCTGTACGATTGGATCGTACGGGATCGCGTCTACATTTAACTTACCTAAGAAGCTCATGTCTTATTCCCCTACAACTGAAGAAGCAGGTTGTTCAGCATTCACAGCAGCAATTTCAGCAGCAGCAACAGCATCATGTGCAGGTACAGCTTCTACAGCACTCGCCGGCTTATGATCGGCGCCATGGTAGTTGCTCATGTATTTGTTAATTACTGATTCAAACAGCTTAGGTTCAACTGCAGAGTAGTAAGTCACAGGATGAGGCTGATTTTTGTATGCACCTTCAGCTTCAGCTGTCGCAGCAAGCTGCTTCTCTAAATCAGTTTTCGCGTTACGAACCATTGCCGCAATTTGTTTCTCTGAACGGTTACCGTCACGTAGTGATGCAAATTCAGTTTGGTCTAACATGCCTTTTTGAACTGCGTCAGCGTTGATTGAAGTACCGTTACCTGCTTGAACAGCAGATACCCATTCAGCAAATTGTGCATCTGTCACAGCATGAGCTTTAAAGCGCATTTGTGAGAAGCCATAACCTGAATAGTTAGAAGAGAAACCACGGAATTCACCTGGTTCGTCAGCCAACATATTCAAATGTGTTTGCATACCCGCCATTGCATAAATCTGACCAGATAATGCAGGGATAAAGAACGAGTTCATTGTGAAGTTAGACGTTAAACGCAAGCTCAGCGGTGTTTCAGCTGGGAAGCGTAATTCGTTTACTGTCGCAATGCTTTGTTCAGGGTAGATAAAGATCCATTTGAACTGTTCAGCAATCACTTGAACTGTGAGTGGCTTTTTATCAGAATCGAGCGGACGATAAGGGTCATATTGGTGTGAACCCCACCATGTTAAGTACGCAAGAATACCAATAATAATGACAGGGATACCCCAAACTACAATCTCAATTGCAGTTGAATGTGCCCATGTAGGTTTATAGTCTGCATCTTTATTTGACGCGCGATATTTCCAACCAAACCATAATGCCATAACGATAGATGGAATCACCACCAATAGCATTAAATAGATCGCTTTCATCATCAAATCAGACTGACCTGATGCGACTGGACCTTTAGAGTTTAGAAGTACCATATCACCACCACACCCAGTTAAGAGTGCAGCGATCGCAGATAAAGACAATACAGCTAAAGTCGTTTGTCTCATTTTACAACCTCGGTGAAGAGTCCCATTCCCTAATAATATGGGATAGCGATCAAAGTGTCGCATGGTTGAAAAGCTTTTTTTCAGATGTGAAAAAACCTCTCAATCATGAGACACCGCTACGTTTGAGGCATTATGCCCTATATCAACAAACTAAGCTATATATAAAGATGCTTTAAATGACTGTATTAAAAACTGATTTTTTTACTCGGATTTAAATTTCCTATCTTATAATTTTTTTTGAATATCAAGGTTCTGTAAAGAAAAAGAGGCGCAGAGCACCTCTTATTTAAGTTTCTTAATCACTTTTGTTTTGGCGAGTTTGTCATGGAGTGTTTGACGTTTTTGGCTTAATCCAAAGGCATAATCAACTAAAGTGATAAAGGGAAAAAACATCAGGTTTAAAAACACAAACAAAAAGGTACGTAAGGTAAAGCCGCGCCATAAACTGACCTTTTCATGATTGTCTTGATCAACAATTTGAATTTTACACAAACGTTTGCCCAAGCTTTGACCTGTTTTGGTGATCATCAGCGCTTGAATGATCAACATCAAGACAATATATATACCCATCACTTGCCATGCTTCAGGTGGTACCAAGGTCCATAATTGATTTTGGAGATCTTGCGCTTGAGTGGAAGTGGTGGCTTGCTGCATTTTTTGTTGTAAAGCACTGAGTTGTTCAAGCTGTTCAGCGCTTAAGAAAAAAGAGGGAATGGCAATGGCTGGTAACCAAAGCACCAAATCTAAAATTTTGGCAAGCGCACGTTGACCAATAGAGGCAAGTTCAGTACTAGGTTGCACAGCAGTGGGTGCGTCGACTTTGGGTTCAAAAGCGCTGACTTGTGGTGCAATATAACCTTGTGGCTGATAAGTCATATGGCCTTGAGTTAATTCACCTAAGGTTTTCCACTCAGTTAAACCCTGATGCCAAGCTAAATCGGTGAGCAAGACTTGCTGGCTGGCCAACATCTGATTGAGCTGTTCTAAGCTATACGGGCCGGCTTGTTGATTGTTGCGTGCCAAATAAATTTGCATAAAAATTTAGTCTCAAAAACGGGAAATAAAAAAAGACCCAAGGATGGGTCTTTTTTTAACACAGATTGTTACGCTTGTTGAGCTTTTTCTTCTTCAGCTAAGAAGAACCATGTCTCTAATACTGAGTCAGGGTTCAAAGACACTGAGTCAATGCCTTGTTCCATGAGCCATTTTGCAAGATCTGGATGATCCGATGGGCCTTGACCACAGATACCTACATATTTACCGGCTTTGCGACATGCTTGAATAGCAAGAGACAATAATGCTTTTACCGCAGGATCACGTTCGTCAAACAAATGCGACACAATACCTGAGTCACGGTCTAAACCAAGGGTTAACTGGGTTAAGTCATTTGAACCGATAGAGAAACCATCAAAATGTTCAAGGAACTGATCTGCCAACAATGCGTTCGTTGGAAGTTCACACATCATGATCACTTTAAGACCGTTTTCGCCACGTGTTAAACCGTTAAGCGCTAACAATTCAATCACACGTTTTGCTTCAGCCACTGTACGTACAAACGGAATCATGATTTGAACGTTGGTTAAGCCCATTTCGTCACGTACTTTCTTTAATGCGCGGCATTCAAGTTCAAAGCAGTCACGGAAGTTGTCAGATACGTAGCGGCTTGCACCACGGAAACCTAACATTGGGTTTTCTTCTTCTGGCTCGTATAACTTACCACCGATCAAGTTTGCGTATTCGTTTGACTTAAAGTCAGACATACGTACGATCACCGGTTTGTCAGCAAATGCAGCTGCAAGTGTTGAAATACCTTCAACTAATTTTTCTACATAAAACTCGATTGGAGATGCATAACCTGCAGTACGTGCCATCACAGCTGCACGTGTTTCACGCGGTAAGCTATCAATGTTAAGTAGTGCTTTTGGATGCACACCGATCATACGGTTAATAATGAACTCTAAACGCGCCAGACCAATACCTGCGTTTGGAATTTGCGCAAAGTCAAATGCGCGGTCTGGGTTACCTACGTTCATCATTACTTTAAATGGAAGGGCAGGCATAGATTCGATTGAGTTCTTTTGAATCTCAAAATCAAGCGCACCTTCGTAGATGAAACCAGTATCACCTTCAGCACAAGACACAGTCACTTCTTGACCGTCAGTTAAAAGCTCAGTGGCATTACCACAACCGACAATTGCAGGTACACCAAGTTCACGGGCAATAATTGCTGCGTGACAGGTACGACCACCACGGTTGGTGACAATCGCAGCAGCACGTTTCATCACTGGTTCCCAATCTGGGTCAGTCATGTCCGATACCAGTACGTCGCCGTCTTGTACTTTGTCCATTTCTTTAATAGAAGTCACAATACGTACGCGACCTGAACCAATACGTTGACCGATTGAACGACCTTCGCATAGTACGTTACCTTTTTGTTTTAACAGGTAGCGTTCCATCGTACCGACGTTTTCACGGCTTTTTACTGTTTCAGGACGTGCTTGAACGATGTAGATTTCACCGTCATCACCATCTTTTGCCCATTCGATGTCCATTGGCGCACCGTAATGGTTTTCGATGATCAAGGCTTGTTTAGCAAGCTCTTGTAACTCTTGGTCGTTTAGAGCGAATTGTTGACGTTCAGCTTTGTCGACATCAACGATAGACACAGATTTACCTGCAGAAGCATCTTGGCTGTAAATCATCTTTTGATGTTTAGAACCTAAGTTACGACGTAAAATCGCGTGCTTACCTGCATTTAAAAGCGGTTTAGAGATGTAAAATTCGTCAGGGTTTACAGCACCTTGAACGACCATTTCACCCAAACCATAAGACGCAGTAATAAACACCGCATCACGGAAGCCTGATTCTGTATCTAGGGTAAACATTACACCCGCAGCGCCCGTTTCAGAACGTACCATGCGTTGAATACCCGCAGATAACGCAACCACGTCATGGGCAAAGTTTTGGTGTACACGGTAAGAAATCGCACGGTCATTGTATAAAGATGCAAATACTTCTTTAATTGCAATCAATACATTGTCAATGCCACGGATATTTAAGAATGTTTCTTGCTGACCTGCAAAAGAAGCATCGGGTAAGTCTTCTGCTGTTGCAGATGAACGTACCGCAACCGCAATGTCAGGGTTGCCATTTGAAAGTTCTGCAAATGCAGTACGAACTTCTTGTTCTAAACCTGCAGTCAGTGGAGTGTCAACAATCCATTGACGGATTTTGGCGCCTGTTTCAGCCAGTGCATTCACGTCATCTACGTTGAGTGCAGCAAGCTCAGCATTAATTTTGGCGTTTAAGCCACTTTGCTCGAGGAATTCACGATAAGCTTCTGCTGTTGTTGCAAAGCCACCTGGTACAGATACACCAGCGTTAGCTAAATGGCTAATCATTTCACCTAAAGATGAGTTTTTGCCACCCACGAGTTCAACGTCGTGTTTTCCTAATTTTTCCAGACCAATTACGCGCGCTTCCAAAGTTGTTACTCCACTTTTTGCAGTATAAATCCCTATCTAGGCATGATTTTATGAAAAAGCTTAGTTTGTATATTTTTACTAAGCGACTCATGTAAGATGGGTTTACTATAAAGATAATCGTGCACTTAGACAAATATTTAAGGAGAAAAGTTGATGTCAGACGAGAAACCGATTAAGCGCAGTGTATTTTTCATTTCTGATGGCACTGCAATTACGGCAGAAACGTTAGGTCACTCGCTTCTGGCGCAGTTTCCCCATGTGGATTTTGATATCCATATCATCCCGTATATTAGCTCAGAAGAAGCAGCCATGAATGTGGTGGCTGAGATCAATCAACGTGCCGATACCGATGGTCAAAAACCCTTAGTATTTGATACCTTAGTTGATAAAGATGTGCGTGATATTATCAATACTGCCAACGCCATTAACCTAGACGTTTTTGAAGGGTTGATCAGTAAACTCTCAGAAGAATTGGGTACGCAGCCTACAACTTTGGTCGGCCAAACCCATGCAGTGACCAACTCAGAATCGTATAAGGCGCGTATTGATGCGGTGCATTTTGCCCTTGATAATGATGATGGCGCACGTACACGTCACTATGACAAAGCTGATTTGATCCTGATTGGTGTATCTCGCTCGGGTAAAACCCCCACTTCAATCTATTTATCGTTGCAATTTGGTATTCGTGTGGCCAACTACCCATTGACCGAAGAAGACTTAGATGACAACCGTTTACCTGCGGTGTTACGTCCGCATAAAAACAAATTGTTTGGTTTGATGATTGATGCAGATCGTTTGGTGGCGATTCGTAATGAACGCAAAGCCAACAGTCGTTATGCAAGCTTTAGCCAGTGCCAAATGGAATTGCGTGCCATAGAAGGCATCTATATCTCAGAAGGTATTAAGTATTTGAACGTGTCTGAGATGTCAATTGAAGAGATTTCAACGCGTGTTTTACAGATGACTGGATTAAAACGTCGTATTAGTTAATCTGCATATTCAGCCATCCATGGGGTGGCTGGTTTAATTCCATCATTAAGACAAAAAATATATAAATCAAAGAATATAGTCCTCTGTCATACACAGCAAAATAGGGGTGAAACCACCAATTTAACCTGTTTGATTGATTAAATTTTAATCAATTTGGGTGAATTAGTTTTAAAATGTCTAAAAAAAAACACCATTATCATTTAAATAAATGGTGTTTGTTTGTATATAAATACCAATTAGCGCTATTTCATATCGCTTAAAGCACTAAAATTATCTAAACGTTGCTCGGTATCATAAATATCACAGGTGAAAATCAACTCATCTACTGCATATTGTTCAAGCAGTTTTTGCAGACCCTGACGTACAGTATCCACTGAGCCAATTTGTGCCAACGCATAGAAATCTTGTACCGCACGTTGCTCACTTAACGACCATCGTCCATCCATGCTTTTAACTGGTTTAGGTAAATGTCCACGGGTGCCACGCAACATATTTAAGATACGTTGATAGGGTGTAGTGGCTAAATACTGTGCTTCTTCATCTGTCTTGGCAATGATGGTGGGTACACCCATCGATACATAAGGTTGGCTTAAATATTCAGAAGGCTGGAAATTGTCACGGTACAATTGAATTGCTTGACCGAGCATACGTGGGGCAAAGTGCGATGCAAACGAGTAGGGCAAACCTAAACGCGCTGCCAGTTGTGCACTAAATAAGCTAGAACCCAATAACCATACCGGTACATGCGTACTTTGTCCTGGGGTTGCAATAATACGTTGATTGGCTTCAGGAGCTTTAAAATACTGCAAAATTTCCAATACATCTTGTGGAAATTGATCTTCACTTTCTTGATGACCGCGGCGTAAAGCACGCATGGTGTACGCATCGGTTCCGGGTGCACGACCTAAACCCAATTCTACACGATGAGGATACAGCGTGGCTAAGGTACCAAATTGTTCAGCAACCACTAACGGGGCGTGATTGGGCAGCATCACACCACCTGAACCAATGGTTAAATGTTGGGTGTTGGCAAGCAGATAACCCATTAAAACACTGGTCGCAGAACTGGCAATACCGGACATATTATGATGTTCGGCTAGCCATAAGCGGCGAAATTTTAATTTTTCGGCATGTTGTGCCAACGCTAAAGCATGGTTTAGGGCATCTTGGATGGAATGATCGGTACGGACGGGAGCAAGTTCTAAAATAGAAAACTCAGTATGGGCTAAACGACGCATGATAATCTCAAGCTGTGGTGTTTATCGAAATATTACGATATAAGCTGTACTTTGTATATCGAGAGTATTTGATGAACTTGCTTGATCACCATAAGGCGATAAGTAAATAGCTTTACAGTGTGCTCAAAGGTCTAAAGCTATATGGAGCATCATGTTTAAAGTATCGCTAGAGCCATAGGCTTAAAACAAGACATTAAAAAAGCAGCCTAATGGCTGCTTTTTTTAATCATAACGGCGCTTTTTCCAACGCTTTTGTGCGCGTTGTTCGGCACGTCGCTCTGCGGCTTTATCTTTGGCAATTTTATTACCTAAGGCTGCACCACCTGCGGCACCTAAAGCTGAACCTACATAACCACCATTGGTGCCGCCCATATTTTTACCTACGGTATAACCTGCACCACCACCCAATGCACCACCAATGGCAGATTCGGTACGATTTCTCTTATTGCTTGCAACTGCCGCACCACCTGCACCACCTAGTGCTGCACCAATGGTTGCACCAGTTGTGCCACCTAAATTTTTGCCCAATGCCGTACCTGCAACGCTGCCTAATGCACTTGCCGCTGCAACACGCGCTGCACTATCAGCATGTGCTGACACAGTAAACATTGAACCTGCTGCAATCACAGCACCCATTAATAAGGCATTTAATTTCATGGCAAACTCCATGTCCACATGGACCAAAAGTAAAATAATTTCAATGCGGCTAATTTAACAGGCGATCTACAAAAAAATATGGAGAATCTAAGGAGGTCTGCGACAAAAGCGATCTTGTTTGTATAGCTTTGATTAAAATTGTGGAGAAATATGTGAAATATCGACTAAATTAACAGCAATGTGCAAAAAATAAACAAGATAAATTTTGTGTCAAATGCCTTGAAAAATAAAGCTTGAATCGGGGCAAAGATGTCTTTTGAATCCAAGAATAGGTAAACTAGGCGCAATGTGTCATACACAGGGCGCAAGCCGTCCTATTTTGAGAATAATTTTCCCATGAAAGAATCTTTACGCTTACGTTTGGATCAATTGTCCGACCGTCATGAAGAACTGACCGCATTATTGGCTGATATTGAGGTGATTTCTGATAATAAACGTTTTCGCCAACTGTCTCGTGAACACAATGACTTAACAGAAATTACAGCAGTTTGGAGTAAATACAGACAAGCCGAAGCAGATATTGAAACTGCACAGGCCATGCTCAGTGACCCTGACTTTAAAGAAATGGCAGTTGAGGAAATCAAAGAAAATAAAGCGGTGATTGAGTCACTTGAAGCTGATTTAAATATCCTCATGATTCCCAAAGATCCAAATGATGCTAACTCTGCTTATTTAGAGATCCGTGCTGGAACCGGTGGTGATGAAGCCGCGATTTTCTCAGGTGATTTATACCGTATGTATAGTAAGTATGCCGAAGCTAAAGGTTGGCGTATTGATATCCTGTCTGAAAATGAAGGTGAACATGGCGGTTATAAAGAAATCATTTGCCTGATTAACGGTGAAGGGGTGTATGGTCGCTTAAAATTTGAAAGTGGCGCGCATCGTGTACAGCGTGTTCCTGCCACAGAATCACAAGGTCGTGTACATACTTCGGCATGTACCGTGGCGATTTTGCCTGAAATTGATGTTGATACGACTGTTGAAATTAATCCATCTGAATTGCGTATTGATACTTACCGTGCTTCGGGTGCTGGTGGTCAGCATATTAACAAAACTGACTCTGCTGTTCGTATTACCCATTTGCCAACAGGCACAGTAGTGGAATGTCAGGATCAACGTTCTCAGCATAAAAATAAAGCCAAAGCGATGGCTTTATTGGTCTCACGTTTAGAAAATGCCAAACGTGCTGTTGCGGATGCTGCAACCTCTGAAATGCGCCGTGATTTGGTGGGTTCAGGTGATCGTTCAGAACGTATTCGTACGTATAACTATCCACAAGGTCGTATGACCGATCATCGTATTAACTTAACCTTATATAAGTTAGATGCGGTGATGGAAGGTGATTTAAACGAGCTTTTAGACAGCTTGCATCGTGAATACCAAGCAGATCAATTGGCAATGCTTGCTCAACAAAATGGTGGTTAATTGAATATTGCACAGGCTTTGGCCTTACGTGGGGAAGCGGAGAGTTACGAGCGCCAAGAAAATGCATGGTTGCTTGAACATATTACCAACATTGATTCTTTTGATTTAATCATGAAAAAGGATCAAGCATTAACCCCTGAGCAAGAAGCAGCCTATAAAGCTGCGCTGCAACGCATTGAAGCAGGTGAGCCATTGGCGTATGTGACCGGTTCACAGCCATTTTGGACGCTTGATCTCAAAGTCACCCAAGATACTTTGGTGCCACGTCCTGACACAGAAGTCTTGGTAGAAACCGTGTTAAAGCTAGATTTACCTGAAGATGCACGAGTGGTAGATTTAGGTACAGGCACAGGTGCAATTGCATTATCTTTGGCATCTGAACGTGCAACATGGAAAATTACGGCTTCAGATATCTATGCGCCTACGCTTGAAGTGGCGAAATTTAATGCCGACAAGCATGATTTAACTGAAGTTGAATTTGTGCTAGGTTCGTGGTTTAAACCTTTTGGTCGTCAATTTTTTGATGCGATTGTCTCTAATCCACCTTATATTGATGCAAAAGATGTGCATATGCAGGCTTTGGCCACTGAGCCGCGCCGTGCTTTGGTGGCGGAGCAACAAGGCTTAGCCGATTTGGCCGAAATTATTGTAAACGCCAAAAAGCACCTGACTGTCAATGGTTGGGTAGTGCTTGAACATGGTTATGATCAAGGCGATGCAGTGCAGCATTTATTCCGCCAAGCCGGCTATAAACAGGTGCGTACCGTGAAAGATTATGGTGGCAATGACCGTGTCACTTTAGGGCAATGGCCACATTAAACAGCACACAAAAAAGCGACCAAAGGGTCGCTTTTTTTAGATTGGAAAATCTTGTAAGGGTTCAGCAATATCAAGCTGATCTAAGGCATTGGTTTCAAGTGCCAAACATAAAGCAGCAATCTTTAAGGTATCGCTTAAATATTCAGCTTTAAGTGCAATACCTTGTTTTAAGGCTTGAATTGCATCTAAGCTAATATCTAAAGCCGATGCGCTTTGTAAGGCATCAGGACGTTCAAAAAATGCAGCAACTGCACGCGCTAAAGCATGGTCTGAGGCATTTAAAATGCTTTGATTCAGTTGTTCATCAAGTTGTGCAGCAGACAATGATGAAAAACCTTGGGTGAAGTTCTGTACGAGGTTATGTGACAGTACGTCAGTCATCTTAAGCATGAATAAACCTTAAATCAGGTGATAAAAGCGAAGCATCTAAGCCCATACACGGTGCATAGGGCTTAAAATTTGGGCAAAATTTAACCTAAAATCGAGTGCTTGGCAAAGCGATTAAGATGAATGGTCAGTCATAAAAAACACTTGGCAGATGATTTTTATCATTGCTTTAATTTTTGTGAGCGATAATAACTTGGCTGTAAACCGGTCCACTTTTTAAAAGCACGATAAAAGGCACTTGGGTCATGAAAATTGAGTTGTTCACTAATGTGTTGCAAGCTTAAATGGGGTTGTTTTAACAGTAAAATAGCACGCTCGCAACGAATCTCATTTTTAAGTTGTTGATAGCTGGTTCCTTCTGCTCTTAAGCGCCGTTGTAAAGTGGCCTCAGACATATGCAGTGCATGCGCCAAAGCACGAAATTCCAACCAATGTTGCGGTGCTGTATGTAAAAATTTTTTACGAATCTGTTGGCTTAAAGCAGCAGGGTTTTTAAAGCGTACCAATAAATTGGCCGGGGTGGCTTGTAAAAACTGATCACGTGAGTGGGCATCTTGCTTAATGGTTAAGCTTAAATAATCTACCGAAAAGCTTAAGATATTTTCAGCACTTTCATAGCGAATATCGGAACAAAAGCGGGTTTGATAGTCAGCGTGTGCAAGTGGCATGCTGCTTTGAACAGACATCCAATTTAACACAATACGTTGACCACTGAGCCAGCACATTAAGGTGTGAATGAGCATCCAATAACAGGCATAAGCAAACATAGATTGCCTTGGATGTTGATCTACAATCACAATCTGTGCGCTATTTTGTACTAAGCGCAATTCACCATATACATCTTCAAAACATACATTAAAAAATTGCAAAGTTTCTTCAATGGCATGTTGAATGGTTTTGCAATGAATTAACCATTTGGTTAAAAGTTGAAAACTACCACGTTTTAAAGCGCGGCGATCGAGGCCAAAAAATTCATCATTCATTGCATCTGCAATCGCAATCCAAAGCTGTGCGTAGTTGGTAATCGTAACCCGTGCTTGAGGTAAAGCAAGCAGCTCCACTGCAATATTGGCGCGTTGTAACAGCAAATTCGTGTCTATACTTTGTGCTTTTGCCGATTGCAAAGCTTCATGCACAAGACTGATACAAATACTGTGCTCGGGTCTATGGCTCACCTGATTGTCCTTATTGTGTATTGTCCAAATCCATCACGACGGCTGCATGTTTTGGAAATTGTACTTAAAAAGCAGACTGATTACTCTGAGGCTTAAGTCGAGTGCAACAATATGAGGAACAATAACATGCACATTCAAGGAAAAGTGGCTGTAGTAACAGGTGGCGCATCGGGTTTAGGTGAAGCCACTGCGCGATATTTAATGACACAAGGCGCCCAAGTGGTATTGGTCGATTTAAATGCCGAACAAGGTCAAGCTGTACAAGCACAATTAGGTGATCAAGCCCGCTTTGCCAGTTTAGATGTCACGCAAGAACCACAGGTCGCTGCATTCTTTGAACAATTAAAACAACAAGAAGGGCGTTTAGATATTTTGGTTAATTGTGCCGGTATTGCACCTTCTGCCAAAGTTTTAGGTCGAGATGGCTTGCACGGCTTAAGCCTGTTTCAAAAAGTACTCGATATTAATGTCACAGGCACATTTAATATGTTGCGTTTTGCCGCACAAGTGATGGCCCGTCAAGAATTGCAGGATCAAGAGCGCGGTGTGATTATTAATACCGCATCTGTTGCCGCTTATGAGGGGCAAATTGGACAAACTGCTTATGCTGCATCTAAAGGTGCAATTGTCGCCATGACCTTGCCTTTAGCACGCGAGTTAGCACGCGATGCCATTCGGGTGATGACCATTGCCCCCGGTATTATGCACACCCCCATGATTGCGGCCATGCCTGAACATGTGCAACAAGCCTTAGGGGCGATGGTGCCATTTCCAAATCGTTTGGCGCAGCCAGATGAATTTGCCAAATTAGCGGCACATATTATTGAAAACAGCTATTTAAATGGTGAAGTAATTCGCTTTGATGGAGCCATTCGTATGGCGGCTAAATAGCCTAATCAATATCTTCATTATGTTTATAAGTCAAGCCACAAAATTCTAAAATATTGGTTGAGGGTTTAAAAAAGGCCATGCTTCATCACACATGCTAAATTTAAACAATTATTAAACGCTTAAAAATCAGTTAAAAAAATAGCGAACCCAAGGTTCGCTATTTTTATGCTGGGTTTTAGAAGAAACCTGCAGGTTTAGTTGAGTAACTCACCAACAAGTTCTTGGTTTGTTGGTAATGATCAAGCATCATTTTATGGTTTTCACGGCCAATACCTGATTTTTTGTAACCACCAAAGGCTGCATGCGCTGGATAAATATGGTAGCAATTGGTCCATACGCGACCGGCCTGAATTGCACGACCGGCACGGTAAGCAGTATGGGTTGAGCGTGACCAAACCCCTGCGCCTAAACCATAAATGGTGTCATTGGCAATTTTAATCGCATCTTCAAAATCTTTAAATGTGGTCACTGCAAGTACCGGTCCAAAAATTTCTTCTTGGAAGGTTTTCATGCTGTTATGACCTTTAAAAATGGTTGGCTCAATATAAAAACCTTCACCCACTTCGTGACGCGCGCCACCACCGGTTAACACCTGCGCACCTTCTTCACGACCTGTCGCAATACAACCTAAGATTTTATCTTGTTGTTCTTGTGAAGCTTGTGCACCAATCATGGTGGTAGTGTCTAGTGGATGACCAGTTTTAATACGTTTAACACGCTCAACCGCCATCTCTAAAAATTGATCAGCAATACTTTCTTGAACCAAGGCGCGTGAAGGGCACGTACAAATTTCGCCTTGGTTTAAGGCAAACATGGCAAAGCCTTCTAAAGCTTTATCTAAGAACTCGTCTTCTTGATCTAAAATATCGCCAAAGAAAATGTTTGGTGATTTACCACCTAACTCTAAGGTCACCGGAATAATATTTTCCGTTGCATATTGCATGATCAATTGACCCACCGCCGTTGAACCGGTAAAGGCAATTTTAGCAATACGTGGATTGGTTGCGAGTGGACGACCCACTTCAACCCCATAACCATTGACAATATTGAGTACACCAGCAGGAAGCAAATCTTGGATTAATTCTGCTAACACCAAAATACTAACAGGAGTTTGTTCAGCCGGTTTTAATACAATACAGTTGCCCGCTGCTAAAGCAGGTGCCAATTTCCATGCCGCCATTAAGATGGGGAAGTTCCACGGAATAATTTGGCCGACAACACCAAGTGGCTCATGAAAATGATAAGCAACGGTATCTTGGTCAATTTCAGAAATGCCACCTTCTTGGGTACGGATACAGCTGGCAAAATAACGGAAATGATCAATGGTCAGTGGAATATCTGCAGCTAAAGTTTCACGAATTGGTTTGCCGTTGTCCCACGTTTCAGCCACGGCCAAAGTTTCTAAGTTGGCTTCAAGACGATCAGCAATTTTAAGTAAAATATTGGCACGTTCAGTTGGAGAGGTTTTGCCCCAAGCATCCTTGGCTTTATGTGCAGCATCAAGTGCAATTTCAATATCTTCAGCAGAAGAACGTGGCACTTTGGTAAACACTTTGCCGTCTACTGGCGAGATATTGTCAAAATATTCACCTTTAACGGGTTTTACCCATTCGCCACCAATAAAGTTGTCGTATTGAGCTTTAAACTGTACTTTTGAGCCCGGCTGATTTGGATCGATATAGCGCATATTTATTTTCCTTAACGTCGTGTAATATGTCAGGGTCAATGACAAACATTCATCAACTGAATAGACTGAAGATTATAGTTAGCATAAGGTTGGAAAAAGGTAGGCAAAAGCCCTATTACAAGATCAAGACAATTGTTTACATAAGCAATGCGTAGGATGCGCGTTTTTTTGAGACTGGTTTAAAGGAATAAAAAAAATGAATAGAAGCCAATTGATTGAAAAAAGACACCAAATTGAACAATTTAAGCATAATCCACATAGCCTAATCCAAAACAGCCATGCTTTAGGCGAGAGCATCATACGCTCATGGCAACGCTCCGCCCGTGCCGATATTCCAAAAGAACGTATGGCAGCACCTTTAATTCGTCTAGATACACAGCTCAGTCCATTACAACATGCCCTAGCTTATTGCGAAGATGAGCTTAAAACCATTGCAACACAGGCCAATATGGTCTTAGCAGTTGCCGATGTGGGCAGCACCATTGTATGGAGTGCTGCACAAGGACAGATGCAACGCGAGGCAGAAAATGTGCATTTTGTACAAGGTGGGCAGTGGTGTGAAGCGTTAGTGGGTACCAATGCCTTGGCTTTGAGTCTAAAGACCGAGCAATCGAGCTGGGTATTTTCCAATGAACACTATATGCCCTCGGTCCACAATTGGGTCTGTTATGCGGCTCCCATTAGTGATCCATATTCAAAACAAATTTTAGGCGTAGTGGATTTATCTACCATTTGGGATCAGCACAATAGTTTAGGGGTATTGGCAGCAGAGCGCTGTGCTGCAATTATTCAAAGTGCATTATTGCAATGTCAGCGCCAACGTTTGTATATCCGTGCTTTTAGTGTGCCGCAAGTGTTGTTTAACGGTAAAATTTTAGTGCTTACCCCACGTCAAATTGAAATCTTGACCATTTTAGCGCTGTGCCCGCAAGGTCTAAGCTTAGATTCTTTGCACCAAGCTTTATATGGTGAACGTAAAGTGAGTATGGGGACTTTAAAAGCAGAAATGTCACAATTGCGTGAACTGTTGGGTGGCTTGCTAGGTTCACGTCCTTATCGTTTATTGGCAGATGTAGAAGCTGACTTTTTACAAGCTGAACATGCTTTAGACCGTGGTGCGACCACTGCTGCTTTAAAACTTTGCTCTGGGGTGTTTTTAGCCAAAACAGAAAGTCCATTTTTGTCAGCATGGCGTGATTGCTTAGAATCACGCTTAAGTGATGCCATTTTTAAAGCCAATGAAACCGATGTATTGCTCAGACATTTAGCCCGTTGTCCTGAGGCAATTGATGCCATTGAACGTCTGATTGAACTGATGCCGATTGAACATCCCGTGCATCAAAATTTACTCAAATATAAAGCCCATTAAAGTGCTTTTTGTTGTAACCATGCAAAAAGCTGTTGATAGACAAATGTGCGTACTGCAGGTTGAGACAGCACCACGTCATGTAATGCGCCTTCCACAGCCACAATGCTGACATCACCCTTGATCTGTTTGGCACAACGCACCATGTCATTTACATTTAAAATAATATCGCTATGGTTGACATCTTTGCTCTTGGTTTTGGGTGAGCTGCTTTTTTGACTGTGCATGACAAGGGTAGGCAAATGCAGCGAAATACCTTGTTGTAACTGTTGCTGTACGCGATAGACTGCATGAATAAAACTTAACCGTACCCGTGGGTAATGTTGCGGTTTAAGTTTTAAGTCAAAACACCATTCACCATCAAAGTCCTCATGCAAACTCGGCACATATAAAGGATTTAAGCCACTAGGCACGGCTAAATTAGGCACAATGTTTGCCAATTTTACCACGTGATGCAGTAAGAATTTTTGCACTGAGCTGTTTAAATTAAAATCAAAAAATGGGCTGTTGAGCCATAAAGCTTTAATGAGGGGATGTTTACTGTGGCGTGCAGCAAACGAGGTGCAAATTAAGCCACCGGTTGAATGTCCGGCTAAAATTAAGCTTTGATGACCTTCGCGCCAAATCACATCTAAAGCCTGATGTATTTCTGCATCATATTCACGTAAATCCTGTACATCGTAAGCCTGTTGATGTGGCAACAACGCACGCCCGTATTTACGTAAATCTAGGGCATAAAAATCATAGCCGTGTTGGTTAAATTGCTGAGCAAGTTCAGTTTGAAAAAAATAGTCAATAAAGCCGTGAATATACAGCACCGCTTTTTGAGTGCGATGTGGGGCAGTTTGACGAATCAGTTTGGCAATTACTGTACCTTGATGGTCATCTGGCAAGTTTAAAGTGGCACAGTCAAAGCCGGTTAAGGGGTCAGTGTCATAGTGAAGGGGGAACTGTAAGAAACTCGCCATAATTGTGTAACATGTTATTGTTGTAAAAGTGCATCTTTGATCAGTTTACGACTGCTTGTCAAATAAAAAAAGGGCACCCCCTCAAGAGGAGGTTGACCCCAAAAGCATGTAAGCGTAAAACTTGGGAAAAACTTACATTGCCGCTTTAAAGTTTACAATGCCGGCATCAGGGCTTTGCATGGCTGCTTTAAACATATTGACCACATCGGCATGGGTGGCTTGACGTGGATTGGTCAGCATGCAGGCATCTTTTTGTGCATTTTGTGACATCACATCTAAGTCTTCTTCTTTTACACCTAATTCAGATAAATTGGCAGGAATGCCGATGGATTTAGACAAGCTACGAATAGCATCAATGGCAGCATGTGCCGCTTCAGTAACGGTTAAACCATAAGTATTTACGCCCATCAATTCTGCAATACGGGCATAACGATCTGGGCAAGCAATGAGGTTAAATTCGCATACATGCGGTAAAAGAACAGCATTACATACGCCGTGTGGCAAGTTGTAAAAACCACCTAACTGATGTGCCATAGCATGGACATAACCGAGTGATGCATTGTTAAAGGCCATACCAGCTAAGTATTGGGCGTAGCTCATGGCATCACGCGCTTCTAAGTTTTGGCCATTCGCCACTGCAGGGCTGAGCCATTCGCTAATCATGCTAATGGCTTTTTCAGCACACGCATCGGTAATTGGGTTAGCTGCAGTGGAAACATACGCTTCAACCGCATGGGTTAAAGCATCCATACCCGTAGCTGCTGTTAATGCAGCAGGTTTGGCCAGCATTAGTTTTGGATCATCAATGGCAATCAGTGGAGTACATCGCCAATCGACAATCGCCATTTTGACATGCGTGTCGGTGTTGGTAATGATACAAAAGCGTGTCATTTCAGAGGCTGTACCTGCGGTGGTGTTTACGGTAATGAGGGGAGTCATAGGTACGGTGCTTTTATCAATGCCTTCATAGTCACGAATATGCCCGCCACCTGCTGTCACCAAGCCAATGCCTTTAGCGCAGTCATGGGATGAACCGCCGCCTAAAGAAACAATAAAATCACAGCCATGTTCGTTGTAGGCATTTACGCCGTTATGCACGTTAATGTCGGTTGGATTGGGTTCAGCACCGGGGAAGATATGACTTTGTACGCCAGCTTCGGTTAAATGACCGGCAATAATGTCAGCCACGCCAAATTTAAACAAACCGGCATCAGTCACAATTAAGGCTTTTTTTGCGCCTAAACTTTTGGCTTTATTGCCAATTTCTTTAACGCAGCCGGGTCCAAATAAAGATACACATGGGATATAAAAGCCGTTGGTTTGGTCGGCAAGATGTTTAAACGCCATAGTTAAATTCCTTTTTTTCGTATTGTTGTGATTATGCTCGGTGAGCCTCACCGTTGCTTTGAGTATCTAAACTTTAAAAGGCAAAGACAACCTACCAAACACCTACCATGCAGTGTTTTAGGACTAAGCTTATAGTTTAAATAAATATATAAGCACGACAGCTTTTGACCATGAGAGCTGAAATCTGCGTCAAAAAATGCTAGGCTACAGGCGTTCTTTGATGGTATAGGCTTATGAAACAAGAAACTGCGCTCAAGCTTTTAAAAGCAGGCGAAAACGTCTTTTTAACCGGTTCGGCAGGCGCTGGCAAAACCTATACCTTAAATCAGTACATTCAATATTTAAAAGCGCGTAAAGTGCCGGTGGCAATTACCGCGTCCACAGGCATTGCAGCTACTCATATGAACGGCATGACCATTCATACGTGGGCGGGCATTGGTATTAAAGATGTCTTAAGCGATCATGATTTAAAAAACATGAAAGAGCGTAAGTACTTAAAAGAGCATTTAGAAAATGCCCAAGTCTTGATTATTGATGAAATTTCAATGCTACATGCCAAGCAGCTCAATTTAGTTAATCAAGTACTTAAATATTTTAAAGAAAGCGATGAGGCATTTGGCGGTATTCAGGTGATTGTGGCAGGGGATTTTTTTCAGTTGCCACCTGTGGGCAAATCTGACGAGCGCAATCGTGATAAATTTTGTTTTATGTCAGATGCTTGGGTGGAAGCTAAATTTCGGGTCTGTTATTTGACCGAGCAACATCGCCAAGGCAACGATATTTTAAATGATATTTTAAATGCTATTCGCAGCCAAAGTATTAGCCAGCAGCATATTCAAGCACTTGAAAACACCCGTGAACAAGACATTGGCGATACTTTTACTCGACTTTATACCCATAATGCCGATGTCGATCAAATTAACTACCAACACTTACATGCCATTGCCACCGATGGTAAACAGTTTGATGCCAAATGTGATGGCAACGCCAAGTTGGTTGAAACCTTAAAATCATCGGTACGTGCGCCTGAGAGCTTGGTGTTAAAAAAACATGCCAAAGTTATGTTTGTTAAAAATAACTTTGATGTAGGCTATATCAACGGCAGCTTAGGCGAAGTGGTAGGTTTTGAAGAAGATGATGAATATGGAATATTGCCAAAAGTAGAACTCACCGATGGCACTACTTTGCTTGTGGAGCCTGAAACATGGTCGGTGGATAATGATGCCGGTAAAACCATAGCCAGTTTTCAGCAAATTCCGTTGCGCTTGGCATGGGCCATCACCATTCATAAATCCCAAGGTATGACCTTGGCTGCCGCTGAAATTAATCTCACCCATACCTTTGAAAAAGGGCAAGGCTATGTGGCATTGTCACGTTTAAAAAGTTTAAGTGGTTTACGTTTACTTGGCTTTAATTTACAAGCTTTAGAATTAGACTCCTTGGCACTAAAAGCGGATCGTCGTTTTCAAGAACTCTCTAATGAAGCAGAAGATAAATTCTTAGATGTAGATTTAAGCTTGCAGCATAAGGCATTTATTCGTCACTGCGGTGGCACTTTAAACGAAGCAGAAATTCAGCGTAATCAAAAGAAAATTGCTAAAACTACAAGCAAAGCCAATTTAGGTGTGCAAACGGTCGAAGAAACCCGTGTGCTGTTTGAAGAAGGCTATCATATTCAAGATATTGCCACCGAACGTGGTTTAACACCTGCCACCATCATCAATCATTTGGCCAAATTACAAAAAGAAGGTTTAGATATTTCAGAAGCGCATCCCGGTGAAGATGTGGTAGAGCAAGTGCGTAAAATTTATAAGCGTTTAATCAAGCGCCAAAATCCTGAACATTTCAATGAAGACGGTCAAATTAAATTGCGCCCGATTGTTGAGGCAACCACACCACGTATGGGCTATGACCAAGTGCGTTTGGCGCTTTTATTTATTAAGTAGCACAGTGCTTTAAAGCCAGTAAAACGGGTTTTAAACTGAGCTATACGCCAAGATTTACATTTTAAAACGGGTCTTGATTAGATTGCACTTTACTATAGCAATACAAAACAAGAACTCGGATATAAAATGAATCTGGAAATAACGGCTTTTGGAACGATTTTTATTGCGGTGATGGTGTTGTTTGTGGGACAACGCTTAGTGAACCGCATTGCTTTTTTAAAGCGTTACAATTTACCTGAACCTGTGGCAGGTGGGCTAGTTGCAGCCTGTGTGACATTGTTGTTGTTTCAATTTTTTGATGTGCGTTTAAGCTTTAATGCTGATATTCAAAGCGCTTTTATGCTGATGTTTTTTACCTCGGTGGGTTTAAGTGCCAGTGTGGCCAAACTCAAAGAAGGTGGCAAAACCTTATTGCTATTTTTAGTGTGTATTTTCATGTACCTATTATTGCAAAATGCAGTCGGCATGGGGTTGGCAACCCTGTTGGGTTTAGAGCCATTAATTGGCTTAATGACAGGTTCCATTACCCTCATTGGTGGGCATGGTACGGCTGGTGCTTGGGGTGGGGTATTTGAACAACAATACGGTTTACAAGGTGCCATTGTTTTAGGTATGGCCAGCGCCACTTTTGGATTGATTATTGGTGGGGTAATGGGTGGCCCTGTAGCAAAATTTTTAATTCAGCGTTATCAGCTTGCACCTGAGCAACCGCTTGAAAAAAGCCTAGAGCCTGCGCCACCTGCTGCAGAAGTCGCTCCGTTTGAATATCCTGAAAAAACCCGTCTCATTACTGCCGAAGATGCTGTTTTGACCTTAGGTATGTTTGCTGCGTGTATTTATTTTGCCAATTGGATGGCAACCGTTGCCAGTGGACAATGGTTTGAACTTCCTACCTTTGTCTGGGCTTTAGCCGCAGGTGTGCTGCTGCGTAATAGTCTTGAACATATCTTTAAAATTGAACTGTTTGATCGTTGTATTGATGTTTTTGGTAATGCTTCGTTGTCTATGTTTTTAGCCATGGCACTTATGGGTTTGCAATTGTGGATGCTGGCAGATTTAGCAGGTCCTTTAGTATTGATTTTAGCCACACAATCTTTGGTATTGGCACTTTATTTATACTTTGTGACTTTTAAAGTGATGGGTAAAAACTATGATGCGGCAGTGCTGTGTGCGGGTCAATGTGGTGTAGGTTTAGGTGCCACTCCCACCGCGATTGCCAATATTCAAGCTGTAACCAATACTTATGGCCCCTCCCATAAAGCCTTTTTAATTATTCCGCTATCTGGGGCATTTTTTGTGGATATTATGAATGCGGTGGTGATTCAAACCATTTTGAGTTGGTTTTAAAGCATTACATGAATTATAATCATAATTTTTATGCTAAATTGAAAGCTATTCATCTTTAACACCTAGGCGTTATGTTAGAAATTCGGCATTTAAAAACCTTACTTGCGCTGCGTGAACATGGTTCCTTGGTGGCAGCAGCCAGTGATTTGTGTTTAACCCCATCGGCAATTTCGCATCAACTCAAAGAGCTTGATCATTGGTATGGGGTTGAGGTGGTCAATCGTCGTAGCCGTCCGGTGAGTTTTTCACAGGTTGGTCAACGCCTACTTAAATTGGCCGATGAGATGATCCCGCAATTGCAAATTGCGCATACCGATATTACTCGTATTGTGCATGGGCAAACCGGACGCATTATTTTTTCCTCAGAATGTCATAGCTGTTTTGATTGGTTGATGCCACTGTTAAATCAGTATCGTCAGCAATATCCTGATGTAGATTTAGACTTTGCCTCAGGCTTTGAAGCCAATCCACATGAGCTGCTACAACATTCTGAATTTGACTTACTGATTACTGCCGACCCGATTGCGTTAAAAGGCATTGAATATTTTGCCATTTTTGAATACGAATCACGTTTGGTTCTGTCACAAACGCATCCTTTAGTCCGCGCTGAATCCATTAGCGTACAGGACTTGGCCGAGGAAACTTTAATTACCTATCCTGTGGACAAGCATCGCCTTGATATTATGGCCAAGCTGTTTATTCCTGCCAATATTCAGCCCAAAAGTATTCGCACCACCGATTTAACCCAAATGTTAATTCAGTTGGTGGCCAGTGGTCGTGGTGTAGCAGCCCTGCCAGACTGGGTAGTCAATGAATATGAGCAAAAGGGTTGGGTCACCTCACGGCGTTTAGATTGTGTGGCGCAAGAAGGTTTAAGACGGACCCTATATGCAGGCTTTCGGACTGAAGATAAAGACAAAGGCTATTTTGATGGGTTTTTAAAGCAATTGGCCAAATTTTCACAAAAGCGACAGTCGTATTACCACTAAAACGACCACTTAAGCTGTATTGTGGTGTTCAAAGCAGTGCTACAGCCGCTATTTTTTTAACCTAAGCATTGCAATATGTGCGTGTGAAAAACATAAGGAAACATGATGCGCCGTGAGCTATGGATTATTGTTGCTGGATTTATGGCAGCAGTACATGTGGGAAAATTGCCAGCCAGTGTGCCAGTACTCACCCAAAGCTTAGGTTTAAGCTTGGTACAAGCCGGTATTTTATTGTCCTTGGTACAAGGTGCAGGCATGTTGTTGGCTTTGCTCTTGGGCAGTTATAGCCAACGGATTGGTCTTAAACGTTGCATGCTGTTGGGTTTAATAATTTTAGGGGCAGCCAGCACCTGTGGCGCAATGTTTAGCAGCTTAAATATGTTATTGCTGTTACGTGCTGGTGAGGGTTTGGGCTTTTTATTGGTGACCTTAACTGGCGCGGCTTATTTGCGTGAGTTGGTATCTAGTGATCAATTACAAAAAGCCTTAGGTGTATGGAGTGCTTATATGGGCGGTGGTATGGGGATCGCCTTACTGCTTACGCCGTGGTTATTGCACTACACCACTTGGCAAGGCGTTTGGGTAGCTTATGGCATAGCAAGTTTTGTTTTGGCAGCAATCATTTATATTTATGTGCCACACACCACGTCCAATGCCAAACAGCAAGTGGGACAAATTTTAAAGCTCACCTTGGGGCATCGTCCTGCTTGGCTATTGGCACTGGTTTTTGCCTTGTACGCGGGACAATGGTTATGTTTGGTTGGGTTTTTACCCACCATTTACGCTGAAAATCAAATTTCCCTGACTGTGGCGGGCAGTTTAACTGCTTTTGTTGCTATGAGTAATGCTGTGGGTACTGCCTTATGTGGACGCTTGTTACAAGGTGGTTATCCAGCGGTCACGTTAATACGGGTTGGTTTTTTGGTGCTCAGTATTTGTGCTATAAGCTTTTACACCTTACCAACTGAGCTTAATTTTGCCATGCAATATTTATGTGTGGTGCTGTTCTCTTTAGTGGGTGGTTTAATTCCTGCTAGTGTATTTTCTTGTGCCATGTATGTGGCACCGCAGCCGGCTGCCATTCCCGCCACCATAGGTTTGACTTTACAATGTTCTGCTTTGGCCCAGCTTGTCTTTCCACCATTTTGTGCCATGTTGGTGGCAACCACGCACAGTTGGTCAGGTGTGGGCATCAGTATGCTGCTGATGTCTTTGCTGGCCTTAGGATTGGTACATTTATTATTTAATAAGTCTTTAAGATTGACCGATCAGCAAGGATAAAATCCCTGCAGCAATTAGTGGACCCACAGGGACGCCGCGCAATACGGCGACCCCGGCCACTGTACCGATTAATAAACCAGCCACAATATTGGGTTGATGACTCATTAAACTGACCCCACGCGCACCTAACCAAGCCACAAACATGCCCACAGCAATCGCCAGTAAAGATTTCCAATGTAAAAAAGATTTTAAGATTGCATCGCCTGGAATTTTGCCACTGGCAATCGGTGTAAGTACACCAATGGTTAAAATAATCACCCCAATATTGAGACCATGTTGTTGTAATAAAGGAAAAAACTCAGCCAATGGTGTGATTTTAAACACAATTAATACCGCAGCCGCAATGGTCACTGCGCTATTGTGGCTCAAGACGCCCACCACCAGTAACAGCAACAACACAGCCAAATTGACATCTAAATGGGAGAGCATAGACATAGGCCAAAACAAAGATCATGCATTGTAAGCCCAACCGACATTTTCTACAATTTTAGGCTAAAATACGCTTTTTGTTGTTAGAAGTAGTTGAGTCATGTTGTTAGAAAAAATGTTGCAATCGCAAGGCTTTGGTTCACGTAAAGCCTGTCAGCAGTTAATTAAACATGGCTTGGTGCGTATTAATGACGAGATCATCACCGATTTAAAATATAAATTTGACTTAAAACAGCCTGATTTTCAGGTAGATGATCAAGCCTATCAATACCGTGAAAAGGTCTATATTGCCTTAAATAAACCCCAAGGTTATGAATGCTCACATCAAGCCACGCACCATTTTAGTGTGTTTGATTTATTTGATGCGGTATTGCTCAGTCGTGGTCTTCAATGTGTGGGACGTTTAGATCAAGACACCACAGGTTTATTGTTACTCACCGACGATGGTCAGTTTTTACAAGCGCTGACCCATCCTAAAAAGCACGTGCCAAAAGTGTATCAAATGCATACTGCCGATGTAGTCACAGATGGGCAGATGGCACAATTGACTCAAGGCGTTGAATTACGTAACGAAAAGGGTATTTTTGCTGCAACAGATGTCACACGTTTAGCCGAACAGCATTTGCAAATGACGGTTCATCAAGGTGTCTATCATCAGGTCAAACGTATGTTGGCTGCGGTGGGCAATAAAGTTGAGCGTTTGCATCGTCAGCAAATTGGTGAATTTGCTTTGCCACAGGATTTGGCTGAAGGTGAGTGGATATATTTAAGCGAAACTCAACTGGCTCAGGCCAAAACCCGAGATCAATCACTGTAAAAAACAGTGATAGGTCTGAAACTCGTGATCTGCTACAAAGCCCATACTTTCATATAAGTGCTGTGATTGTAGATTGCTTTTTTGCGTGTGTAGGCTTAAGCGTAATGCGCCTTGGTGTTGGGCAAATAACATGGCAGTATCAATCAGCTGTCGTGCTGCGCCTTGGCGACGATAGTTTGGGCTGACATAAACATCATCTAAAATATAATAATTGGCACAGGACACCGAGGAAAAACCCAAATACAGCAACACAAAACCCGTGATGGTGTCATCTTTTAAGTGAATAAAGATCACACTTTCTTGATTGTTAAAACGCTGCTGCAAAAAAGCATGCGACTGCTCAAGCGCTGTTAAAGCACCATAAAATTGACGATATTCATCAAACAACACCGCTAAAGCAGCTAAGTCTGATTGCGTGGCACGGCGAACAATCATGTATCGCTCCTTATTGTTATTGTGTTTTAGCATATAAAAGTGCTGCGCCTTGGAGCGTTGATATTTTGTGACTTTAATGCGTTTTATTTTGAGCTTAGTAGGTTGTTGTCAGTGCAGCCAAGGCTTATTGTTGCTCAGTAGATCCATTTGTTGAGGCATAACAAATTGAGTTTTTTGGCTTATTTTGCAAAAGCGAGATGTCATTTGAATGACAGGGTAAATTTAACTGAAAAGATGAGCTAAATTGCATCGCCTGTTGCGTAATGGGGTCAATAAATGCAATGTGTTGTGCCAGTAATTGTAAAGGTTGACTAAAGTCATCGTCGGCTTTATGACACACCTGTGGGTAAAACGGATCATTTAAAATTGCAAGCCCGAGAGAGTTTAAATGTACGCGCAATTGATGCTGTTTGCCTGTAATCGGTTGTAGCACATACTTGGCAAAACTTTGATTATGTTCAAGAATTTCAATTAAGGTTTCACTGTTGGCTGTGCCATCTAGCACTTGCATGGTATAAAATGGCTCGCCTTTTTGCATGCGCAGTTTAACTGTACATGGAAAACTTAAACTTGGCGCATAGGGCGCAATAGCATGATAAGTTTTGTGAACCAAACGCTCGGCAAACATTTGCTGATAGGCTGCGCGACTTTTTACTTGTTTAGAAAACAAGACAATGCCTGCGGTTTCACGATCCAGTCGATGAATTGGGGTAAGCTCAGGATTTTGGGTCTGTTGTTTTAAACGTACCAATAAAGTTTGTTGTACATATTGACCGGTGGGGCTGATGGTTAAAAAATGTGGTTTATCGACCACCAATAAGTGTTCATTTTCAAACAAAATACGATGCTCAAACGGCACTTCAATTTCATGTGCTAAAAAACGATAATAAAACACATGCTGATTGGGCGTATAAGCACTTGTCATGGTCAGCTTTTGTCCCACATGATTATAGACTAACCCTGCTTCAAAACGTTGTTGCCACTCACTTGCTGCAATGTGTGCAAAATTTTGCGTTAAATAAGCATAAATGCTGCAAGGCATGGGGCAAACCTGCGGTAAAAATACTTTACTGGCAGTGACGCCATTGATCATGGGTGGGGTAAATGCAGAATCAATCATGCCGAGCCTTGCTAAAAAATAGACAATTCCACTGCTGAACATGGGCATTGCAACAGGGCAATGTTATGATATTCGATCTTTGCCATCCTGTCGTGAGTATTATGCAGTATTCCTTCCAAATTCAATTGAAGAATGAAAATGATACCCAAGCCTTAGCCCAAGTGTTGGCGGCAAATTTTAAGCAAGGTATTGTGTATTTAATTGGCGATTTAGGAGCGGGTAAAACCACATTAAGTCGCTATTTCTTACAAAGTTTGGGGCATCAAGGTGCAGTCAAAAGCCCTACCTATACTTTGGTTGAACCGTATCAAATTCAGGGGCAAGATATTTTTCATTTTGACTTGTATCGTTTAAACGACCCTTATGAGCTTGAATTGATGGGAATTCGTGATTATTTAGACACACCCAATGCTCTATGCTTATTTGAATGGCCGTCTAAAGGTGGCGATGAAATCCCGGCAGCTGAATTAATCATCAATATCGAAAAATCTGAAGATGAGTTAAGCCGTATTGCCACTTTAAGCAGTAACAATGCTCAGTTAGATCATGCGTTAAAGAGCCATTTTAGTCATGAATAATGCAGTCAGTGTGCGCCGTATTCAAACTCTAGATGCAGCACTTGCCAACCAAATTGCGGCAGGTGAAGTCATTGAACGTCCGGCTTCGGTGGTCAAAGAGTTGCTTGAAAATGCCATAGATGCAGGTGCGACCGAGATCACCATTCGGGTGGCGCAAGGCGGCACCACACTGATTGAAATCATAGACAATGGACGTGGGATTCATCGTGATGATTTAAGTTTAGCGGTGATGCGCCACGCCACCAGTAAAATTTATCATGCTGATGAATTACATGCGATTGCCAGTTTAGGTTTTCGGGGTGAAGCTTTAGCCTCTATTGCGGCCATCTCGCGTTTAAGCCTTACCAGTAGCCAAGATGATGACGGCATTGGTTATCGGGTAGAGGTCAATGGAACTGCTTTTGATGCACAGCAGGTACAGGCGGTGGCTGCACAAAAAGGCACGCATATTCGGGTACAAGATTTATTTTTTAATGTACCGGCACGACGTAAATTTTTAAAAAAGCCCGGCACCGAATTTGCCCATATTGAAGAGGTGGTGCGTCGCCTTGCTTTAATTCATTTTGACATCCGTTTTGTGCTAGAACACAACGATCAAATTCGTTTAAATCTTGCCATTGCCGACAGTGGTGAGTTACGTACTCAACGTGTACAGCAACTTTTAGGTAAACAATTTAGTCAAAATGCCTATTGGATAGATGCCCAAGGACAGCATTTACGTTTATCGGGGTGGTTGGGGCATCCCTCTGATGCTCGTGCCCAAGCCGATTTACAATATGTTTATGTCAATGGGCGCATTGTTAAAGATAAAACCATGGCACATGCCTTAAAAATGGCCTATGAGGGCATTTTACATGGTCATCAGTACGCGGGTTACTTGTTGTTTTTACAGATTGATCCGCAAGAAGTTGATGTCAATGTGCATCCAACCAAAAACGAAATTCGTTTTTTAAATCAACGTGAAGTGCACGAATTTGTACGCCATCATGCCAAAGCGACTTTAGCCCAGTTTCAAACTGCAAGCGCTGATTTAGCCCAAGCCATGAAAGCACCAACTGTTGTTACAGCCCCCATGCCCACCCAACAAGAACAATTGCCACTGCACAGGGCAACAGTTGAACCTGTTATACCCAACAATGGTGATGTTGGGCGCACTGTGAGCTATTCTGCTCGTAGTCAGTATCAACCTTCAGCCCAAGTCAATAATGCCATACAAAGCTATTTAGCGCCATTGCGTGATGCAGCCGAGCAGATGCCTGAGCAACAGTCCATCTCTTCAAGCGTAGACACCACCTTTGAGCCTACTGCTGCTGTGGATGAGTATCCATTGGGTACGGCAATTGCGCAATTGCATGGCATTTATATTTTGGCGCAAAACCACGACGGGCTAATTATTGTTGATATGCATGCAGCACATGAACGTATTGTCTTGCAACAAATGAAAACTGCATGGGATCAACCTGAGTTTTGGATGTCACAACAATTACTCATTCCCAAAGTGGTCAGTATTAGTCGTATGCAAGCGCTACGTGTCAATGAACTTAAAAATCAGTTGTCACGTTTAGGTTTAGATATTGACCAATATGGTGAAGATCAAGTGATTGTACGTGGCGTGCCGGCTATTTTACAAAAAGCCGATTTTGCAACCTTGGTGCCGCAATTGCTCAATGACTTAGATCCAAGTGATGAAGCCGCAGGCTTGTTACAAAAGCGTGATCAAATTTTAGCAGGCATGGCCTGTCACGGTGCGGTACGCGCGCACCGTATGCTGAGTCTATCTGAAATGAACGCATTGCTGCGTCAGATGGAACGTACCGAATTTGCCAGTCAATGTAACCATGGTCGTCCGACGTGGCGCGCCTTTCCATTGGCTCAGCTCGATAAACTTTTTGCTCGAGGAGAGTAGTTTTCATGTCAACACAATTGCCGGTCATCAATTTAATGGGACCTACTGCAAGCGGCAAAACCGCTTTGGCATGTCAACTGTATGAACAAGGTGGTTTTGAGTTGATTTCAGTCGATTCAGCTTTGGTTTATCAAGATATGGACATTGGTACAGCCAAACCTACTAAAGCAGAGCAAGCGCAATATCCGCATCATTTAATTGATATTATTAGTCCACTTGAAGTGTATTCGGCGGCTGAATTTGTCAGTGATGCGACGCGTTTAATTGATGACATTCATGCCCGTGGTAAAACCCCAATTTTAGTGGGTGGTACCATGCTGTATTTTAAGGCGTTGTTAGAAGGTTTAGCCGATAATTTACCCAATGCTGACGATGAGGTGCGCCGTGCAATTGAACGACAAGCCCAAACACAAGGTTGGGATGAAGTTTATGCGCAGCTGTGTGCTGTAGACCCTAAAGCGGCTGAAAAATTTAAACCTAGTGATAAACAACGCATCATTCGTGCGCTCGAAGTTTATCAATTAACCGGCAAGCCCATTAGCCAATTACAAGCAGAACAACCTAAAAATCAGCCTTATCGTTACAACTTTCACAATTTTGCCTTAATGCCAGAGCGTGGTGAATTACATCAAAGAATCGAAAAGCGTTTAGAGATTATGTGGGGTATCGGATTTTTAAATGAGGTGGTTTCACTTATGGAAAAATACGATTTAAGCCCGGAAATCCCTTCTATGCGCTGTGTAGGTTACCGCCAAGTGTTAGATTTTCTACAAAAAGGTGAGCAAACCCCACAAAGTATTCAAGAAATGCAAGATAAAGCTTTATTTGCAACACGACAACTGGCAAAACGTCAATATACCTGGTTACGTTCTTTGCAAGAAGCGCATCAATTTCAAACATATTTAACCATAAAGCAGGCACAAGAAGACTTGCGAAACCGTTACAGATAAAGCAAAATTTAACGGCTATCTTTTTTATAATTTTTAATTGAAAAATGAAGATAGCTTTTTTGCGCTGATTTTTAATTTATTTTTTGGAGTTATAACATGTCTAAAGGTCAAACTTTACAAGATCCGTTCTTGAATTCTCTCCGTAAAGAACGCATTCCTGTGTCTATCTTCCTAGTAAACGGTATTAAATTACAAGGTCACATCGAATCTTTTGACCAATACGTTGTTTTATTAAAAAATACAGTAAGCCAAATGGTTTACAAACACGCGATTTCTACAGTAGTTCCTGCACGTAATCCACGTCCTGCTGGTGCGCCTGCTGGTGGTCAAGCAGCAGGCGGCTTCGGCGGTCAAGCAACGGGTGGCTTTGGTGGTCAAGGCGGCTTCGGCGGTCAACCAACGGGTGGCTTTGGTGGTCAAGGTGGCTTTGGTGGTCAAGGTGGCTTCGGTGGTCAAGGCGGTTTTGGTGGTCAAGGCGGCTTCGGCGGTCAACCTGCTGGCGGCTTCGGCGGTCAAGGTGGCTTTGGCGGTCAACCTGCTGGTGGTTTTGGTCAAGGTTTTGACAACGATGCAAAATTTGATGATGTACAAGAAGACGACAACAATCGTTAATTGATACCTTTAAAAAGCCTCGCGATTGCGAGGCTTTTTTTATGCTTAACATTTAAGTATAAAAAAGCCAGTGCATGCACTGGCTTTGGGTTATCAAGAAGCGTTATTTTTACTGTCTAAGCGTGGGTCTTTAATTTCCACATAGGCATTATTACGTACTTCACGTAACCAGTTGTCAAGCTCTGCATCAAACTGACGTTCAGCTAACATTTGACGTGCAATACGCTGTTGATATTCTTGGGTCATATCATGCTGACGGGTATCAGTCACTTGCAAAATATGCCAACCAAATTGACTTTCAAAGGGTTGAGTGAACTGACCTACCGTTGTGCTTTTCATTTTTGCTTCAAATTCAGGCACCATCATCCCTAAATTAACCCATCCTAAGCTGCCACCATCACGTGCAGACCCTGGGTCATTGGAAAAAGTAGCTGCCAATGTCGCAAAGTCTTCACCTTGTTGTAAGCGGCTATATAAATTATCAATCATTTGCTTAGCTGCTTCAGGGCTGACCACTTCTGAGGTTTTTACCAAAATATGGCGCGTTTGGTATTGTGGTACCACAACTTTTTGCTCAGTCGATTTACGCTCAAGCAATTTCATCACATGAACACCATCACTTGATGCAATCAGCTCAGAGGTTTGACCCTTGGTAAGTGGTGTAATGCGTGCTGCAAGTTCAGCAGGAATATCCGATAAGGCACGAAAGCCCATATCTGCACCTTGAACACTCACCCCATTTTGACTAAAACGCTTGGCAATCGCATTCACATCATTAGAATCATTTAAAGCTACTTTGACTTGTTCAGCGACGCTTTGAGCATTTGCACCACTAATACGCATATGCAAAACGTGTGCTTGTGTACCAAGTGCAGCTTGACCTTGCGGGGTTTTTAAAAAGTTAGCGATGTCTTGATCGCTAATTTTAATACGTGAAGTGACTTGTTGCTGACGCACACGTTCTAAGCTTAAATCGGCGGCAATACTGCTACGTAATTGGGCGTAGCTGCCGGTTTGTTTGCTATCTAAACTTTTTTGAAAACTATTTAAATCTTTAAAGCCATTTTTTTGCGCCACACTCAAAGTGGCTTGATTAAGTGCTTGTTCATCTACAGGCACATTGTAGCGTTTGACTTGTTCAAGTTGTGCTTGACGGTTAATCAGCTGTTCAAGCGCCATTTGAGCAAAGTAAGGCTGAGGGGGAACTTCACGTTTTTGAGCGGCATATTGTTGTTGTATTTGTGTCATGGCTTGCATGACATCGCTGGCCAAAATCACACTATTGTCAACCACAGCTACAATTTGGTTACTTTGGGCAAATGTTGGAATACTGGTTGACATCAGCACAGCCAATGCACTTGCTTTGATGAAATTTTTTAACTGTTTGGTCTTCATTAACGCTGTGTCCAAGATTGCTGAGTTTGATCAAAACCTAAAATACGGTTTTGCATTAAAGATACAAGTTTATTATTAAAACCACCTAAGCCTTTTAAGCTAAATTCTGCCATCACGGCACGCTTAGGCTTAGCCTCTGGTGCATTCACATCATCAAGATCGTTATAGTACGAACGGCCATAAACCGATACGCCCCAACAACACGACTCGTAATTCACGCCGAGTAAATATTCACGCCCCACATTGTTATCAATATCGTATTGTGCATGACCTAAAATACGCCATTGTTCAGACAGAGGCTGAATAAATGATGCGACAACTTGATCATAATCGTCTTGACGGTTTTGTAAGCCTTGGCGATGGAAATAACCGACGTTATACAACTGACCATAGTCGTTGGTATAGAACATTTGTAAATCGCGTTGAGCATTGTCACCATTAGACATCCAAGCACTATTGGCACTGACCAGTACATTTTCAGATAATTGGCTGGCGACACTAATTACAGGACCTGTACGGTTTTCACGGTCAAATTCATCGCTTTGATTGTTTAAACTGACACGGCGATCTTCAAAAAAGAAGCTTTGACCGACACTGGCTTTTAAACGCTCTAGACCCACATCATCAAACAAGCTATAGCTTAAACCTAAGGATGCAAAATTATTGTCCTCTAAACGGTCATTACCATAAAAACGACGTGCGCTAAACAATTGGTCATAGCTAATTGAGGCATTTACAGAGTCAAAGTTTGGATAGCCATTTTGATCTTCGTATGGTGCATAGGCATAAAACAGGCGCGGCGTAAGAGTTTGTAAGAAATCACCTTGCTTTTCAAAGGTTAAACCTGTGTCTAAAGTAAATTGTGGTACTGTGACTGATTTGTTTTTGCTTGACGATTGGGTTTGACTTTGTGCGTCACGCGTATCTTGGTCAAAGAAGGTATTGACGTTACGTAACGATACTTCAGGTAAAACAAATGACCAAGGTGTACGGTAGTTATAACGTACTGCAAAATCATTGTACAAACGTGTGCCACTTGGCTGAAGAGCATCTGGATTATTATTGCTCAGTAAATCTAGATCTTTTTTAAAATAAGCAGTGTCGTTGTTGTACTCGTATTGTAAACCTTGTGGATTACCACCGGTGTAATTGAGCAAGAACTGCGGTAAACGTGCATAAGGGCGATCAAGATCAGAAATATTTTTATCTAAGGTTTGGAAATCTTCAACTTTAAGCTGTGCTCTTAAACCTGGAATGCCATTACGATAGTTAAGTTCCCATGCACGACGCAAATTTAAGTCGGTTTTGGAGTTTGGGTTATTATCAAGATCGGTAAATACATCTTTGTCTGAGGCATAGTTGTAATCTAGACGCGTATTGAATTGATCATTGATTTGCCAATCGTGATCAAAACTTAAATGCTTACGATCTTCGCTATTGTAATCATCATCAGAGGGTAGGTAACCACCAAACAGCTGACCTTGACCGAAATTTTCAGTTAAATAACGAAATTCACCTTCGAGCATTGCACCACGACTACCCAAATAGCGTGGCGTAAGCGTGGCATCAAAGTTAGCGGCTAAATTGAGGTAAATCGGCAACGAAATCTCTGCACCACCGTCACTGGTAAAGCCAAAACTTGGGGTCAATACACCTGTAGTACGACGATCATCAATGGGGAAGTTAAAATAAGGCACAGCTAAAACAGGGGTGTCTTTAATATATAGCTTAGTGCCACGTGTTTGACCGCGACCGGTGGCTTGATTGAGTTCAATCTCGTCGGCTTGGATTTTCCAGGTTGGTTTTTGTTGCGGTGGACAGGTGCTATAAGTGGCATTGTTTAAAACCACCACATCATTTGAAGTCTTGGCAATTTTTTCAGCATAGCCATAGGCATGCTGTTGTTCAGCAATGTAATAGCTGTTATTTAAATCGCCTTGCTGGGTTTTTAAATTGTAATTAATCTGATCACTTTGTGATAAAAGACCACCTTGCGCCAATTGAACTCGACCTTCGGCATTGGCAAAGGTCTGGGTTTGATCAAGCGTGACTTTGTCGGCACGGATTTCACGCCCTGGTTGGCTAATCACCACATTGCCTTCAAGCACAGAATCGCCATTGGGATTATAGTGACCATAATCTGCAGTTAAGGTTGATGTTGCATCTAAGCCATCAGAGACATTTGTGTCGGGTGCAATCGGGGTAACCCATGCACCTTGGCAATAGGCAGCAGTGAGCGCTTGACCATGACGTTGCTGGGCTTCAGGGGTTGATTTATCAACATAATACTGTTCAAAAAAAGCCTGACCCGGATAGGTGTCATTTAAACTTTGTTTTAGTTGTTGATTATCAAGCGCTGATGGCTCATCCAGAGAATCAGCATAACTGGAAATTGAGCTACCACATAAAAGGGTAAAAATCGCAGTCGCTAATGGATTAAATTTAAACTGATGCTTCATTTGTCTCATTAACCAAGAGTGCTTAATCGCAATTAATTATGGTTGCATCATAGAGAAAAACTTGATAAGTAGCTACACTTAGCACTTTAAAAACTCAGCCTGTCTTAGAATTTATCGCAAATGAATACACAACGTGAACAATTGATACAAACATGGATTCAATCTGTACTAGGTTCGGATCAATTTGAAATTAATTTTTTGGCAGGTGATGCAAGCTTTCGCCGTTATGCACGAATTGTCTTTGATCATAAAACATTGATGCTCATGGATGCACCACCTGAGAAGGAAGATTGTGCGCCATTTGTAAAAATTGATGATTTTTTTGCCGAGCATGGCGTGCGCGTGCCACACATTATGGCCAAAGACTTAACACACGGCTTTTTATTATTAGAAGATTTTGGTGATGTTTTACTCTCAACCTTGCTCAATGATGACACGGTAGATGCTTATTACGCACAAAGCTTTAAACAATTGGCACAACTACAAAGCATTGATGGCAAAGACCAATTTCCTGAATATAGCTACGAAAAGCTCATCAGCGAGATGGAGTTGTTTACAGATTGGATGTTACCGTCTTTAAACATTCAGCCCACTGCTGCGCAAAGTGCGTTAATTAAGCGTACTTTTGCCATTTTAGCCAATGCTGCTTTGGCACAGCCACAAGTGATTGTGCATCGTGATTTTCATAGCCGTAATCTCATGCATATTGCAGGTGAAAGCGATTTAGGCGTGATTGATTTTCAAGACGCCGTGATTGGTGCCGACACCTACGATTTAATTTCAATTGCCCGCGATGCCTATGTGCAGTGGAACCCTGAGCGTGTATATACGTGGTTTAAGCTGTTTTATGACGTATTGCCTGAAACACAAAAACAAGATCGTGATCTTGAACAATTTAAAAAAGATGCCGATTTGATGGCGATTCAACGTCACCTGAAAATTTTAGGAATTTTTGTACGTTTATTTGAACGCGATGGCAAAGCAGGTTACTTAAAAGATTTACCGCGTGTGATGTGGTATTTACGTCAAGAAAGCCAAGCTTATCCTGAACTTGCCGCGTTTATGCAATTTATTGAAGATGTGGTCATGCCAAAATTTACCCAAAAATACGGTGTGTATGAGGTGGTGGCTTAAATGAAAGCGATGATCTTGGCCGCAGGTTTAGGCAATCGTATGCGTCCCTTGACGTTGCATACCCCTAAGCCTTTGCTTGAAGTTGCAGACAAACCTTTAATTGTATGGCACATCGAAAAGCTACGTGATTTAGGTGTGACCGAAATTGTGATTAACACCGCATGGCTTGCACAGAAGTTAGTCGATGCTTTAGGAGATGGTTCAGCATTTGGTGTACATATTTTATGGTCACATGAAGCTGAAGGATTGGAAACCGCAGGCGGTATTATTCATGCTTTGCCATTATTGGGCGATCAGCCGTTTATTTTAGTCAATGGCGATGTATGGACCACGATGGATTTTGCAGCACTACTTGATATAAAACTTAACGAAAATTTGGCGCATTTGGTTTTGGTCGACAATCCAACGCAACATCCAAACGGCGATTTTACTTTAAGTGAAGGTCGGGCTTACACTTTTGATCAAAACATACCAGGTGAAAATCTGACCTTTAGCGGTGTATCGCTGATTGATCCTAAAATGTTTGCAGGTTTAGCAGCTGGTAAACGAGCATTGGCACCACTGCTTAAAGCCTTTATGTTAGATCAAAAAATTGCGGCATCTAAATTAAAAGGCGCGTGGGTAGATGTTGGAACACCTGAGCGTTTAGCACAATTAGATCAACAGATTCGCACAGGTCAATACGCTTAATTGCATATTCGCTAAGCAGTATTTGGCTGTGACTTCATTGATAAATCGGTATACTGCCATTAATTTTTTTGGGATAACGTTATGCATCCGTTTTTTAAAGACCTGCAACAAGGCGCGCAAGCATTAGGCTTAAACTTAAGCGAAGAGGCTTTAAATTTATTGCTTAAATATCAAGATGCACTGGTGCTTTGGAACAAAGCCTATAATTTAACGGCAATTCGTGAACCTAAAGAAATGTTGGTCAAGCATTTGCTCGATAGTTTAAGTATCTTAAATGACTTACCACAAGGTCGTTTATTGGATATTGGTACAGGCGGTGGTATGCCGGGCATGATCATTGCGCTGTGCCAACCTGGGCGTCAATGTGTGTTATTAGATTCTAACGGTAAAAAAATCCGTTTTTTAAAGCAATTTATTGCCGACTTAAAACTTCCAAATGTGATTGCAGTACAAACTCGTGTCGAAAACACCGACAGCATTAACGAATTGGGTCAATTTGATGTGATTACCAGTCGTGCCTTTGCATCACTAACCGATTTTGTCAATGCCTCAAAACCGTATATGCACCAAGACAGTATTATTGCTTCAATGAAAGGCTTAATTCCTGAAGAAGAAGTCGAAGTGTTTAAAGCGCAATTTAAGATTGATATTGTGGCGTTAAGCGTGCCACGTTTGGATGAACAACGTCATCTCATTTTAATGAAACAACTTTAATTTTTCTAAGGATTAGGATTTACCATGGCACACATTATTGCGATTGCGAACCAAAAAGGTGGCGTAGGTAAAACCACAACCGCAGTAAATTTGGCTGCCTCGCTTGCAGTATTAAAAAAACGCGTGTTATTGGTTGATATGGACTCTCAGGGCAACGCCACCATGGGTTCTGGGGTACAAAAAAACGATCTACTGTATTCAGTGACCGATGTGTTATTGGGTGAAGTGCCAATTGAAACTGCAATTACCAAAGCCGAAGTCGGTTATAAGGTGCTAGGTGCCAACCGTGATTTAGCCGGAGTGGAGCTTGCAATTGCTGAGCAAGAGGGACGTGAATTTATTTTACGTCAAGCCTTAAAAGAAGTAGAGCAAGACTATGATTTTATTATCATTGATTGTGCGCCAAGTTTAAGCCTCATCACCATTAATGCACTGGCTGCGGTACAAGGTGTGATTATTCCAATGCAATGTGAATATTATGCACTCGAAGGTTTGGCTGATCTGACTCAAACCATTGATCGTATTCAACAGGTGGTCAATCCAAACTTAGAAATAGTAGGTGTAGTGCGTACGATGTACGATGCACGTAATGCCTTAACGCGCGATGTGGCGGCCGAATTAGAACAATATTTTGGTAAAAAACTCTACGACACGGTCATTCCGCGTAATGTGCGTTTAGCAGAAGCGCCTGCACATGGTTTGCCGGTGATTTATTTTGAAAAAAGTTCTAAAGGTGCAGTGGCGTATTTAAACTTAGCTGCCGAAATCGTTAAAAAAATCAAAAAAGGAAGTCCTGCATGACCACTCGAAAACGCGGATTGGCTAAAGGTCGTGGTTTAGATGCCTTATTGGGTTCAATTCAAAAAGAAAAATTGCAGCTTGAAGCACAATCTTTAGATCACGGTCAGCTCAAACAACTGAATGTGCATTTATTAAAACGTGGTGAATATCAACCGCGTCGTACAATCAACGAACAAGATTTACAAGAGCTGGCAGCATCCATTGAAAAACATGGCGTGATGCAACCGATTGTGGTGCGTCCGGTCGATGGCGATGAACAGCGCCCTTATGAAATTATTGCCGGTGAGCGTCGTTGGCGCGCGGCACAATTGGCAGGGTTAACTGAAATTCCTGCCATTGTGCGTGATTTGCCCGACCAAGTGGCCATTGCCTTAGCTTTAATTGAAAATATTCAACGCCAAGACTTAAATCCAATGGATCAAGCCATGGCTTTGCAGCGTTTTCACGAAGAGTTTGGTTTAAGCCATCAAGAAATTGCCGAAACGGTCGGTAAAGCACGTACTACAGTCAGTAACCTATTACGTTTACTCACTTTAGCTGAACCAGTTAAAGATTTCATGCAGCAAGATTTATTGGATATGGGGCATGCGCGTGCCATTTTGACCTTAAAGCCAAAAGATCAAGTTAAAATTGCAGAATTGGTGATTGAAAAGAGCTTGTCTGTACGCCAAACCGAGCAACTGGTACGTGATTTAAACACACCCAAACATGATCGGGTTAAGCCAGAACTTGCTCCAGACATTCAACAACTTGCTCAGCGTTTATCTGAACGCTTTAGTGCAGACGTGAAAATTGATTATAACAAACAAGGCAAAGGCAAATTGGTGATTCATTATCATTCGCTCGATGAGTTGGATGGTATTTTGGATATCTGTTTAGCAGGTTAAGGGGACATCTCATGTGGGAGTTAGTAAAAGCAGGGGGTTGGCTAATGCTGCCATTGCTGCTGTGTTCTATTTTTATGCTGGCGATTAGTTTAGAACGCTTGATTCGACTCAAACGCAAGAGCATTCTCCCACCACAATTGCTGTTACAGGGCGACGATAATACCCAAACTGTGATGGATGCCTTACACCAAGATGCAGATTTAAAAGACTCTACTTTGGGTCGGATTTTTATGGCAGGTGAACGTAGCCGTTTGCAAAGCCCTGAATATGCACGTGCGCAAATGGAAGCGGTGGCCTCAGAAGAAATTGGCTATTTGGAAAAAAATATTAATTTTTTAGGGACTTTAAGTGCTGTCGCCCCATTACTTGGCTTACTGGGCACGGTACTTGGGATCATTGAATCATTTTTAATTTTAGATTTAAGCGCTAACAGCAATCCAACTTTAATGATTCCTGGAATCTCTAAAGCACTAATAACCACAGCAGTGGGCATGTTAATTGCGATTCCGGCATTGTTTGCTTATCGCTATTTTCAGCGTTTGGTGCATGAATATATTATGCAACTTGAACAACAAGCCACGCTTTTTCATGCGGCATATTTTTACCATAAAGGTCAGCGATGAAATTTCAGCGTCGCGCCACTGCCGATGACATTCATATCAATCTCACCCCCATGATTGATTGTTTGTTGTTTATCTTAATTTTTTTACTGCTCTCGACCAGTTTTAATCAATATAGCCGTATGAACTTAACTTTGCCCGATGCCCAAGGCGTCCCTACAAAGTCATACGAGCATAAGATTGAAGTGGTGGTGGATGCCAAAGGGCAGTACACTTTAAATGGGCAAACGCTTGGTGGTCAAAGCAGCAACGATTTACATCATGCGATTCAACAGGTTGCCAATCAGCGCCGTGATCTTAGTTTTATTATCGCAGCTGATGCCAAAGCGTCCCATCAAGATGTGATCCGTGTCATGGATGTTGCCGGTCAGCTTGGTTTTGTCAATATCAATATCAGTACCAAAGTGCCTGCTCGAGGTGATGAGTGAATCAAGATATCAAGGTCTATACGCGCCTACTGGGTTATTTAAAACAGTACTGGGGCATTGCGATCTTAGTGGTGGTCGGTTTTACCATCAATGCGGCAACAGAAGTTTCAGTAGCCAAACTGCTAGAATATATTATTACTGCAATCCAAGATAAAGACCAAAACTTCACCACTTTATTTCCAATATTGGTGGTGGTGCTCATGTTTTTCCGTGGTTTAGGTACCTTTATGGGTGGCTATTTTACTGCGGTGATTTCACGTAACTTAATTTTTAATGTACGCCAAGAAGTGTTTGCTAAATTATTGCGTTTACCGGCGCAATATTATTTAGACAATACCAGTGGTCACATTACTGCCAAAATTATGTATAACGTGGAGCAGTTAACTGCGGCATCGACTGAATCACTCAAAACTATTTTGCAACAAGGTTTAATTGCATTGGGTTTAATGGGTTATTTGCTGTATAGCAACTGGCGCTTAACCATTTGTATTTTGGTGTTTGGGCCATTGATTGGCTTTATTATTCGTCAAGCTGCAAAACGCATGCGTAAATTGTCCAAACAAGTACAAAATACCATGGGTGATGTAAACCATGTAGTGCAAGAAACCGTCAATGGTCACTTGGTGGTAAAAGGCTATGGCGGACAAGCCTATGAAGAAGCACGTTTTCGCGAAAGTTCATTAGAAAACTTGCGCCGTGGTCTAAAAATGGTGGCCGTACAGCAACTCAACAGTCCTGTTGTACAATTTATTATGTCTTTGGCAATGAGTATTATTATTTGGATTGCATTGCGTCCAGAGATTTTACGTGAAACTACGGCAGGTGAATTTGTTGCCTATATTACCGCAGCCGGCATGTTGGCCAAGCCAATTAAAGCACTGACAGATGTCAATGAAAAAATACAACGTGGTATGGCAGCAGCACATTCTGTATTTGAGCTGCTCGATTTACCCGAAGAGCACAATCAAGGTCAAAAAACTCCAAAACTTGCAGGTCATCTGCATTTTAAAGATGTCAATTTGGTTTACCCTGATGGTCATCATGCCATTCAAAATTTTAACTTAGAGGTCAAAGCCGGTCAAACTGTCGCATTGGTGGGACGTAGTGGCGCAGGTAAAACCTCATTGGTCAATTTATTGGTGCGCTATCAAGACATCAGTAGCGGTGCTTTGTATGTAGACCAAGATTTAATTGAAGAGATTGAACTCAATAGCTTGCGTACTCAAATTGCCATGGTGAATCAGCAAGTGGTGTTGTTTAACCGTAGTGTGCGTGAAAATATTGCCTATGGTCAATTAGAAGGTGCCAGTGATGAAGCGATCATTGCAGCGGCTCAAGCCGCTTATGCCCATGACTTTATTATGCAGTTGCCACAAGGCTATGATACGATTTTGGGCGCACAAGGTTTAAACTTGTCGGGTGGTCAGCGTCAACGTATTGCCATTGCGCGTGCAATTTTAAAAAATGCACCAATCTTGATTTTAGATGAAGCCACCAGTGCTTTAGACAATGAATCGGAATACTTTATTCAACAAGCTTTTGACGCTGCTATGCAAGATCGTACCACCATTGTGATTGCCCATCGTTTATCGACCATTGAAAATGCCGATATGATTGTGGTCATGGATCAAGGTCGTATTGTTGAGCAAGGCACCCATCAAGAATTAATCACTCAGCAAGGTGCTTACTATCAATTGCATCAACGTAATTTTGAGGAGCATTGATTGATGTCATTGGCACAGCGGATACAAGAGGCTTGGCACCAACAGGCCAAATGGCTTGTTGTACTTCGACCGTTATCGTGGCTGTATCGTGGCGGATTTTTGCTGAATCAAAAAATGTACCAAATGGGCATTAAACATGCCTATCGTGCGCCTGTGCCTGTCATGGTGATTGGAAATATTACCGTGGGCGGCAGTGGTAAAACGCCGCTATTAATTCATTTGGTCAATTACTTACAGGCGCATCAAGTACGCGTTGGCGTGATTAGTCGTGGTTATGGCGGGCAAGGGCCTTTTCCTGCATTGGTTGAGCTTGATGCAGCACCTAAGCAGGTTGGTGATGAGCCATGCTTAATTGTACAAGCCACGCAAGCACCGATGGCAGTTGGACCAAATCGCCAAAAAAGCATTGAGCTGTTACTGAGTCGTTATGACTTAGATTTAATCATTAGTGATGATGGCTTACAGCATTTGGCCTTAGCACGTGATCTTGAGTGGATTGTGTTGGATCAAAATCGTGGTTTGGGCAACGAAAAGATATTGCCTGAAGGTTATTTGCGTGAACCCAAAAGCCGTTTAGAACATGCTACGGTGATCGAGCATAGCCACCAGCCCACGCGTGACATGCATATGCATTTACAAGCCACAGCGCCGTATTTGTTACATGGGCGTGATGAGTTGTTTGATCCAAAAGAAAATTTTTATGCAGTGGTGGGAATTGGTTTTCCACAGCGCTTTTATCAAACTTTAGAGCGCATGGGAATTTTGGATTTCCAATGTCATGAATTTCCAGATCATCATGAATATGAATGGGATGATTTACAGTTTGATGATCAACAACCCATTATTACCACTGAAAAAGATGCTGTCAAAATTCTACCTCTATTACAGCAACAGCCTGATTTTAAAAATAGTATTTGGGTTGTGCCAGTAGAAGCGACGTTATCTGCGACTTGTTATTCCACCCTAGCAGCACAAATAAAACTGCTGGGTGTTCATTTAAAAGGTTAACACATGAAACATATTGTGATTCCAGCACGCTTTGCAAGTTCTCGTTTGCCGGGTAAACCCTTACTTGAAATTCATGGACGTGCCATGATTTTACGTGTGGTCGACCAAGCCAAAAAAGTTCAAGGCTTTGACGATGTTTGCGTGGCAACCGATGATACGCGTATTGCACAAGTGTGTCAGGCCGAAGGAGTTGATGTGGTCATGACCTCGCCCAACCACCCATCTGGCACGGATCGTTTAAGTGAAGTGGCGCGAATTAAGGGTTGGGACAGTCAAGACATTATTGTCAATGTACAAGGTGATGAACCCTTGCTTCCGGCACAATTGGTCCAACAAGTGGCAGATTTGTTACAAGTAAAACCAGATTGCTCTATGTCGACTTTGTGTGAGCCAATTCATGAATTAGATGAATTTCAACGCGATAGCATCGTGAAAGTGGTGATGTCTAAACAGCAGCAAGCCTTGTATTTTAGCCGCGCCACGATTCCGTATGACCGTGATGGAGCAAAATTGGCAGTCCCTAAGCTGCATAGTTCAGCCTATCGTCATTTAGGCTTATATGCCTATCGCGTGCAGTTGTTACAAGAGTATGTAACCTGGGATATGGGAGTGTTAGAACAACTTGAATCCCTTGAGCAGTTGCGTGTGCTTGAAAATGGTCATCGTATTGCCATTAGTGTCGCCCAAGCAAATCTACCACCGGGTGTAGATACGCCAGCCGACTTAGCGCGTTTAAATGCCATGCCTGCTTCGGCATTTGAATAAAAGGTTGCTTATGCAAGATGTCGCAGGACACGTCTATTCTTGGCAACAAGGCCTTTGGCACAATTTAACCACTCGTTTTCCCAATATTGGGCATGGTTTATTGTTCTATGGTAAGCCCGGTTCAGGTAAAGAGGCATTTACCCAGCAGTTTGTAGCATGGGTGTTATGTCAGGCGCGCCAAGCCGATACAGCCTGTGGTCAATGCCGCAGTTGTCAGTGGCTGAACGCCAATACCCATCCCAATTACATGTATGTGAGTACTGATGAAGAGACTAAGAAACAAAACCCGCAAATTAAGATTGAAAAGATCCGCGACTTATTACCATTTGTACAACAAACCGGCGAAGGTTGGCGGGTTATTGTTATTCAGCCGGCTGAAGCGCTAAATTTAGCGGCCAGTAATGCATTGCTAAAAACCCTAGAAGAGCCGGGTGAGCAGGTGTTAATTATATTATTGGCGCAGCATTATCTGAAGCTACCAGCCACGATTCGTAGTCGTTTGCAACATTTTGCTTTAGATCGGATTACAGCTGAACAAGCACAAGATTATTTACATACTTATTTGCCACAAGCAGGTCAAAGCCAATACAATTTACTCATGAACCTAGCTAATCATATGCCGATTCAAGCGGTTGAATTGGCACAAGCAGAATGGTTAGGGCGTCGGGCTGAATTTTTAAGCGATTGGTTGAAATTGGTCAGTCAAAAAAATATGCCTATGCATATGGCCAATAAGTGGAACAAGGCTTTAAGTTTTGCCGACTTTGCACAGATGTTTGAATATCTGTTGGCGGATTTAATAGCCCATAAACTTGCGCAACCGATTAAAAATATTGATTTAGATTTTAATACGCTTGCAACACATTATTCTTTAGACTACTTGTTTGAAATTTATCAAGCGCTACAACAGTCGAAACAATTGCTCAAACAAAACGTACAAAGCAATTTAATCGTCGATCAGTTGTGTATCCAACTTATGCATGTTTAAAGGGGAAAACCATGCAATCACGTACCGGTGGTATGATTCAAGCCAATATTCCAAATAAAGAAGCTTTATATGCCAGCTACATGCCATTTATTGAGGGCGGTGGTTTATTTGTTCCATCGCGTTTGTCAGTAAAATTGGGTGATGAAGTCTTTGTCGTGGCAACTTTACCCGATAATCCACAAAAAGTGCCGCTTAAAGGCAAAGTGGTTTGGGTGTCACAACGTCAAAATGGCATTAGCGTACCGGGATTTGGCATTCAATTGAGTGGCGAAAAAGGCGTTTATTACAAATCAGAAGCAGAAAAAATTCTCGCAGGTCTTAAGTCTGAAGGGCGGACTAGTTACACTATGTAATTATTGATCATTACTTAGGATAACATTGTGTTTGTTGATACTCACTGTCATTTAACGCTCCTTGATTTAACGCCTTATCAAGGCGATCTTGATGCAGCTTTAGCGCAAGCACGTGCTGCAGGCGTGTCTAAATTTATGAGTATCTCTGTTGATCTTGATGATCACATTTTGCTTGAAAAAATTGCAGCGCGTCATGCTGATGTCGGTTATACCGTGGGGGTTCACCCTTGTGAGGACCCTCAAGTGATGGCGCGTGCCACTACGGAACATTTAATTGAATTGGCGTCCAAAGACAAAGTGTGGGCCTTGGGTGAAACTGGCTTGGATTACTTCCATAGCACCGATTTTATTGCAGAACAAAAAGCCTGCTTTGCCCGCCATATTCATGCGTCACAAGCACTGAATAAACCGGTGGTGGTGCATACCCGTTCGGCCAAACATGATACTGTAGATATCATTCGTGCCGAGCAATCTACACATGGTATTTTGCATTGTTTTACCGAAGATTGGGACACCGCCAAAGCGGTCTTAGATTGTGGTTACTATGTGTCTTTTTCAGGCATTGTGTCGTTTAAAAATGCTCAAGATTTACGTGATGTGGCCAAACAAGTGCCGCTTGATCGGGTCTTGATTGAAACAGACAGCCCATATTTAGCACCTATGCCATATCGTGGTAAAAGCAATGAACCTAAATATGTGCCTTTTGTAGCCAAAGCTTTGAGTGATGTGTATGGTAAGTCACTTGAAGAGATGGCAGAGATTACCATGCAAAACTTTAATAATCTTCTGGCACAAAAGTAAAAAACAACACATATAAGAGAGCATACGGGTGAAGATGGATCGTCAGGCGCAGTTTCGAGCACGCGAAGCACTTATTTTTGAAACGGCTGAGCGTTTGTTGCTAGAAAATGGCGAAGCCGGCATGACTTTAGATGCACTTGCAGCTGAATTAGATTTGGCCAAAGGCACGCTATATAAGCACTTTCAAAGTAAAGATGAGCTGTATATGCTGCTGATGATTCGCAATGAACGCATGTTATTTGACATGCTCAGTACACCTAATCGGCAGTTTCCTGAGCATCTGGGCTACTTTATGTTGCACCATCTTCACCATCCTGAACGCACCGTGTTGTTTCATCATATTGAAGAGCGTTTGTCTGTCACAGGACAAGGCATCCAAAGCTTATTTGGTGAATTGTACCGAGTGCGTCGTCAGCGTTTAAAAATTATTATTCCCATGACTGAGCAATATTTACAAAAAGTCGGCAGCCAAATGTCCGGGCGTGATTATTTGGCAGCCATTTGGGCGCTCACCCATGGCACTGCGGCTATTTTAAATTCAAGTTTTTATCAGCGTTATTTAGGTTCGCGTGATGGCTTAAGAGTGGTGACCATTGAGCAAGCCTTACAATTGCCCATGCAACAGCCGCGAGTAGTGCTCTAAATGCGTGCGCGTGGTTTTACTTTGGTTGAAGTCATGGTGGTCATTGTGGTGATGGGTATCTTGGCTTCTTTATTGTTAATGAATATTTCAGGGGTAGATCGTCGTCAGGCAATGCAAGCGCGTGAATTGCTGATCAGTGATTTAAAAGCCATACAGCGCTTGGCCACTGAACAAGGTCAAGTCTTGGCCTTTGATTTGCGTCCTCAGCACAATGCTATGCAGTATCAACTGCTGCAATATCAAGCACAACAAACTGAGCAGACGCAAAAATGGCAAACATTTGAATTGTTTGACATCAGAACCTTAGCACCTGAGATGCGCTTAGATATTACCCCAATTGAACAAAATTATCCCAATGCCAATAATCTTGAATTGATTGGGGCGCAAGCGCCGAAATTAATTTGGTTAGGCAATGGGGAAGCCAAACCGGTACGGATTCAAGCCTATTGGCAAGACCAAGCGATTGGTGCTGAAATTGAAATTGATTATTTAGGAAAAGTCCATGAAAAATAAGGGCTTTACCTTACTTGAGGTCATGGTGGCATTGGCGATTTTTGCCGTTGCAGCTATGGCTTTGACCCAAACTGCGATGCAATATACCCAAGCCACCAGTCATTCTATATTAAGAACCAAAGCACAGTTTGTGGCCATGAATGAAATTGCCCGTATGGAAATCCAACAAGAATGGCTTAGCGGTACAGCCTCCACACAAATTGAAGAACAAGGCGAAATGTGGCAAGTTGATAAAACCAGTCAAAGTACTATCAGTCCCAATGTACAACGTGTACAAGTCAAGGTCAGTTTGTATGACACACAGGCTGCAAAAGTCACAGGGAAAATTGCCGAATTGAGTTTTTTTAATTATAGGCAAGGGAAAAATGGCAACTCGTAATGGCTTTACTTTGGTGGAACTGTTGGTTTCAATTGCCATTTTTGCCGTGCTCTCGGCATTGGGTTGGCAAGTTTTTGACTATCTTAATAAAGTCAAAAGCCGTAATGTGGTGCATGAGGCAGCTTTAGAGCAATTGCAATTGGGCTATCAGCAACTGTTAAAAGATACTGCACAGTTGGTGCCAATCAGTGCACAAGTCAATACACAAAAAGAACCGGCCTTAGTGCTGCAAAATGGTCGCTTAATCTTGAGTAAAGCCGGCGTGACGGATCCTTTGCAACAAGGTTTGGCTGTGTATGAGCGCATTGAGTATCGCTATGATGCCAATGAGAAAATTGTCTATCGTTTAAAATACCCACATCTTGATCGGGATGGGAAACTACAGCCAATTTCAAGTGAGTTAATGACCGACGTGGAGCGTTTTGAAATCGCAGTGCTCAACCCTGATGTGTCAAATCAATGGCCTAAAAATTCTGAACAACTGATGGCTTTGCCGCGAGGTATAGAAGTTCAACTCCAAGTACGCGAACAGCCCTTTATATGGCGTTTTAGTGTGTTGCCGCAATCACAAGGGGTGAGCTAATGCAACAACAACGCGGCATTGCTTTAATTACTATTTTAATGATGGTGGCATTGGCAACTATTTTAGCGGCCACAATTGCCAAGCAACAACGCGCCACGGCACAAGCCACGGGCAGTTTAATTCAGCAAAACCAAGCACTGCTATATGCCAAAAGTGCAGAGGCTTTTTTCTCTGAGCTGTTGGTCGATGATGCCAATAATGCTGCTCAGATCGATCATTTACAAGAAACATGGGCACAACCTATGCCGCCTTTTCCAGTGGATGGCGGTGTAGTGATGGGGCGGATTGAAGATCAAAACAGTAAGTTTAATCTCAATAGCTTGTTGAAAAGCGACGGTAAAAGCATTAATCCTGCCGCAGAGGCATGGTTACAGCGAATTTTGCAACGTGTAGATGCTCCCATTGAACTGACCCAAGCTCTCATTGATTGGCAAGATCAAGATGATGAAGTGACGGGGAGTATGGGCGCCGAGGGCAGTTATTATCAAAGTTCGGGGCAAGGCTATGTGGCACCCAATGCAGTATTTCATGATGTGTCTAGCCTAAGCCAAGTACGAGGCATTGATGCTGCGCTGTATCAACAGCTTAAGCCTTATGTAGCAGCGTATTCAGTTGAGCAAAAAGTCAATATTAATACGGCATCGGCATGGTTATTGGCCAGTATCGATCCGCAGCTTAAAATCAGTGACATTGAAAATGTACTGACTCAACGCCGTGGTCAGTTGCAACATTGGCAAAATTTAAATGAGTTTTGGCAAACTGCACCATTTGATCAGGTAGAGCCAAATATTCGTAATCAAATGAATACTATGTTGGGGGTACAATCCAATACTTTTATCAGTTATGTAGAAGTTGAATTTTCAGGATATAGCCGTTATATGCAAAGCCAATTGCAGCGTGATCATAAAAAAATACAGGTCATGTCACGTAGTTTGGCACCTTTTTGATAGCCTTTACCGATGCTGCTAAACAGCAAAATAAATGCCCACTGTTGGTATTTTGCTTTATAATCGGAATAAATTCACAAGTTTTGGATCCCATTACGACATATGTTAATTCGTAAATTATTTAAGTTCGAAAATGCCCATATTGTCCGTAATTGCACCTCGGATCGTTGCAAACGTTCAATTCATGGTCACAGTTATAAAGTTGAGCTGTTGCTCAAAGCCTCAAAACTTGATCATGGACAAATGGTCTATGATTTTGGTTTGCTCAAAGGCGTGATTAAAGATTTATACGATGCCTTTGACCATGCCATTTGTTTTTGGCAGCAAGATGACGCTGACTATATTCACGCTTGTAAAACCTTTAGCGCCCGCTGGATCTCGCTACCTGTCTCGCCATCGGCTGAGCAATTCTCACGTATCTTCTTTTATTTGGCACAGCAAGTGTTGGCTTCCACCCAGACCCAAAATGGTGAAGGTGACGTTGAGGTGTATTCTGTGATTGTGCATGAAACCGATACCGGCTACGCACAAAGCTTTTTAGAAGATATTGACAATGCACAAATGGGTGAACTGCGTTTAGAGGACATTATTTTCTCTGAGCAAATTCAAAGCGAGTGGAATGACCCCGAGATGTATCACAAGCTCAAAACAGGTCAGCACTTTTGTAACCCAAGTGTTGAACTACAAGTTAAACTTTAATTTTCCGGTTCTATAGGGATATCATCATGTCATTGACTGAGCAACAACAAGCCAAACTACAAAAAATTCAGTTAGATGAGAGCTGGAAATTGACGTTGAGTGACTTTTTACTCAGTCCAAAGATGGATGAGCTGAAACAATTTCTTGTACAAGAAAAACAAGCCGATAAAACCATATATCCGCCAAGTTCATTGATTTTTAATGCCTTAAACACCACACCGCTTCACCAAGTCAAAGTGGTGATTTTAGGTCAGGACCCTTATCATGGGCCTAATCAAGCCCATGGTTTGAGCTTTTCGGTACAAAGAGGGGTTGCAATACCGCCATCTTTGCGTAATATTTTCCATGAGTTACATTCCGACTTAGGGGTCGATATCCCTAAGCACGGTAATTTAACCCATTGGGCTGAACAAGGAGTGCTGCTGTTAAATGCAGTGCTGACCGTCGAGGCAGGACAGCCGACATCACATCAAAAACGCGGTTGGGAAGACTTTACCGACCATGTGATTGATGTCTTGAATCAGCAGTGCGAGCATATTGTGTTTATTTTATGGGGCGCATATGCACAGCGAAAGGGACAACGTATTGATCCAAATAAACACTTGGTGCTCAAAGCGGCACATCCGTCGCCATTAGCAGCCAACCGTGGTGGTTTTTTTGGATGCAAAGCGTTTTCAAAAACAAATAATTATCTGAAACAAAATGGCATTGAGCCGATCAATTGGCAGCTGGACGCATGACATATTCTCCCGTAACAAAAGATTATCATCCCGATTTAATTGTTGAACAGGCGGCAAATGGTTGGCGTATTGTAAGATTAAATCGTCCAAAATCCTTACATGCTTTGGATGAAAGTATTGTGTCGGCACTTTTAGCCGTGTTTCAAGATTTTCATCATGATGACAACGTTAAAGCCATTTGGTTAGATTCCACTACCCCCAAAGCCTTTTGTGCAGGCGGTGATGTGCGTAAATTACGCCATTTGGTGATCAATGGCGATGTTGATGTTGCCAATCAATTTTTTGAACAAGAATATGCTTTAGATGCCTTGCTGCATAACTATGCAAAACCTGTCTTGGTGTGGGGTGAAGGCTATGTGATGGGTGGTGGTTTAGGGCTGTTTATGGCCGCACCATTTCGTTTGGTGACCCCATATTCACGTCTTGCGATGCCGGAAATTAATATTGGTTTATACCCTGATGTAGGCGCAACACGTTTCTTAGCAGATCGTGGTGCAATTGGCTTGTTTACTGGTTTAACTGGTTCAATTATGACTTCAGCCGGGGCTTATGGCATTGGCTGGGCGACGCATATTTGTGATGCACACCGCGATAAAGTATTAGACAAAATGGTCAACATTGATTGGGGGCATTACCCAGCGGGTGATTTCCGTGCCATTGACGACACCTTAAACAGCATGCATCGTCCGGTGGGTCCTGGTCCATTACAAAATTCTTTAGATGTCATTCAAAGCGTATGTCGCGGCGTGATCTTTGAACAGGATTATGAATCCATTATCGGTTTAAGTGATGCTCGTAGTGATTGGTTACGTCAAGCCAGCGAAAACTTACAAAAAGGTTCACCTGTTACAGCAGCATTAACATGGTTGTTATGGCAATGGGGTAAACAAGATCATTCTTGGACTGAAGTTTTTGAATTAGAACGTCAAATCTCAGATTGGAAAATTCGCCATCCTGATTTTGTTGAAGGCGTGCGAGCACGTTTAGTGGATAAAGATTTAGCACCTGCATGGCAACGCGGCACTGATTTGTCTTTAAAAGGTATTTTAGCCGAACATCCACCTGTTACTGATATTCAAAGTTGGAATGATTTGCTTAAACACTATGGTGTACTTGCTTAAGCGATGACTGAAATTACACGTGATGAACATTGGATGCAGCTTGCCTATGCGCAGGCTGCCCATGCAGCAAATTTAGGTGAAATTCCGGTGGGTGCTGTGTTGGTAAGTCAAAATCAAGTAATTGGGGCGGGGTATAATCATCCGATTGCGTCACATGACCCCACTGCACACGCCGAAATTCAGGCCATTCGTATGGCTTGTCAGCAACTTAATAATTACCGCTTACCCGAAGATAGTGTGCTATATGTCACTTTAGAGCCGTGTACCATGTGCGTTGGAGCTTTAATTCATGCCCGTGTGTCGCGTGTTGTATTTGGTGCAACTGAACCTAAAGCGGGCTCATTGGTCAGTGCGCGTAATTTATTTGCAACAGGGTATTACAATCATGTTTTTGCGGTAGAGTCGGGTTGTTTGGCTGAACAGTGTTCAAGCCAACTCAGTGACTTCTTTAAAATGCGCCGTGCACAAAAACGTGAATTAAAACTCAAACAAAAACAAGACTTACATACCCCTTAAGCTGTTTTTGCCCGCCTGATTTTAGATCAAGACAATAATCTATATTTTATTTATGAGCAAAATGGAACAACCATGAGCATTCAAATTATTACCATTGATGGTCCAAGTGGCTCAGGCAAAGGCACACTTGCAGCCAAACTTGCACAACATTATCAATTTCATTTGCTTGACTCTGGTGCTTTATATCGCTTGTTGGGGTTGGCTTTAGAGCAACACAACTTACTTGATGCATTAGATAGCCAATTGGCAAGCTGTGTTGAGATTGCCACTCACTTAGATATTGAGTTTAAATCCACAGCACAAGGCATTGCAGTGTTACTCAATGGTGAAGATGTTTCCACCACCATTCGCACTGAACGTGTAGGCGAATTTGCATCTAAAGTGGCTGCAGTGCCAGAACTGCGTGCCGCATTACTGACCCGTCAACATGCTTTTGCTCAAGCCCCAGGCTTAGTGGCAGATGGTCGTGATATGGCCACTGCAATTTTTCCACAGGCGCAAGCTAAAATTTATTTAACCGCATCGGCTGAATCTCGTGCAGCACGTCGTGTAAAACAGTTGCAGGCAATGGGGCTGGATGTTAAAATAAACGACATTTTAGCTAATATCGAAGCGCGTGATCAACGTGATATGCAACGCAGTGTTGCACCACTTAAGCCTGCGCCCGATGCTTACATTATTGATAGCTCTGATTTGAGCATCGATGAGGTATTTACACTCATGACCACTTATGTGGATCAGTGTTTAGCCAATTAATTTATTTGTTACAGCCGAAGCATAGCCTGATCAGTTTATATGGACTATGTAGACGCTTTATTAAACCGGCCTTGTCTGATCCAAGACCGCTGACTTTATCAGGTATATCATGACCGAATCTTTTGCAGCCCTCTTTGAAGAAAGCGAATTAAACCTCAACGTTGAAAAGGGTGCAGTCATCCAAGGCGTTGTAGTAAGCATCGACTCTGACTGGGTAACAGTTGACACTGGCCTTAAGTCTGAAGGTGTGGTTGACCGCGCTGAATTCTTAAACGACCAACGTGAACTTGAAGTTGCTGTTGGCGACACAGTTGATGTTGTTGTTGAAGCTCTTGACAACGGTATGGGTCAAACAGTTCTTTCTCGCGAAAAAGCAAAACGCGCTGAGACTTGGACTAAACTTGAAAAAATCTTTGAAGACGGCGAAATCGTTACTGGTGTTATCTCTGGTAAAGTTAAAGGCGGTTTCACTGTTGACATCGGTCCAGTACGTGCATTCCTTCCTGGTTCTTTAGTTGATACTCGTCCTATTCGTGATACAACTCACTTAGAAGGTAAAGAGTTAGAATTTAAAGTTATCAAACTTGATGCTAAACGTAACAACGTTGTTGTATCTCGTCGTGCGGTAATGGAAGCTGAATCTTCAGCTGACCGTGAAGCGCTTCTTGCTCAGCTTGAAGAAGGCCAAACAGTTACTGGTACAATCAAAAACCTTACTGACTACGGCGCGTTTGTTGACCTTGGCGGTATCGACGGTCTTCTTCACATCACTGATATGGCTTGGAAACGCATCAAGCACCCTTCAGAAGTTGTTGAAGTGGGTCAAGAAGTTACTGTTAAAGTACTTAAATTTGACCGCGAACGTAACCGCGTATCTTTAGGCCTTAAGCAATTAGGCGAAGATCCATGGTTAGCGATCATGAGCCGTTACCCTAAAGGTTCTATCGTTAAAGCACGTGTTACTAACTTAACTGACTACGGCTGTTTCGCAGAAATCGCTGAAGGCGTTGAAGGTTTAGTACACGTGTCTGAAATGGACCACACAAACAAAAACATCCACCCATCTAAAGTTGTTCAGATCGGTGACGAAGTTGATGTTATGGTTCTTGAAGTTGACGAAGAACGTCGTCGTATTTCTCTTGGTATCAAACAAACTCGTGCTAACCCATGGGAAGAGTTTGCTAAAAACCATGACAAAGGCGAAAAAGTATCAGGTACAATCAAGTCAATCACTGACTTCGGTATCTTCATCGGTTTACCAGGTGGTATCGATGGTCTAGTTCACTTGTCTGATATTTCTTGGAACGAACAAGGCGAAGAAGCCATCCGTCGTTACAAGAAAGGTGACACAGTTGAAGCGGTTATCTTGTCTGTAGACGCTGAAGGCAACCGTATCAGCCTTGGCATCAAACAAATGAACAACGATCCGTTCAACGATTTCTTAGCAACTAACGAACGCGGTGCGCTTGTTAAAGGTACAGTAACTGCTGTTGACGCTCGTGGCGCAACTGTTAAGTTAGCTGACGAAGTTGAAGCAACTTTAAAAGCATCTGAAATCAACCGCGATCGCGTTGAAGATGCAACTAAGTTCTTAGAAGTTGGTCAAGAAGTTGAAGCGAAAATCATCAACGTAGATCGTAAATCTCGCTCTATCAACTTGTCTATCAAAGCGAAAGACGAAGCTGAAGAGAAAGAAGCGGTTGCTAACTTGAAAACTGTTGCAACTTCTCAAGAAAACGGTCCTAAAACGATCGGTGACTTGATCAAAGCTCAAATGAATCACTAAGTAGATGGATAAAATGTATTGTTAATGTAATTTAACCAATACTTTTTACACAAATACTATAAACGGTAGCGTAGTATTCACTTATTGCGCTACCGTTTTGTATTTAAACAGGTTATTATCTTTTTAAGTTAAAAGTAGCTTGATAATTAAAGAGGTCGATGATGACTATAGAAGCACTTAATAAGTCTGATTTAATAGAGCGAATTTCTCTTAAAAATCCGCACTTAGCTGAACCCTTAGTGGAAGAAGCTGTAAAAATTATGATTGACCAAATGATTGCTGCTTTATCATCGGACAATCGTATTGAAATCCGTGGCTTTGGTAGCTTTGCGCTACACCATCGTGAACCGCGTATTGGTCGTAACCCAAAAACCGGTAAATCTGTTGAAGTGGCTGCTAAGGCGGTACCACATTTTAAACCGGGTAAAGCACTTCGTGATGCGGTAAACGAATCTGCCAATAAATAAAATTTAAGGGGTGTTTATGCGTTACGTTCTGGTTGTTTTATTATTGGTTCTGTTTGGCTACTCACTGGCCTTAGTGTTACAAAACAGTACTGAGCTTTCAGTAGATTTGCTCTTTACTCAAATTCCTGCAATGCGTCTTGGCTTATTGTTATTAATTACCTTAGGTTTGGGTATTACTTTAGGTTTACTCATTGGTGTACAGGTGTTTCGAGTTTTCCAAAATAGTTGGGAAATCAAGCGACTGCGTAAAGATATTGAGCATCTACGTCAGGAACAAATCCACGTGGCGCAAGCTGCAGCCGCAGAAGCTGCAGCGCACACCCGACATGAAAAAACTGTGTTAGATATTCATAGCCAAGACCGTCCGCCGGTTTAAAGGCATCAAGTCAACACATTAATTCTTTGGTGTTTTGCCAAACATAATAAAAATTACACTCTAAGGTGAAAGCTTTAGAGTGTTTTTTTATGCAACAAAGACATAATTTTAAGCGCATACTTGAGCTTGATTTAATAATCTTTATAATGCCTCTAATTTGTTTTTTAAAAGGGTCAATCTCTTGAGTATTATCGTTGCATTAGATGCCAAAAGCCAATATGACGCTTTAACTATTGCCGAACAACTTGACCCTGCATTATGCCGTGTCAAAGTAGGTAAAGAGCTGTTTACCCATGAAGGTCCGAGTGTGGTTAAAGCATTGCATAATCAAGGCTTTGAGGTGTTTTTGGATCTTAAATTCCATGATATTCCAAACACCACAGCACAAGCAGTATGTGCAGCGGCTGATATGGGGGTATGGATGGTCAACGTGCATGCCTCTGGTGGTCGTAAGATGATGGAAACCTGTGTCGAGCGCTTGCATGCAGGTAACTATGCCACGCAATTGATTGCGGTAACCGTTTTAACGTCCATGGGTCGTGAAGATTTGCGTGACTTAGGTTTAGACGTTGAGCCATTTGAGCATGTAAAACGCTTAGCCACTTTAACCAAAGATAGTGGTCTAGATGGCGTGGTATGTTCAGCACAAGAAGCTAAGATGTTACGTGAAGCTTTAGGCGCAGACTTTGCGCTTGTCACGCCGGGTATTCGTCCTGAAGGTGCAGCAGCTGATGATCAAAAACGTATTGTGACACCTAAGCAAGCTATGTTGGATGGTTCAACCCATTTGGTGATTGGTCGTCCAATTACCAAGTCAGAAAATCCTCGTCAAACCTTAAGAGACATTTTAGCCACACTTTAATTAGGCTTTAAAAGCTCAAGCTTCTTGTGAGAAGCTTGAGCCAAATATACCTTATAGTGCAGCTAACACGCTGACCAATATGGGTGCAAGAATGGATAAGACCAAGCCGCTGAGCATGGCGTGAGGAATAAACGTATTGCCACACGCTTGTTTGACCATGGGTAAAGTCACATCCATGGCAGTGGCACCGGCGGCTGCAATAGCTGATCGTGGGTATCGCCACCCAAGGGCATACATCAATAAAATTGCAAAAATTTCTCTAAGTAAGTCGTTGATTAATGCAATACTGCCCAACTTTGGCCCTTTAAGTTCACTAATCACAATGCTCGACATAGAATAAAAACCATAGCCTTGAGAGAACAATAAAGCATCCATAAAGCTTAGATCTTTCAGCACCATATAACTCAAATAAGCACCTAAACAAGAACCGATTATACAGCCCATCGGTACGCATAAAATCTTCCAATTTATCCAGCTTCGATCAACAGGATGTTGGGCTAAATCAAGTCCAATAAGTAACATAAACCCCAACAGTAACCACCAACTGTTTATCACGAGCTTGATCTCAAAGGCTTGTAAGGTGTATGCCAAGAGTACGCCGGCCAATAAGGCAAACACAGCATAGCCAATATTGAGTAAGGAATTGAGCAATAAAGACAGATCAATTTTGCCTTGGCTAGGTTGGCTTTTTAAACCTTTAAACAGCAAATAGCAGCACACAAAGGCACCAAGGGATGTGCTAAAAGACAAGGTCAGTGCGGGAATGAGTAAAGTTAAAGGATCGGAGATCGAATCTAACACTTGAAAAAATTCGATTGCAATGGCCACTAAAATTAAATAGCTGCAATACGGCAGCAGTTTGAAAGCATATTGTTTAACTGTTTGAGGCAGATAATTTGAACTAATAAAGCCTAAACCTAAACAGAGTAGTAATTGTAAAATCAGTCCAATAGATTGCATAACAGACACAGAGTAAACATGCTGCAGCCATGATACGTTGATTTTGCTCTAAATCGAATACATCTAGGCACATAATCCATACTTTTAAGTGAAAAGTGATCATTTCGGCAATGTTCAAATTCAATGAAATAGCGTAAAAACGTGATAGTTGTGGGGCAGTGGCAAAATTATGAAAAGATCTATTTTAGGACTAATGTACTTGATTCAAGGTATGCGTAAAGCTGGACTTGAAGTGGATCCTAAATTACAGGCAGTAGGTTTACGTAGCGAAGCCTTAGATAGTAGTGCTGTGATTCATCCAAGTTTAGAGTGGAACTTGCTCGAAGTGATTGGTAAAAATGTCAATCCTGCATTGGGTTTATGGATCGGACAGCATTATACCTTGGTGGGCTATGGCCCATTATTAATGTTATTGGTGACTAGTCCAAGTATTGAGGTGGCACTCAATAAAGCTGTGCAATATCAAAGACTCACACATTTAACAGGTGACTTAAGTTTAAAATTTGAAGACCATCGTGTTGGACTGTGTTACCGACCTGAACAGTTAAATACCGATTTGGGTTTATTACGTGCGCATTGTGAAATTTCCAGTACTTTTAAGTTTTTATCCGATTTATATAAAACGATGGGGCTTAAAGTACCTGATCTAAGTATCGAGTTACCATTTTTTGCGCCAGAAACCGACGATTTGATGGAAAATTATGCTGGTGTGTATGGTGATCATTTAGTATTTGATGCAGCCGCAGCCATTTTTTGGTGTGATCGCAATGTACTTAATAAAGCTATTCCTTCAGCAGATGCAATTACGTTTAAAGCCTATGAGCATAAATGCTTAAGTGAAATGAATCGTTTACGGGTTGATCACAAAGTCCCATTGCTGTTACAACGGGTGTATGATTATTTAGAATTACAACAAGGCATGTTGCCGAGCATGGCACAAACTGCGCAGGTGATTCAGGTGCCTGAGCGTACTTTGCGGCACCAATTACAGCAATTAGGCAGCAGCTACAAAGAAATTCGTGAACAAATCATGAAAGATAAAGCCTTGCGTTTAATTGAATATAAAGAGTATTCAATTGAAATGATTGCAGAATTATTGGGGTATTCCGAGCCTGCCGCTTTTAATCATGCCTTTAAACGTTGGTTTGGACAAAGCCCACGTAAGTACCATAAATAATCCAAAGTGTTATAGCACCATGCTCAATCTTGGTTATACTCTTGTCAGCTCAAAACAGTATGAATGATATGTCTGATTTAACTTCAAACCCATTATCGCCCGCAGAGCGCTACGCCCAAGCACTCGCATCTGGGCAATTTATGCCTGATGAGGCGCAAGCACAGGCCGTGCATGAGTTAGATCGTGTCTGGCAAGAACTTATACAACGCTATAAAGCGGCAAAAAAACCGTTTGCACGTTTTCGTCGTCAAACACCACCACAAGGTGTGTATATGTGGGGTGGAGTCGGACGTGGTAAAACATGGTTAATGGATCAATTTTATAATTCAGTGCCATTTCGTCGTAAAACGCGCATGCATTTTCATCACTTTATGCAATATGTACATAAAGAGCTCAATAAATTATCAGGGCAACAAAACCCTTTAGATATTGTGGCAGACCAAATTTATGCAGATGCAGTGATTATTTGTTTTGACGAATTTTTTGTGTCCAATGTCACGGATGCTATGATTTTAAGCGATTTATTCCAAAAACTCTTTAAGCGTGGCATTACTTTGGTGGCAACCTCAAACATTGCACCCGATGGTTTATATAAAAATGGTATTCATCGTGATCGCTTTTTGCCAACCATTGAAATGGTCAAACAAAACTGTGTGATTTTAAACGTAGATGCAGGGGTGGATTACCGTTTACGGGTCTTAAAACAAGCACAATTGTTTAAATATCCATTAAATGCTGAGAATGAAGCATGGATGCAACAGCGTTTTGATGCACTGACGCAAACACAAAGTAAATCAAGCGATGACATCACCATTAATAATCGTCAAATTAGCACCATTTCGCATACAGAAGATGTCTTGTGGTGTGATTTTGCCGATTTATGTTTAAAACCACGTAGCCCTGCGGATTTTATTGAAATTGCCAACATTTATAACACTGTTTTGGTCAGTAATATTCCGCATCTCACCGACTATTTAGCTGATGGGACGCGTCGTTTTATTTATCTTGTCGATGAATTTTATGACCGTGGTGTCAAGCTATTATTAACCTCAGAAGATAATATTATTGAGATCTATAATGGTGAAAAACTCGCCTTTGAGATTGAGCGAACCCGTTCACGTTTGCTTGAAATGCAGTCGGATGATTACTTAAATTCAGCGCACCGACAAATTCAAAGCAGCAACTCTGAAAAAGTAGAAATTTAAAATTAAGCGTCTTCGGACGCTTTTTTATACACAATTCAAAGAAAAAAAGCGCTTTCGTTGTTTTTTTAAACGAAAATCTGAACTTAAGTCTAATTTAGACATTTCAAAAACTTTATACACTATAAAAGAGCATTCATTCTGATGATGTTGGTGGACAAATATTGTGTTTAAAAAATGCTCATTATTTTGTTTATTAATAATCCTATTCAGAACAGTATAAATGGGTATACTCAGAAGCTCTTGGAATAAAAAATAGCAATATCAGGAAAGACAATGACTGCACGTATTCAAAAAGGCAAGTTAGCGATTGCTAAAGAACTGTATGATTTCATCGAAAATGAAGCACTACCAGGTTCAGGTCTCAACAGCGAGACTTATTGGAGCAACTTCGAACAAGTCGTTGTCGATCTTAGTCCAAAAAATACAGCACTCTTGGCTAAGCGTGACCAAATTCAAGCACAAATTGATGAATGGCACCGTAATAACACATTTGAATTAGAAGCTTATAAAGCCTTCTTAACTGAAATTGGCTACTTATTACCAGAAGTAGAAGATTTCCAAATTACGACAGAAAATGTAGACGAAGAAATTGCACTAATTGCAGGTCCACAGTTGGTGGTACCGGTACGTAATGCGCGTTATTGCTTAAACGCAGCCAATGCACGTTGGGGTTCTTTATACGATGCTCTTTATGGCTTTGATGTGATCTCTGATGAAGATGGCGCAGAAAAAACCAAAGGCTACAATCCAAAACGTGGCGAAAAAGTCATTGCTTTTGCAAAGAACTTCTTAGATGAAACCTTCCCACTTGCGGCAGGTTCACATGCCGATGCAACCCAATATGCTGTTGAAGGTTCAGCTTTGGTGGTGGGCTTAAAAGATGGTTCAACCACCACTGTAGCAGATGTAACTAAATTTGTAGGTTACAACGGTGAAGCTGCAGCACCAACAGAAGTGGTGCTTAAAAACAATGGTTTACATGCCATTATTCAAATTGATGCAACAAGCGCTATTGGTCAAACCGATGCAGCCGGCGTTAAAGACGTTGTATTAGAAGCAGCAGTCACCACCATTCAAGATTTAGAAGATTCGGTTGCAGCAGTAGATGCTGAAGAGAAAGTAGAAGGCTACCGTAACTGGTTAGGCTTAATACGTGGCGATTTACAAGAAGCGATTGAAAAAAATGGCAAAACTGTAACGCGTACTTTAAATGCTGACCGTAGCTTTAAAAATCTTGAAGGCGGTGAAACTAAAGTTCATGGTCGTTCACTGATGTTACTTCGTAACGTGGGTCACTTAATGACCAACCCTGCCATTCTTGTGGATGGTCAGGAAATCTATGAAGGTATCATGGATGCATTGGTTACACCGTTATTAACACTTGCTGATATTCGTGGTGAAAACACCATTAAAAACTCGCGCAAGGGTTCAATGTATATTGTTAAACCAAAAATGCATGGTCCTGAAGAAGTGGCATTTGCAGTTGAATTGTTTGAGCGTGCTGAACAGGCGCTTGGCTTAGCTGCAAAAACGTTAAAAATCGGGATTATGGATGAAGAACGCCGTACATCTGTAAACTTAAAGAACTGTATTGCGCAAGCTAAAGATCGTACCATCTTTATCAATACAGGTTTTATGGACCGTACTGGTGATGAAATTCATACCTTTATGGAAGCAGGTCCATTTGTTCGTAAAGCCGAAGTGAAAGGCCAAATTTGGTTCCCAGCTTATGAAAACCGTAACGTGATGGTGGGTTTGCAGACCGGTCTACGTGGTAAAGCACAGATTGGTAAAGGCATGTGGCCAAAACCAGATATGTTACGTGACATGTACAACAGCAAAACTGAACACCCAGATGCAGGTGCAAGCTGTGCGTGGGTACCATCTCCAACAGGTGCGGTCATCCACGCGATTCACTACCATCAAATTAGTGTTGCAGATCGTCAGCAAGAGTTATTAGCAACAGATGCATTGCCATTAGATGATCTGTTAACGCCACCACTTGCAACTAACACCAATTGGACAGAAGAAGAAAAGCGCAAAGAGCTTGAAAACAACTGCCAAGGGATTTTGGGTTATGTAGTACGTTGGGTCGATTTAGGCGTAGGTTGTTCAAAAGTTCCAGATATCAATGATGTGGGCTTAATGGAAGACCGTGCAACCTTACGTATTTCTTCACAACATGTGGCGAACTGGTTGCGTCATGGTGTGGTCACACGTGCACAAGTTGAAGAAGTGATGCAACGTATGGCAAAAATTGTGGATCAGCAAAATGCCAATGACCCACTTTACACGCCAATGGCTTCTGATCTTGACAACAACATTGCGTTCCAAGCAGCATCTGATTTGATCTTTAAAGGTGGTGAACAGCCATCAGGTTATACAGAGCCGCTATTACATGCAGCACGTTTAAAGTTAAAAGGTTATACAGGCGATTAAGCCTGTGAACTAAAAAAGCGCCTACGGGCGCTTTTTTTATGGTTGAAGTGATCAGTAAAATTTAACCTAGCTTCAAATGCTTCACGTTATAATAAAATCTGCTTTGTGATTGAGGTGGTGAAACAATGTGTGCAAATTTTAAACCCTTAACGCGTAGCCAACAGCAAGCTTTAAACTTGCCTGAGATTAATTTTGAGTATCGTGAAGAAGTCTATCCCAATTATAGTGCGCCATTATTATTTCAATCTGAACACGGCTTAGAATGGCGTGAAGTCAATTTTGGTTTAATTCCTAAATGGGCAGAAGATAAGACCATTGCCACGCGCACGTATAATGCCCGTAATGAAACTTTACTACAAAAACCAAGCTTTGCCGAAGCTGCTGCCAAATGTAAATTTGGTGTGATTGCTGTAGATGAGTTTTATGAGTCAAAATACATTGACGGCAAACCACAGCGTTGGGGCGTACGCCGCCGTGATGGGCAGGCATTTTATATTGCTGCTTTATATGAAATTTGCAAACTGGGTGATGAGGTGGTGCGTTCAGCCAGTATGATGACTATGGATGCCATTGACCACGCTATGATGAAAGATTTTCATGAACCCGGACCGATTAAACGCTCTGTGATTGTCATTCCACATGCGCAATTAAACGCTTGGCTTAATTTAAAGCAGCCTAACTTACAAGATTTTGTGGTCGGTTTTCCAGTAGAAGAATTTGAATGTTCACATGTACCTAAAGCGAAAACCGAAAAAGTGAGTCCGCAACTCAACTTTTTCGATATTTAAAGTGATTAATGCGCTAGATTTTTGAAAATTTGCTTTAAGCTTTCCATCATTTTTTCAATTTGTAATGGTGTTAAGCCTTCAAAAGATTGTTCAAGTACAATGCCGGTTAAATCATTGACTTTTTCGGTCATCTCTTCACCTTTAGGTGTCAAGATAACCCGAGTAATACGTGCATCATCTTCACATGAATAGGTATCAACTAAACCTTCGTCTTTTAAACGGTAAATAATTTTAGTGGTGGTTGACATTTTAGACACCACCATTTGTGATAGATCAGACACGCTCGCATTGGGTTTATTTTGTAATGCCACTAAAATACGACGACGTGAATTGTCGAGGCCATATTTTTTTAAGGCATGATCAACATTATTCACATATTGTGCGTGTACTTGCATAATCCAATAAAAAGGAAAATCTTCAAAATGCGTATTTTGAGCCGAGGGCAAAAATTTTGAATATTTTTTAGTCATGTGGTGTTCTTCCTGTTACCTAATTTTAATTTTAATTGCGTCACAATTATTTGTTATTTTATGTGAAAACTCAAGTTGCTTGATCGGTTTTTATCCGGTTAAAGTGTATTTTAAATAGGTTAATTTGCTTTTAAATTGTATAAATATAATACAATAAAAATATCTTTAAACTGTAGGTAAATATCATGAGTAGAAAAAGTATCTTCACTGAGGATTATTGCTAAAAAAAATTGCGCATGAAAATGTTGTCTACATCACTTAGATAAACAAAAAATATCAAAAAATTAATTACAATGGCATCAGTTTGTGCATAATGAAATTATCTTAAGTTACACAGGTCAAATTAAATGGATCCGTCGTCGGGGGCACAGTTGCTCGCATTTACGATTTCACTAACTCACGCAGGAGTTTTTAACTAATGGAATTTTTGTTAGATCCTGGCATTTGGGTTGGTTTAATTACTCTAATCATATTAGAAATCGTATTAGGTATTGATAACCTAGTCTTTATTGCTATTTTAGCTGATAAACTTCCCCCAGAACAACGTGACAAAGCACGTGTTCTTGGTTTAACGCTCGCTTTGGGGATGCGTTTAGGATTGCTGTTTGCGATCTCTTGGTTGGTGACCTTAACTCAACCACTGATCACCATTTTCGACCATAGTTTCTCAGGGCGCGACCTCATCTTATTGGGTGGTGGTTTGTTCTTACTGTATAAAGCCGTGTCTGAATTGCATGAAATGATGGAAGGTAAGCCTGAAGTCAAAAGCACCGGAAGTAAGGTCGTTTATGCAGGCTTTGCTGCGGTTGTCGCACAAATTGTTGTGCTTGATGCCGTATTCTCACTCGATTCGGTAATCACAGCGATTGGTATGGTTGATGATATCCGAATTATGATGGTGGCAATGATTGTTGCAATGGTCGTGATGTTAGTTGCATCTAAACCATTAACAGCATTTGTCAATCGTCATCCAACTGTGGTGATTTTATGTTTAAGCTTCCTATTACTTATCGGGATTAGCTTAATTGCCGAAGGTTTTGGTTTCCATATTCCAAAAGGTTATATCTACTCAGGTATTGGTGTTGCCATTTTAATGGAAGGCTTTAACCAGTATCGTTTACGTAATACCCAAAAACATGCAGCAAAAATTCCATTGCGTCATCGTACTGCTGATTCAATTTTAAAATTGATGGGTGGTAAGCTAGAAACTGAAGATCAATCTAGCAATTCACCAGCGCAAGAAGCTTTTGCTGATGAAGAACGCTATATGATTGGTGGGGTACTGACCCTTGCTGAACGTTCAGTGGCGTCAATTATGACCCCACGTAGTCAAATTTCATGGGTAGATCTCAACGATTCACCTGAAGAGATTCGCGAAAAGATTTTATCTGTGCCGCATAGCTTATTCCCAGTATGTCGTGGCAGCTTAGATAAAGTGATCAGTATTGTACGTGCCAAAGAATTGTTGGATGTATTAGATGACGAAGAGCAAATGAAAGCTTTAATTCGTATGCATCGTCCAATTTATATCTTTGAAACCATGAAAGTGATTGATGCGATTAATACGTTACGTAGCTCAAAAGGTTCACTTGTGTTGGTGAGTGATGAATTTGGCAATGTACAAGGCTTGATTTCACCGCTGGATGTGTTTGAAGCGATCGCGGGTGAATTCCCTGATGCTGATGAGCAGCTTGACTTAGTTAAGCTTGAAGATGGACAGTGGAAAGCCACTGGTATGCTTGATTTATATCAACTTGAACTTGAATTAGGTATGTTAGATTTGGTTGAAGAAGATGTAAATTATATCAGTGTTGCAGGCTTAATCTTGGATCAAACCCAAGGTGAAGTTACTGTTGGTACTGAACTCGATTATAAAGGTGTACATTTTACCGTAACTGAGCTCGATGGAAATCGAATCAAAACGGTTATGATTCAACACTAAATAAAAAAGCCTCACGATTGTGAGGCTTTTTTTATGCTTGTGCTTAGGTATCTCATATAAACTAAAGCATCAATTAAATATTCGGGTACCGCTATAAATCCGGAGTGTGAGCGTTCAGGCAAAGCGTGTAGTGATATAGATGGGGCGATTACTATGACGCCTGAATTGCTGGGTGGGATACTTGTATAAAATATTGAAATTGACATCTCCACGTTTGCTTATGAGATAAACCCTGTTATTTGAGTTGGTGAGGTTTATAAGGGTGTACGTGGGTTTTGTTAAAATTGTAAGCGTATTTTGATTGAACAGCTGGGTAATGTAATAGTGACGATTTAAACTTACATCCACATCATGTAGATGAAGTAAAACAATAAAAGCCCGTTTGGGTAAAACCTGACGATTATTGCGAGATGACCATGTCACGTTTGGGTAAAACGATCATGGTGCAGCACATCAAAAAAGCTTATTTTTTCACTTTATCGATCACAACACAGATTACCAATACAATAATAGAAGGGATCAGCCATGCTAAGTTTTGTGCACTTAATGGTAAGTTTGCCAACGCAGTAGGTAATGCATCACCAAAGCCTGCCACTTTTAAGCCATCTAAAATACCAAAGACTAATGCCACAGCCGTTACAGGTGCAACTACGCGACTTGGTTTGTGGAAGAAATTCCAACAAAAGCTTAATAAAATTACGGCAATAGCGGGTGGGTAAATGGCACTTAATACCGGCACAGAAACTGCAATTAATTTGGTTAAGCCTAAATTTGAAATCACAAAAGCAAAGCCGACTAAAATCAATACCCAAGCTTTGTAACCGATTTTGGTAATATGTGAGAAATATTCAGCACATGCACAGGTCAGACCAATTGCAGTCACCATACAAGCAATAAAGATCATTGCGCTTAAGAAGACTGAACCTAAGTCACCAAAGGCATGTTGTACAAAGGCATGTAAGATAACCGCGCCATTGCTTGCATTGGCGGCAATGTCATGACTGCCTAAGCCAAGTTTAAATAAGCTTAAATACACCAAAGTTAAGCCTACACCAGAAATTAAACCGGCAATCACCGCATATTTGGTAATTAACTTTTTATCAGTTAAACCGCGTGAACGGATGGCATTAATAATGACAATACCAAACACCAAAGCACCTAAAGTATCCATGGTGAGATAACCATTGACAAAACCTTCAGACACCGGACTATTTACATAGTTACCAACAGGTTCGGCAATAAAGTGAGCTGGAATGAGAACAGCACCAACACCTAAAACCACCAAAGATAAGATTTTAAGAGGTGATAAGACATAACCAACAGTATCTAAAATTTTATTTGGATATAACGACACTAAAGTCACAAAGCTAAAGTAAATCGCGCTGTAAATAAATAAACTTAAAGACGATGTACCAAAGTACGATGAAAAACCAATTTCATAAGATACGGTTGCAGTACGTGGTGTTGCAAATAACGGTCCAACGGCCAAGTAACACACAATCGTCAATAGCAAACTTGCTACTTTGCCTAAAGGTGAACTTAAGAGTTGAATTGAGCCTTCTACACGCGATAAAGCAATAATGGTCAGTACCGGTAGGCCTACGGCAGTAATTAAAAAACCAAAAGCTGCGAGCCAAACATGGTCACCGGCTTGTTGTGCCACAATAGGTGGGAAAATAATATTGCCTGCACCAATGAACAGTGCAAAGGTCATAAAACCTAAAGCAATAATGTCCCGAGTACGTAAGTTAGTCATAAGGGGAGAATAGAAGCAGAAAAGGGAAACAATTTTAGAGCAAAGTTGGCTTTTTTGGGTGATTAATTTTATATCAACTATCAGTCATTCTGATATAAAACACGATTATTTTAATCAAAAGATCTATTTTGGGTTAATTTATAGTATTGATTATAGAGCATAAAAAATAAAAATATCTAATTATAGCTAGTATTTAGCTACTGAGCATTGCAAAATATCTAGAAAATCAAGTGTATAATTAATCACCAATTTTAATGCGAAGTGCCTGAATGTTAAACGATTAAAACCCAAGCACTGTATGGCATTTAAAAAAGGTCTATACTGATTAGACTCTTAAAGAGGACAATAATTGATGCGAGCTCCTGCCATAACGCTTAAAAATGATCAAGACTTAGAACATTTACGTATTTCTGGCCGTTTGGCTGCACAAGTTTTACACATGATTGCACCTCATATAAAACCCGGTGTTAGCACAGAATATTTAGATGATTTGTGTTATGACTTTATTGTGAATACTTTAAAGGTGACGCCTGCCAATATAGGTTACTATGGCTACACTAAAACCACCTGTATTTCACCCAATGAAGTGGTCTGTCATGGCATTCCTGCCGCCAATATCATCTTAAAAGATGGTGACATTATTAATATTGATGTTGCAATTATCAAGGATGGTTATTTTGGTGATACTAGCCGTATGTACTTTGTAGGAGATGTAAAACCTGAAGCAAAACATTTGGTCGAAACCACTTATGCCGCCATGCTTGCTGGTATTCATGCGGTAAAACCGGGTGCCACTTTAGGTGATGTGGGACATGCCATTCAAACTGTGGCAGAACGAGAAGGTTATAGCATTGTGCGTGAGTACTGTGGACACGGAATTGGGCGTATTTATCATGAGCAACCGAACGTGGTGCATTATGGTCGAGCAGGGCAAGGTCTTAAATTAGAACCGGGCATGGTATTTACCATTGAACCGATGGTGAATGCTGGACGTGCTGGGGTTAAAGAATTAGCAGATGGTTGGACAGTGGTCACCCTAGATGGGCATTGGTCTGCACAGTGGGAACATATGGTGGCCGTAACCGATACTGGCTTTGAGGTTTTATCGCCGTGGCCTGAAGGTACGGGAAGTTATCCGGCAATTGAAGCATAACTGTAAAAAGCTGATCATTGATCAGCTTTTTTTTCACTTAAATGTTCAACTAAATAATCAATAAAGACCCGTACTGCTGGCAATTGACCACGTCTGGATGGGTACACTGCATGGAAAATCCCATGAGCGGCGCTCCATTCGGGTAAAACACGTACCAATTCACCCGAGGCTAGATAATCTTTGACAATACTGTCTGGTAATAACGCAATCCCACAGTTTTGACAGGTGAGTTGTGCCAACAGCATGAGGTCAGAGCCCATAACCGTCGGATTGACTTTAATTTTCTTTTGCTGCCCTTGAGAATGCACCACAATATGTTGATCAAGATGTTCATCTGACATACTTAAAATGTGATGTTGTACCAAATCTTCAGGGCTTTTGAGTTCGCCAAATTGATTTAAATAGGCTTGGCTGGCAAATAGGTGTTGTTGGATATGGGCAAATTGGCGAATGATCAGGTTGGGGTCTGTGTCTAAATGAGAGCGTACCCGTAGCGCGACATCAATGCCTTCATTAATTAAATCAACCCGTCGATTGCTGACCAATAACTGTACTTTAATTTCAGGATACATTTTTAAAAATTGCGGTAAAATCTTGGCAATTTCATTTTGCGCAATCGATACAGGTAAACTGACTTTAATCACACCGCGTGGTTGAATACTTAAATGATCCACCAAATCATGCGCAGCTTGTGCAGCATTAATCATCACTTGTGCATGCCGATATATGTTCATGCCAATATCCGTCACTGCAAAATGACGTGAACTGCGTTGGATTAAGCGCACCCCTAAGCGTTCTTCAAGCTGATAAACGCGGCGGCTGAGTTTAGATTTAGGAATGTCAGTGGCACGCTCGGCCGCGCTAAAACCACCATGTTCCACCACTTGGGCAAAACAATAAAAATCATCGAGATCGGATAACATAGCTTATGCCATTTATGCAACAATACTTCAATTAAATGTTGATTGTTGCAAATTGTCAATTTAATTTACGCGCTTAAAATAGCCTAAGCAAATATTGTGATGTCTATTGGGCTTCATTCGTTTTAAACTAATCTGGTTTTTATTTGAGTCTTTATTATGGCCTATCAACTGATCCAACTTGAGCATCAAGCCACAGATTCAATTCAATGCCCACATTGCGGTCATTGGGTGATTAATTGGCAAGAAGAGCAATACGTGCAACCGTGTGAACATACTTTATTTATTGCTATGGATATTGGCTTTGAATATATCACAGATGAATTTGAAGCCACGATGGCACATAACGTAGATGAGTTGCATGCCAATGACGATCAAATGAATATGTTTGATGCCATTAAAGCTGCCAATTATCCCCAATTTTTGGTGCTACAAGCCGATTTAGGTCTGCAAGGCTATTCACGCTATTTAGGTTTTAGCGTGTAAAATCGGTATAAAAAAGCACCCGAGGGTGCTTTTGGTTTAGCCTTCAATCTCTTCTTCAATCTCATTCTCGGCAGTGTCCATGCCAAGTTCTTTGAGTTTGCGGGTGAGGGTGTTGCGTCCCCAGCCAAGTAGTTCGGCAGCATGGCGTTTACGCCCCCGAGTTTGTTGCAAAGCAGCATTAATTAAAGTGCGTTCAAACATGGGGGTGGCAATGTCTAAAATTTTCATTTCGCCGTTTTTAAGTTTTTGTACTGCCCATTGCGCCAAGAGTTCATCCCAATGATGAATGGCCAAACGATCCAAAGCAGCTTGACCTTCACCCAATTTATCAATCGGAATTTGTTTAAGTTCGGAAGGTAAATCTTCAGGATACACTTCACGACCAGTGATCATCACTGTGAGCCAACGACAGGTATTTTCAAGCTGACGTACATTACCTTGCCATGGCAGTTGCTGCATATATTCTTGCGTTTCACGGCGTAAAATTTTGGGACTCACGCCCAATTCTTTACCAGCGCGAGCCAAGAAATGCTGTGCCAACATGGGAATATCTTCAGCGCGATGGGCAAGTTTTGGAATATGAATACGAATCACATTTAAACGGTGATATAAATCTTCACGGAAACGACCGTCATGCACCAACTTTTCTAAATCTTGATGAGTAGCCGCCACAATGCGCACATCAACTTTAACTGGAATATGACCGCCCACACGATAAAATTCACCGTCGGCCAACACGCGTAATAAGCGAGTTTGGGTTTCAAATGGCATATCGCCAATTTCATCTAAAAACAAAGTTCCGCCATTGGCTTGCTCAAAACGCCCCTGACGTTGCGTATTGGCACCAGTAAATGCACCTTTTTCATGCCCAAACAATTCAGTTTCAATTAAATCTTTGGGAATAGCCGCCATATTTAAAGCAATAAAGGGCTTGGCACTACGTGGTGAATGGCGATGTAGCGCATGTGCCACCAACTCTTTGCCTGTACCTGATTCACCGTTAATCAGCACCGTAATATGCGATTGTGACAAACGACCAATAGCGCGAAATACCTCCTGCATGGCAGGCGATTCACCAATAATTTCAGTCGATTGAATGGGCGGCGCAGTTTTGGCAGACTCTTGTTGTTGCAGTTTATTAAGATGCAAAATTGCACGGTTCACCAAAGCTAAGGCTTCATCAATATCAAAAGGCTTAGGTAAATATTCAAAAGCACCGGTTTGATAGCTAGAAACAGCCGATTCTAAATCTGAATGCGCGGTCATAATAATGACCGGTAAATCGGGATGACTGGCTTTGACTTTGCCTAAAAATGCTAGACCATCAATCCCCGGCATGCGGATGTCGGTTAAAATCACATCTGGGGCTTCTTGGGTCAATTGATCAAGTGCAGATTGCGCTTCTTCAAAACTCGTCACATCTAAACCTTCTTCTTTAAAGGTTTTTTCCAAGACCCAGCGCATGGCGCGATCATCATCAATTACCCAAATTTTATTTCGCGACATGGTTTGACTCCCAAGGTAAATATAAGCTAAATGTGGTTTTGCCTCGCATCGACTGACATTCGATCATGCCTTGATGCTGGTGCATAATATTTTGTGCAATACTCAAGCCTAAGCCTGTGCCCGCAGCACGACCAGTGACCAATGGATAAAATACCGATTCAACAATGTCTTCAGGTACACCCGGTCCATTGTCTTCAATATCAATGCGCACCATAGAGCGATGAATGACACCATTAATGGTGACTAAGCGTTGAATACGGGTTCTTAAAATCAGCTCAGGTTGTGTATCTACAAAAAAAGCTTTGTTTTCATTCATGGCCTGTACAGCATTTACGCTGATATTGAGCATTACTTGAATCAGTTGATCGCGGTCGGCCAACACATCAGGCAAAGATAAATCATAATCTCGAACCAACTTGACCCGTTTTTTGGTTTGATTGGCAATTAAAGCGCGCACACGTTCCAGTGGCTCATGAATATTGACGGGTTGATAACTTGGTAATTGGCGTGAGCCGAGCATGGTGTCGGCTAGGTTTCTTAAACGATCAACTTCACTGATAATAATCTCGGTAAATTCGGTATATTGCGGATCATTTAAACTACGTGCCAAGAGTTGTGTTGCCCCACGAATGCCTGCCAATGGATTTTTAATTTCATGTGCTACACCGCGAATCAGCTGACGTGCAACTTGATGCTGCTGAATAAAATGCTCTTCTTTGGAGATTTTCAGCATACGATCGCGTGGATTGAGCTCAATAATTAATAAAGGGTGATACGGTTTATCATAATTTAAAGCCGATACAGTGTAATCAACATGAATGTCTTTAAAATTCACGGTAATGGTGGCTTCACGGCGCGTATACGGTTGTCCGGTGGTTAAGGTGTTTTTAAGCGCATCTTCGGTATGGAAGTCATCGTTAGGGCGGTGGAGTAAATTCAAAGCGGGTTGACCGGAGGCACGTAATAAGCTGACATCAAACAAGGCTTCACATGCTGAATTTAAGTAAAAAACATTCAGATGACGATCAGCCAATAAAATCGCCGTGGTCATGTTGTCCACTAAAAGGCGGTAGTCAATTTGGTTAGGTTGATCCATGTGAGGTACAGTCCTGTATAAAAATAGCGCAGCAATAGCGGTCTAAAAACCTTATTTTAGAAATAAAAGTGCTGAATTGAGGCAGTTTAAGCAAGATACGCGCCAACTTTTTAAAAAGTGCTGCACATTGGGTAGTTTAAGACAAACTGCTGCGCTTAAATTGTTCTAAAGTCAAAAAGATATACTCAATCTAAAGCGGGCAGTAAAGTGTTTTTGAACCAAAATGGTGCACAGGGGTTTATATTGTTAAAATAATGGTTGTATTTTGGTGCATTATGCAAAGAGTGCTTGAAGCAACTATTTTTATAGACAGAAAAGACATACAATACGCCCATTCTAGTGGAGCGCAGATTCATGAAATCCCCCAAAGTCGGTTTTGTTTCTTTAGGTTGTCCTAAGGCATTGGTCGATTCTGAACGAATTCTAACTCAGTTAAAGACTGAAGGTTATGATGTAGCATCAGATTATGACGGTGCTGATTTAGTCGTTGTTAATACCTGTGGTTTTATTGAATCTGCAGTACAAGAGTCTTTAGACGCAATTGGCGAAGCCATGAGTGCTAATGGTCGTGTGATCGTAACAGGTTGTTTGGGTAAAGACGAAGATAAAATTCGTCAAATGCATCCCAATGTCTTGAAAGTCACCGGCGCTGCCGCTTATGAAGAAGTCATGGATGCGGTTCATCAATATGTACCTGAACCGCCAAAACATAATCCATTTATTGACTTAGTGCCTGAGCAAGGTATTCGCTTAACGCCAAAACATTATGCTTATTTAAAAATATCAGAAGGCTGTAACCACCGTTGTACTTTCTGTATTATTCCGAGCATGCGTGGCGATTTAGTCTCTCGTCCTGTAGGTTCTGTGCTGTCTGAAGCACAAGCACTGAAAAAAGCCGGTGTAAAAGAAGTCCTCGTCATCTCCCAAGACACTTCTGCATACGGCGTTGATACCAAATACAAATTGGATTTTTGGAACGGCCAACCGGTTAAAACTAAATTCTTCGACATGTGCGAAGCTTTAGGTCAATTGGGTATTTGGGTGCGTTTACATTATGTCTATCCATATCCACATGTGGATGCGGTCATTGACTTAATGGCACAAGGCAAAATCTTGCCGTATTTGGACATTCCATTCCAACATGCCAGCCCTAAGATTTTAAAACTGATGAAGCGCCCTGCGCACAGTGAAAACACCTTAGAGCGTTTAAAAGTATGGCGTGAAAAATGTCCTGATCTTGTGATCCGTTCAACCTTTGTGGTGGGCTTCCCGGGTGAAACCGAAGAAGACTTCCAAATGTTGCTTGATTGGCTCAAAGAAGCTGATCTTGATCGCGTGGGTTGTTTTACTTATTCATCTGTTGAGGGTGCGACGGCAAACGATTTACCAGATCATCTACCAGAAGAGATTAAGCAAGAGCGTTATGAACGTTTTATGCAAGTGCAGCAAGAAATTTCTGCGGCAAAATTGCAAAAACGTATTGGTCAAACCATGACGGTACTTGTGGATGACTTAGAAGACGAATTCCCAGTGGCTGTGGCGCGCTCGTATGCAGATGCCCCAGAAATTGATGGCAACGTTTTTGTTGAAGACATCGACAAGAGCTTAATTAAATCGGGCGACTTACTTGAAGTTGAAATTACCGATGCAGATGAATACGACCTGTACGCCAAGCTCATTCGTATTAAAGCTTAACCCATACCGATAACAAGATTAACTTTGGAGTTTATTCACATGCTAACTGATTCTAAAAATCCACGTTATGGCCGTATTTTGCTGAAACTTTCGGGTGAAGCATTAGCCGGTAACAAAGACATGGGGATTGATGCACAAGTCCTAGACCAGATGTCTTTGGCAATTGCACACCTTGTGGGCTTAGGCGTGCAAGTGGGTATTGTTGTCGGTGGTGGTAACTTATACCGTGGTAGCCAATTGCAAAAAGATGGCTTGGTGGGCCGTGTAACAGGCGACCAAATGGGCATGCTTGCAACAGTAATGAACGGTTTGGCGTTACGTGATGCTTTGGTACGTCGTAACATTAAAACTCGTTTAATGTCAGCATTGCCGATTGGTACTGTGGTTGAGTCTTATGCAAGCCGCGATGCAATTCGTCATTTAAACAATGGTGAAGTCTGTGTATTTGTTGCAGGTACAGGTAATCCATTCTTTACCACAGATACAGCAGCGTGCTTACGTGGTATTGAAATTGAAGCCAACTTGATCTTAAAAGCCACTAAAGTTGATGGCGTATACAATAAAGATCCAAGCAAACATGATGATGCGGTTAAATACGACACCTTAACATTTGACCAAGTGTTAGATGAAAAATTAGGGGTGATGGATTTAACGGCAATTTGTTTATGTCGTGATCACAATGTGCCATTACAAGTGTTTGATATGAACAAATCAGGTGCTTTATTGTCTGTCGTTATGGGCGAGAAAGAAGGCACACACGTCACCAATTAATGACGTGTGCGCCAAAGCACTTTATACTAGTTTTTATTTTAGAATTTACTCAGGAAGATCATATGATTAACGATCTGAAAAAAGACGCTGAAGTTCGCATGCAGAAGTCTTTAGAATCTTTGGAACAAGGTTTTAATAAAGTTCGTACGGGACGTGCACATCCATCAATCTTAAACGGTGTGATGGTGCCATATTACGGCTCTGACGTACCTTTAAACCAAGTGGCAAACGTGGGTATTGAAGATTCACGTACTTTATTGGTACAACCGTTTGAACGTAACATGGTGGCTGCAATTGACAAAGCCATTCGTGAATCAGATTTAGGTTTAAACCCAATCAGTGCAGATGCAATTCGTGTTCCACTTGCAGCTTTAACCGAAGAAACACGTAAAGACATGCAAAAAGTGGCGCGTACTGAAGCTGAAAATGCCAAAGTTGCGATTCGTAACATTCGTCGTGATGTATTGGGTGATTTCAAAGCTTTATTAAAAGACAAAGAAATTTCAGAAGATGATGAGCGTCGTGCAAGTGATGATGTTCAAAAAATCACAGATAAATATGTAGCAGAAGTAGATAAACGTTTAGCTGCGAAAGAAGCTGAATTGATGAAGGTCTAATCAATGACCGCTGAAGACATCACACCTCTTCCGAAACATGTTGCCATCATTATGGATGGCAACAATCGTTTTGCCAAAAAAAATCAGATGCAAAAAGGCGATGGCCATCGAGAAGGAAAAACCGTCCTTGATCCGATTGTTGAATATTGCCGTCAAGAGAAAATTCGTGCGCTGACAGTTTTTGCTTTTTCGAGTGAAAATTGGAATCGTCCGCAATTTGAAGTTGATTTGCTGATGAAACTGCTTGAAGACACCATTCACGAACAAATCCCACGTATGGAAAAATTTGAAATTTCCTTGCGTTTTATTGGGGATCGTGCACGTCTTTCGCCACAATTACGTGATTTGATGGCTTATGCAGAGCAACGTACAGCGCAATTTACTGAAATGACGTTGTGTATTGCAGTAAGCTATGGTGGGATGTGGGACATGGCAGAAGCTGCAAAGCAATTGGCAGCAGATGTTGTGAACAATAAAATGAGCTTAGATGACATTAATACCGACAGCTTTGCTCAATATATCAGTATGTCTGATTTACCGCCTGTGGATTTGTTAATTCGTACAGGTGGGGATTTTAGACTATCAAATTTCTTGCTATGGCAAGCCGCTTACGCAGAACTATATTTTACTCAGACACTATGGCCTGAGTTTACGGTGGACGAGCTTCAAGATGCCTTTAACGTGTTCGCTGGACGTGAACGCCGTTTTGGAAAAACTTCTGAGCAAATCCAACTAGAGAAAAATGAGAATTAATCGATGTTAGAGCGGATCATCACCGCATTGGTATTGGTCGCAATTGTATTGTGTAGTATGTTTGCGACAACTTCACCTTATCCAATGTTAGTGTTAATGGCGATAGCTGCGGGGGTTGCAGGCTATGAGTGGTATAAACTCATGCCGCAAAAAGCAGAACGTCTGATCAATAAGCCATTGGCTTATGGATATGGAATTTTAACAGCAGGCTTATCTGCTTTAGCAATTTATTTTAATGATATCGTTATTTTGCTGTGGTCAGCCTCGATTATGTCGTGGTGTTTAAGTCTTTATTGGGTAAAATCTTATCCAAGCTATGACGGTTGGTATAATCCAAGTTTAAAAATTATTGGTTTGATTTTGGTGGCGGCTGCCATTACCGCGATCTATAGCCTATGGAGCAGCTCACCTTGGTGGTTGATGTATCTGTTTTTATTGGTGTGGGGTGCTGATAGTGGGGCTTACTTTGTAGGGCGCAAACTGGGTAAGAAAAAACTTGCACCATCGGTCAGTCCTAACAAATCTATTGAAGGATTATATGGTGGTGTCGTCACCGCGATGATCATTGTCATTAGTGTAGAGGTTTTGTACTTAGAACTAAGCTTACTAGAACATGCGCTGTTCTTAGGTTTGTCTGTGATGACCGTGTTTAGCTCAGTGTTAGGTGATTTATTTGAGTCGATGATTAAACGCCGTGCTGGCATTAAAGATTCGGGGCGTATTTTACCTGGGCATGGTGGCGTTTTAGATCGAATTGACTCATTACTGGCCGCTGCACCGATTTTTGCAGCAGGGCTTTATATTTTAAAACTTACTGGCGTAGATTTATAAATGTCACAAACTGTTTGTATTTTAGGTGTTACAGGTTCGATTGGTCAAAGTACCTTAAAAATTTTGCAGCAACATCCTGAACAATATTCTGTCTTTGCAGTCACGGCACACAGCCGAATTGATGCTTTGGTGGACATATGCAAACAGTATCAGCCAAAAATTGCCGTTGTCCCTCAAGAAAAAGTCGACGAATTGGCTCAAAAACTCAGTGACGCAAAGCTCAATCATATTGAAATATTAAGCGGTGAAGCAGGGCTGATCAGCGTAGCTGAACATCCATCGGTTGATGTGGTGATGGCTGCCATTGTGGGGGCTGCAGGTTTACTGCCAACCCTTGCTGCGGTAAAAGCGGGTAAACGTGTGTTACTTGCCAATAAAGAAGCCTTGGTCATGTCAGGCGATCTTATGATGAATGCTGCACGTGAGTATGGTGCATTGTTGTTGCCGGTAGATTCTGAACACAATGCAATTTTTCAGTGTTTACCGAGTGATTACATCAATGCCAAACGTAATGGACAACCGCAACTTGGGGTTAAACAAATTTTACTCACCGCATCAGGCGGTCCATTTTTAAATCACAGTCTACAACAACTACAAAATGTAACACCTGCACAAGCCTGCAAGCATCCAAATTGGTCAATGGGGCAAAAAATCTCTGTTGATTCAGCCACTTTAATGAATAAAGGTTTGGAATTGATTGAAGCGTGTCATTTATTTGCAGTTTCAGAAGATTATATTACCGTTGTGGTACATCCTGAGAGTATTATTCATTCGATGGTGCAATATGTAGATGGTTCAACCTTAGCACAAATGGGTAATCCCGATATGTGTACGCCCATTGCGCATGCCTTAGCATGGCCTGAGCGTCTGACCACGCATGTGCCACCTTTAGATTTATTTCTTCATCAACAGCTTAATTTTCAAGCGCCCGATGTAACGCGTTTTCCTGCTTTAAAACTTGCACGTTGTGCAATGCAAGCTGGTGGTACAGCACCTACTTTGCTCAATGCAGCAAATGAGATTGCAGTGGCGGCATTTTTACAACAACAGATTGGATTTACACAAATTCCACAGGTGGTTGAGCATACCTTAAACCAAATTGCTTATGCCCAAGCAGATACCCTTGAGGCAATTTTGGCTGCCGACCTACACGCGCGTCGTGTTGCCCTTGATTATATTGAAACAGGAAGCTAAAACATGAGTGCCTTATTTATGATTATGGCGGCAATTTTATTGCTTGGGCCATTAATTGCGATTCATGAATTTGGACACTATTTTGTGGCACGAAAACTCGGTGTCAAAGTTTTAGTTTATTCAATTGGTTTTGGTCCAACTTTACTCAAATGGACTTCAAAAAAATCAGGCATTCAGTATCAATTGTCGGCTTTGCCGCTGGGTGGCTATGTCAAAATGCTCGATGAGCGTGAAGGCAATGTGACAGATGAAGATTTGCCTAAAGCCTTTAATCGTCAACATCCTTGGAAAAGAATTGCAATTGTGGCAGCAGGTCCATTGGTCAATTTGGTTTTTGCGGTATTGTTGTTTTGGATTTTATTTTTACCAGAACAAACCCAACTTAACACCCGAGTAGGTAAGGTTTTAGACCACACACCTGCTGCAAATGTATTGCAAGTGGGAGATAAAATTCAAGCGGTAGATGGCACCGAAACGCCAAATTGGGAAAAACTGAGCTTTGCTTTAGTAGATCGTGCGGGCGAAACTGGACATATTACTTTAAATGTTGATCGAGCAGGGCAAGCACAAAATGTTCAATTGCCGATTGAGAATTTTTTAAAAGATCAAAGCCAATCACCGCTTGATGAACTTGGCTTTTTACCCTATAGACCTGCAATTCCTGCTGTCGTGTCTAAGTTGACCGAAGATGGTGCAGCCATTCGTCAAGGTATGCAAGTGGGTGATCAAATCATTGCTATTGATGGTAACAAGATGGCTGATTGGTACGCAGTGGTTGAAAAAGTACAAGCTTCCCCTGAAAAGCTATTAAAAATTGAGGTGTTACGAGATAATAAAACGGTAATGCTTGAGGTGATGCCTCAAGGCAAACGAGATAATATGGGGCATGTCACCGGAATGCTTGGTGTTCAAAGCGATCCGGGTAAAATTAATATCCCAAATGAATATAAGCAAACCATCCAATATGGTCCAATCGAAGCACTTGGAATGGCCACAGATAAAACTGTGCATATCTCCAGTATGATCTTAAACTCTATGGTGAAAATGGTTAAAGGACTGATTGGTTTAGATAATTTATCAGGTCCAATTACCATTGCCAAAGTCGCAGGTCAAAGTGCTGAAATGGGATGGCAGACCTTTATTGGCTTTATGGCATTAATGAGTGTGAGTTTGGGTATTTTAAATTTATTACCGATTCCTATGCTTGATGGTGGACATTTAGTTTATTATTTTATTGAACTGCTTCGGGGTAAACCTGTTTCGGAACAAATACAATTAGTTGGCTTAAAAATTGGTATGGTACTGCTCGGAAGTATGATGCTTCTGGCATTATTTAACGACTTTATGCGTTTATAAAAACGTAATGGAATAAACTAACAGCGGAAAAGACTGGCATGCAGCACAGAGATTTATTTATGCCTATGGCACTGATTAGTGCAATGGCAGCAGTACCACAAGTATATGCAGCACAAGAGTTTGTCGTACGTGACATTAAAGTCGATGGTCTGGTACGTTTAACCCCCGCGCAAGTTTATAGCGCACTGCCAATTCAAGTGGGACAGCGTGTTGACGATGCTGCAATTGCAGAAGCAATTCGTGTTTTATACGCCACAGAAAATTTTGATGATATTAAAACAGCACATTTAGATGATGTGCTTGGCTTTCAAGTGGTTGAACGTCCTTTAATTTCAAGCGTTGAACTCAAAGGCAATAAGCTCATTCCAAAAGAAGCCTTAACCGAAGGTTTATCTAAAATGGGCTTGGCTGAAGGTCAGGTCTTAAAAAAATCACTGTTACAAACAGTAGAAGCCGAACTTGAACAGCAATATATGCAGCAAGGTCGTTATGATGCTGATGTAAAAGTAATCACCACAGCACAAGCCAATAATCGTGTGGCGGTAACTTTAGAGTTTATTGAAGGTAAAGCGGCTAAAGTTATTGATATCAATTTAATTGGCAATAGCGTATTTAATGATGATGAAATCAAGCGTGTTTTTGCAGTCAAAGAAAGTGGCTGGAATTCGATTTTATCCAAGAATGATCGCTATGCACGTGAGAAAATGGCAGCAAGTTTAGAAGCATTGCGTGCCTTATATCTCAACAAAGGTTACATTAATTTTGATATTACCCATTCAAACTTAAACTTAAGTGAAGACAAGAAAAATGTCTTTATTGAAGTGGCTGTGACTGAAGGCGAGAAGTTTCAATTTGGTGAAACCAAATTCTTAGGTGATGCACTATATAGTACCGAAGAGCTTAAAGCTTTACAGTTGTATAAAGAGGGTCAGACGTACTCGCAAGAGAAAGTCAATTCTGTCAAGCAATTGCTACAGCGCAAGTACAGCAACGCAGGTTACTACTTTGCCGAAGTCAATGTGGTTCCACAAATTGACAATGAAAATAAAACAGTTGGCTTAAATTATTACGTTAATCCAGGTCAGCAAGTCACTGTCCGTCGTATTAACTTTAGCGGTAACATTAAAACTGGTGATGAAGTTTTACGCCGTGAAATGCGTCAGATGGAAGGGGCCCTTGCCAGTAGTGAGAAAATTGATTTATCTAAAGTTCGCTTAGAGCGCACCGGTTTCTTTAAAACTGTAGATATGAAATTGGCACGCGTGCCCAATGTTCCAGATCAAGTTGATATTAACGTTAATGTTGAAGAACAGCATTCAGGCACCAGTACTTTAGCGGTAGGTTTCTCGCAAACCGGTGGTGTGACTTTCCAAGCAGGTTTAAGTCAAACCAACTTCTTAGGTACAGGTAACAGTGTCGCGATTGATTTATCACGCTCTGAAACACAAGACTATTACAACTTAAGCGTAACTGACCCATACTTCACCATTGATGGTGTGCGTCGCGGTTACAACATGTATTACCGTAAAACCAAGCTTGATGATGATTATAACGTCAATAACTATGTTACAGACAGTATTGGTGGTGGCTTAACTTTAGGTTATCCAATTGATGAAAATCAAAGTATTAGTTTTGGTCTAAATCTTGATCAAACCGATATTGCTACAGGTCCCTATGCTTCGACCTATATTTATGATTATTTAGAAGATCAAGGTACAGACAGTTTCTTGACTTACAATCTTAACTTAGGTTGGTCATATAACACCCTGAACCGTCCGATGTTCCCAACCCAAGGTACTTTGCATCGTGTAAATGCAGAAGTGGCTTTACCCGGCGGTGATGCTGAATACCAAAAAATTACCTATGAAGCACAAACCTTCTTGCCTTTAGGCCGAGATTTTGTGTTACGTGGTTATGGTAAGTTAGGCTATGGTAATGATCTGCCATTTTATAAGAACTTCTTTGCCGGCGGTTATGGTTCGGTACGTGGTTATGAAAATAGCACATTAGGTCCAAAATACATCACTGAATTTGACTCAAACCAACAAGCTGGTGGTGAGCCAAATGCAAACCCATACTATGAAGAAGTGGGTGGTAATGCTTTAGTTCAGTTTGGTACAGAATTAGTGGTTCCATTGCCATTTAAAGGGGATTGGACCAGTCAAATGCGTCCTGTCGTGTTTGCAGAAGGTGCGCAAGTCTTTGACACCTCTTGTAATGTACCCAATGATCCACGTGATCAGAAACTCTGTTCAGACAATTATGAGTTTGACTTAGAAAATATGCGCTATTCGGTCGGTGTTGGCTTTACTTGGATTACCATGATTGGTCCATTATCGCTGAGCTATGCCTTCCCATTAAATGAAAAAGATGGCGACGAAACCAAGAATATTCAATTTGAGATCGGTCGTACCTTCTAAGGACGACCTCAAATTTAGGACATGACAATGAAAAAATTATTTATCGCGGCTTTAGCGACTTTAAGTGTAAATATCGCTCATGCAGATGACTATGCTGTGGTTGATTTAGAGCGTGTGGTACAAAGTAGTATTTATCTTAAACAACAAAATACCAGTCTACAAAACACCATCAAGCCGCAAACCATGCAAATTGAGCAATTGCAAAAAGACTTAAATACAATTCAAGAAAAGGGTCAAGCTGCAAAAACTGCAGCAGAGCGTGAAAAGCTCGCCAAGGATTTTGAAACCAAAGCTGAACAGTTGGCAAAACTGCAACAGCAAGTGCAAAATATTGTTCAAAACAGCATGCAAAACGTTAATAAAACCTTCGATGCACGTTTAAAAGCAACTGCTGAACAATTGCGTTTAGAAAATAAACTAGATGTTGTATTAAATAAAAATGCTGTACTTGCTTATGAGGTAAAAGCTGATTTAACTGATAAAATGATTCAAAAGGTTAATGCAATTAAATAATATATGAATCATTCAGTCTTTACCTTACAAGATTTAGCTCACCGTGTACACGGTGAGTGGGTCGGGCAAGCCGATCTGACTTTAGTGGGTTTGGCAAGCCTCGATCAAGCACAAGCTCAGCACCTTGGTTTTGTAAATGGTGATAAATATTTATCACAAGCCAAAACTTCTCAAGCGGGTGCTTTAATTGTGACCCAAGCTTTACGTGAGCAATTGCCAAGTGAAGGTAACTATATTGTAGTGGCGAATCCCTACTTGGCTTTTGCGATTTTAACGCATGTGTTTGAGCGTAAACATAGCAAACGTGGCATTGAAAGCACTGCGAAAATTGACCCCTCAGCCATCATTTCAGATACCGCCTACATTGGTCACTATGTGGTCATTGGTGAAAATTGCGTGGTTGGTGACAACACCATTATTCAATCACATGTCAAAATTGACGATTTTGTTGAAATTGGCAAAGACGGCTTTATTGACGCGCATGTCACCATTACCGGTGAAAGTCATTTAGGTGATCGGGTGCGTATTCATGCCAATACTGTGATTGGTAGTGAGGGATTTGGTTTTGCGCCATATCAAGGCAAATGGCATCGTATTGCGCAATTGGGTTCAGTGCGTATTGGGAATGACGTGCGTATTGGTTCAAATACCAGTGTGGATCGTGGTGCACTTGATCATACTGTGATTGAAGATGGTGTGATTATTGATAACCTTGTGCAAATCGCACACAATGTGAAAATTGGTGCAGGCACCGCCATTGCTGCCAAAAGTGCTATTGCAGGCAGTACGACAATTGGCAAAAACTGTGTGTTGGCTGGCGCTGTAGGTGTTGTGGGGCATATAAATATTGCTGACAACGTGACTTTAACAGCAATGTCAATGGTCACAAATAATATTTCTGAACCGGGCAGTTATTCTTCAGGTACAGGAATTTTACCGAATCAACAATGGAAACGTACAGTTGTTCGCCTAAGACAATTAGCAGATGTGCCATTGACCCAAGTCATGAAAAAACTTGATCATATGCAGACTCAGATTGAGTCCCTTGAATCAACTTTAAAATTGCGTAAATAAATATGAATATGATGACAGAGTCAAATGCTCCAGCATTCTCGAAAGTTGAATTGCCAATGACGATTCAAACCATTCGTGAATACTTACCACATCGTTACCCATTCTTATTGGTTGATCGTGTGGTTGAAGTGACAGACAATAGTATCGTCGGTTATAAAAATGTATCAATTAACGAAGAGTTCTTACAAGGCCATTTTCCTGAATATCCAATTATGCCGGGTGTCTTGATTGTTGAGGCATTGGCGCAAGTTTCAGGTATTCTTGGTTTTATTATGAACGATCAGAAGCCAACTGCAGGTTCTTTGTTCTTATTTGCAGGGGCCGAACGCGTTCGTTTCAAAAAACAAGTCGTAGCTGGTGACCAACTTGTATTAAAATCAGAGTTGGTGATGCAAAAGCGTGGCATTTACAAGTACAATTGTACGGCCATGGTTGATGGCGTCGTTGCAACCACAGCGGAAATTATGATTTCGCATCAAAGAACAGAGCAGGCATGAGTAATCCCGATTTAATCCATCCAACCGCTATTATTGATGCATCGGCTGTTATTGCAGCTGATGTGCAGATCGGTCCTTACTGTATTATTGGTCCGCAGGTCAGCATTGGTGCCGGCACCAAATTACACTCCCACGTTGTAGTGGGCGGATACACACGCATTGGCGAACATAATGAAATCTTTCAGTTCGCAAGCGTGGGCGAAGTTTGTCAAGATTTGAAATATAATGGCGAAGAAACTTGGTTGGAAATCGGGGATCATAATACCATTCGTGAACATTGCAGTTTGCATCGTGGTACGGTACAAGACCAAAGCTTAACGAAGATTGGCAGTCATAACTTACTCATGGTCAACACCCATATTGCACATGACTGTGTGGTCGGTAGTCATAACATTATGGCCAATAATGTGGGCGTGGCAGGTCACGTACATGTGGGTGATTATGTGATCTTGGGGGGTAACTCAGGGATTCATCAATTCTGTAAGATTGGTTCTTATAGTATGGTGGGGGCTGCGTCTTTAATTGTTAAAGATGTCCCGGCTTATGTGATGGCTTCAGGTAATCCTGCACATGCATTTGCGATGAATTTTGAGGGAATGCGTCGTAAGGGCTGGTCAAAAGATGTCATTCAAGCCTTACGTGAAGCGTTTAAATTGGTATACAAAGCTGGTCTTACCAAAGAGCAAGCCTTGGAAAAAATCCGAGCGGATTTATTACCTCAGTATGCTGAATTGAGTCTGTTTGTTGATTCCATTGAACAGTCTGAGCGTGGTATTGTGCGCTAAAGATACTTAAAACAAAAAAGACACCTGAGGGTGTCTTTTTTATTTTAAAAAACCTGTTTCTTCCGAATTTGGATAGTTCTTTTGAAGCATATTGGCGTATTGATTGGCCAATGGCATATTTTGATCTACATTTTTTGCCATGCTATACAGACGATACACTGCAGTTGCGGCTTTAGCTGATTGTGGAAAGCGATTGACCACCTCAGCATAATTGGCTTGAGCGCGTTTATAGTTCACAGGCTCAATCGCTAAATAAAACTCACCCATCCAAAAATAAGCATTACTGACATAGATACTATTGGGGTGATTTTTAATAAAATTACGCATGGGGTCCATGGCTTTTTTGGCACCACCTTGTTTATAGGCTTCTAAAGCAATGGTGTATGCTGCACGATCAAGCTCATTATCATAATTATTTTGGGTAATCAGAGGTGCCGGAGTGAGTGGTTCAGGTGCTATAGGGGTGATAAGGCTGGGTGGTGTATCCTGTTGGTTATCCTCCGTATTGTCCGGTGTAGCCTCTTGTGGTAGGTCTTGGTTTTCATTGGTATCTAATTTTTCTTGTAACAGTTCTAAACGTTGATCAAGATCTGTGTAGCGGTTATTGAGTTCATGATTGAGCTTGTCATTGGCATTTTCTAGTTCTTCGATCTTGCCACGTAGCGTACGTAATTCAGTTTCAAGTTGCTGGTTTTTTTGAATCAGTTGCCAATTCATATTGGTTGTAACTGTTTCTACACCTGTATGGGTGGCACGTGGCGTCATCATCTGAGGATTTTGTTGGCTCAGACCATGTGATTCAATTGGAATATTGGCAAAACTTGCACCACTCATGAGTAGAGCAGTGGTGAATAAGAAATGCTTATAGAGCATGACGTTGTATATCCATATGAGATTAAAAAGAGCTTAGCCCATTAAAAACACATGATGTGAGAAAAGCAAGTGCATGCTGTGTGGATTGTGAAGTATTGTGTAGAAAAATGTTGGTGTATAAAGCCTATAAAACCTAAATTGTTTCTAATTTAATCAATTAGATAGCTTTTTTAGTTTTTTGGCATGTGAGGGCTTGCATGTGGTCTAAAAATCTTTATAATCGGTCTTGCAATGGTAGCCCTGCCGGTTACTTCGCAATTGTACTCTATGAACCCCGCCAGGACCGGAAGGTAGCAACGGTAATAGAAATATGATGTGCCGGAGTCTTGCTGGTAGGGTTGCCACCATATTCTTATAATAATTAAATTTATCAATACTTTACTCGTTATCCTCACGCCGACTAATTGCCTTAAAGATTGTATCTAAATCAAAACCTCTATATTGTAAAAATCGAATTTGTTTGGCTTTAAGCTTTGGATCTTTAGTGACTTCTACCCCATATTTTTTAACTTTTAATTGGTAGGCTTGTTCTGCCCAATCAATCTCTTGCATTTCCTCTACAATTAAATCACTGTCGATTTTCTTATTTTTTAAAGCCAGTTTAATTCGTGCAGGACCTTTGCCTTTACGCTTTTGACTGGATAACACAGTTTCTGCGACCCGTTGATCACTTTGATAATGTTGCGTGGCAAGCTCTTCGACCAACTCAATGACTTCATCACGACTTTCGGCATATAGAGCTAATTTTTCAATCAGTTCTGCTTTGGAATATTCTTTACGGGTTAATACGGCAAAAGCATAAGAGCGTAAACGTGAGCCTTTGAGTAAACTGCGTTCGGCCTTGGGTTTTTGAGTATCAGAGAAGCTTAAGGCGTCATAGCCTGAAGCAGTTGCTGCTTCTGTGTCGCCATAGGCCTGTTTTAAGGCATCATAGTCAATAATGTTATTGAATTTAGCATCGCTCATTTGAGATCCTCAGCATAACAAAAACGCCCCGAAGGGCGTCTTGGTTGTAGTGTTATTTATTCAGCAGGTTCAAATTCAGGGTCTTGATCATCATCGGCTGGTACTTGATTGGTGGTTAAAAGTTGTTCGCGAATCAGGCGCTCAATTTCTTCTGCCATTGGCTTGTTTTCTTCTAACATACGAATCACGTTGTTTTTACCCTGACCAATTTTGCTGCCTTGATAAGAGTACCACGCACCGGCTTTTTGTACGATGTCTTGCTGTACTGCTAAATCAACCAATTCACCTAAGTGGTTGACACCCTTACCATATAAGATTTGGAACAGCGCTTCACGAAATGGCGGTGCCATTTTATTTTTCACCACTTTGACTTTGGTTTCAGAGCCAATGATTTCGTCGCCTTCTTTGACTTGACCAATACGACGAATATCTAAACGTACTGAAGCATAGAATTTTAACGCATTACCACCTGTGGTGGTTTCTGGGCTACCAAACATCACACCAATCTTCATACGAATTTGGTTAATGAAGATCACCATACAGTTTGAGCGTTTGGCATTACCGGTGATTTTACGTAAAGCTTGGCTCATAAGGCGTGCTTGTAGACCCATATGCGAGTCGCCCATTTCGCCTTCAATCTCAGCACGTGGGGTTAACGCAGCCACGGAATCCACCACGATCATGTCAACTGCGCCTGAGCGTACTAACATATCGGCAATTTCTAGGGCTTGCTCACCATGGTCAGGCTGAGAAACCAATAGATTGTCAATATCAACACCCAATTTACGCGCATATTGCGGATCAAGTGCATGCTCGGCATCAATAAAGGCACATGTACCACCTCCTTTTTGACACTCTGCAATGGCTTGCAAGGTCATGGTGGTTTTACCAGAAGATTCAGGACCGTAAATTTCGATAATACGACCTTTAGGCAAACCGCCAATCCCAAGGGCAACATCCAACGTCAATGAGCCTGTTGAGATCGCTTCTACCGCTTGTACGGTGTTTTCACCCAAGCGCATAACTGTGTTTTTACCAAACTGTTTTTCAATTTGGCTTAAAGCCGCATTAAGGGCTTTGCTTTTGTTCTCATCCATCTTACAACCTCAAAACTGTAGATTCACGATTCACCCAAGTGGATGTCTATGGCATGAATAGTGACAGATTTTATTTTAATGTTCTAGTGTGTTTGGGCTTGGTGCGACATTAGATGACGCACTGCATTAGTCATCTGAATATGACCATTGTTGGTCAAATTGGCTATCATTATCCTGCCGAAAGCGCTGAATGTCACGTCGATCTTTTTTGCTTGGACGATGATCGGGACGCGCTAAATTGTGCATTTTGCGCTGTGCTGCAAACAACTCACGTTTGGCAAGGCTTGCGGCTGTTTCTTCATAGAGCAATTGTGCTACGGGTGCAGGACCACGTACATCTGATAATGCTTTGACCGTCACAGTTTTCTTTTCAAGACCTTGAGCAATGGTCAGTTCCATGCCCACACGTACTTCACGTGATACTTTGACGCGTTCGCCATTTTGATGCACTTTACCGCCTTCAATGGCATGTTTGGCAATTGAGCGCGTTTTAAAAAAACGCGCCGCCCAAAGCCATTTATCAATACGCATGCCTACGGCATCTTCGGCTAAAGAAGATTTACGCATATATCTGGTGTTCCTCAACCTGTTGTAACGTGGTGATTAAGTCTGTTAATTGTACCAACATCGGATAACGCGCATCAGATCGAGGGGCTTTGCCCGATGAAGGTTGTGCAATGGTAATTAAATTTTCAATACCAAAGTTTTTTGCGCTGTCTAAAACTTTTTCGGTATCGTCAATAAAATAGCAATTTTTGACTGAAAATGGATGCAGCTTTTGTAAATGTTGCCAAAATTCAATACGTTCTTTTTCATAGCCAATACTCTCTGAGCTGACAATCACATCAAAATAATGGCTCATTTGCATGGCTTTGAGCTTAAATTCTAAGCCTTTACAATCGGCATTAGTGGCTAGCCAACATGGGTAACCTTCTGATTTTAAAAACTCAAGTAATTCAATACATCCGGCACGTTTGGCAACTTTATGCTGAAATTCAATTTGCATGGCAAGTACGTCTATACCGACCTTATTGCTCCAAAAATGCGATGAATACCAATTTAAAGTATGGTTATAACACTGATAAAACGAAGCCAACTCAGCTTGACTATGTTCAAGTGAACAATTGTGATGGCTCGCATGGCGCTGTGGCAGAAGCTCATTCCAAATAAAATCGTCATAGGCCAAGTCCAATAAAGTACCGTCCATGTCGAAAATGATGGTTGATTTTTGCATCACACAAAGCCTCATAGCATGATCTAGCTTAGACTAGAAAAAAATTGAGTATACCTGATTTCACCTTAAAACTAAGCAAGGACGCTGCTAAACAGCAAAGCTGTTGTGTGATTGCAGCCAAAGCGCGCTACAATCTTTATTATTTTAAATAAAAACAGGTGTTGTATGTTTATTAAAACCCAAGCACCACAAGATGCTTTGATTGACCAATTGCTGCCTATCATGACACAGGCTTGTGCAATTTTACGTGAAGAATATCAAAACTACTGCGCAGGGCAGGCATTTGACGTGGAGCATAAAAGCGACGATTCGCCAGTGACCCAAGCAGATTTTCGGGTTAACCATTATTTGACTGAACAGTTACGACTGATATCTGATTTACCACTTTTATCTGAAGAAGGTGAGCAAACCGAGCGCAGCACATGGTCAAAATTTTGGTTGCTTGATCCTTTAGACGGCACCAAAGAGTTTTTGCATCAGCGTGCGCAATTTACCATTAATTTAAGCTTAATTGAGGGAGCGCATACGGTTTTTGCCATTTTAGCAGTACCAGAAGAACATACTTTGTATATTTGCCCCAAGGTGGGCATGCCACTCAAATATGACACTCAAGTGAAGACTTGGTTTGGCTATGTCGCTCAAGCTACACACAAAGACGTTCAAATCGGGATCAGTCATAGTCGTCAGCAAAAAGCGCAGTATCAAGCGTTTTTTGCAGCGCTTGAACAACTTAATCCTTATACGACTTTTCAGGCTGGCAGTGCCTACAAATTTTGTATGATGCTAGAAGATAAAATTGACATTTATCCGCGTTTTCATCCGACCTCAGAGTGGGACACCAGTGCAGGACAATGCCTGCTAGAACGCATTGGTGGTGGCTTAATTGATTTGAGTGGACGTGCCTTTGTTTATAATCAGCGCGCAACCTTATTAAATGATGGATTTTTAGCCTACCGCAATGATCAAATGAAACGACTTGCCTTACAAGCACTTGGACGAATGTCGAACATGCATTGAGCTCTTGGGGCAACGTGGTATAGTGAGGTTTAACCTTTCAATTGTGACAGTATTATGGCACTTGATCTGCTTCCGACCAGTATGTTGCATGCAATGGATTTGCTGCCAGATCCCAAGACCCCTGTAACATTATTTACCCGTCACTCATTGCGTGAAGAGGTAAAAGGACAGGGCTTGGCGGGCTATGACTTGCAATTGACCCACCAAGGGCGAGAATTGGCGCAAGCATGGGGTGAATACCTCATTGCCAACAGTGAGCGTCGTATTCAACATTGCATCTCTAGTCCAATTCAACGCTGTATTGATACCGCAGCTTTGATGATACAAGGGGCAGATGATGTAAGCCCAATCAATACGCATAACATCGAGATTGTGGAACAAGGCTTATTGGTTGAACCGGGCAGTTTTGTACTGGATATTCACAAGGCTGGGCCTTACTTTAAACGTCAAGGTGCATTAGGCTTTATCAATAGTTTTGTGAACAATGCATTACCCGGCATGAAACATCCCATTGGTGGTGTGGTAGATGTATTAGAGTTAATCTACAACACGCATCCAAGACATAGCCATGGTTTAAGTTTGGCGGTCAGTCATGACACCATTATTGCTGCCATTTTAGCAATCATCTCACAGCGCAATGAAGTCACATCTGAAGATTGGCCACAGATGATGGAAGGTTTGTTTGTATGGTTTGAAGGGGATGAATTTTTAGAGTGTCAGCTCAAGTGGATTTGGCGTGGCAAATTACATTGTTTAGATATTGCCAAATTTAATGCTGAACAATAAAAAAAAGCCCTATAAAAGGGCTTTTTTTTATGCATAAATTAGTTAGCTAACGCTTTAATTTGTGCATTTAAACGGCTCTTATGACGAGCAGCTTTGTTTTTATGGATGATGCCTTTGTCAGCCATACGGTCGATTACTGGAACCGCAGTTTTGTAAGCTTCTGAAGCAACAGCATAATCGCCAGCAGCAATAGCAGCTACTGTACGTTTAAGATAAGTACGAACCATAGAACGTAAGCTTGCGTTGTGTTTGCGTGCTTTAACGTTTTGACGAGCACGTTTTTTAGCTTGAGCAGAGTTTGCCACTCGTGCACTCCTTGAAATAGATTAGTCTGGGCGGGCTGCAACTCAACTGAAAACCAACATCAGAAGAACTATACCCAGCCCGTAAACAAGTGCCATATTTTGAGTTAACATTGCTGTTAAGTCAAGCCTTGACACGCCGTGATGCCATTTTAGCCGTATAAAAAACTGAAAGAAAACCTAAGATTACTCAAATTCGTTGGAGATTGTATAAAAAATGACGCATTCGTTAAAAAAAGTATTGGTTGTGGGTGCAACAGGATTGGTAGGCAAGACCTTGGTTTTATTGCTAAATCAAGCCACAGACTGTGAGCATATTGATGTCATCGTTCGTCGTAAAAATGATCTATTTTTAAATCAAAAAAAAATTAGACAAATTGTACTAGATGACTTTTTATTGCTCAATTTACAAGATTTAGCCGGCTATAGTCATGTATTTAGCTGTTTAGGTAGCACATTAAAGCAAGCAGGCTCGAAATCTGCCTTTTACCAAGTGGACTATGAAATGAATATGCATATGGCACATTTACTGCAAAACACCACCACGCATCTGTTGATTATTAGCAGTATGGGAGCCAATGCCGCATCGCCATTTTTTTACAATCGTGTGAAAGGTAAATTAGAAAATACCCTACAAAACTTGAATTTATACCGTTTGTCGATTATTCAACCATCTTTGTTGATTGGGCAGCGTGAACATGGGCGTTTTCTTGAAGACTTGGGTCAAAAAATTTATCAAAAATGCAGCAAGGTTTTGCCAAAACAGTTTAAATATCTGCCAGTAACAGCCAATCAGGTGGCTCATACTATGGTCGATGCTGCGCGAAATCAGACTCAATCGTGTGAAATGTATGCTAATTTAAAGATACAACAATATCCAAGATAAAACAGAGGGCAACCCCGTGACAGCATTTGTAACTTGTGACCTACTTGATAACTATCCCCAACTAGACTTACAGGTCATGTCACCTTGTATAGATGGTAAATTTTTTAAGAGTTATGGGGCACGCCACACTTTTGGTGGGCAAGTGGTGACTGTAAAGTGTTATGAAGACAATTCACGTGTCAAAGAGCTACTTGCCACAGACGGTACCGGTAAAGTGTTGGTGGTTGATGGTCGTGCCTCTATGCGCTGTGCTTTGATGGGCGATTTAATTGCCGAATCAGCAGTGAAAAATCACTGGAATGGTGTGGTAATTTATGGCTGCGTACGTGATGTTGATGCCATTGCACACCTTGATTTGGGCGTACATGCTTTAGCGGCTATTCCACAAAAAAGTACCCGTAAGGGCGTGGGCGAAGTAGATCTGACTTTAAGTTTTGGTGGTGTCACCATTCGTTCAGGCGATTATTTGTATGCCGATAACAATGGTATTGTGCTGTCACGTCAGGCGTTGGTGAAACTCTAAACACTTAACACCCATGTTTTACATGGGTGTTATTTTGCCTGAACTCATAAAATAGCCTAAGTTAGGTTTTTTATCAGGTTTAATCTAAGCAAAACATGGTTAAACTATACCAAGTTGAGTGTTTAGGACCTTGAAGATGTTTGATAAAGTTCGTCAGTTGTTTAAAACCAAAGAAGACCCACGTCTGCAATTTATGCACGAGCATGCAATCGAGTGGAATGAAGCGCAGGGTTATATCGTGAAAGGGGTGGTTTTAAATGACAGCTTGTCTGAGCGCTTAGAATATTTTTCTAACCGTCGTTTAAATCAATTTGATGACTTAAAAGCCCTTTATTTTGCTGCCATGCTCATCAATGAAAAAATTGATTTAGAAATCGCAACAGGTCAATACGTTGCGCGTTTAGGCAATAACCAACACAATTTACAAGAATTTAAAGCCACTGTTGGTTTGTTGGGCGAATACTATCGTCAATTTTTACGTGAAAAACGTTAAACGACATCATTCGACGCTGTGCACATAAAAATTACATAAAGCTTGAAAAACATCATGTTAAGATGATGCTCTGTCTTTCATGCTTAGAATGGCCATGTTTCAAGATTCCATCGCACAGCTTCAATTTAAACAACTTAAAGTCGGCGAAAAACGCTGGATCGGTAATTTACAAGGTTCAGCTGCAGCGCTTTTATTTAAAGAAATTGCCAAGCAAAGCCAACAATTGTTGGTGATTGTGGCGCGTAATAATCAACATTTGGCCCAGCTTGAAAGCGAGCTTGAATTTTATGGCATAACACCGACCATTTTTCCTGATTGGGAAATTTTGCCCTATGATCGTTTATCGCCGCATCAAGATATTGTCTCTGAGCGTTTGGCGATTTTATCCAATATGCCAAGCCAAGGTATTTTATTGCTCTCGGCGTCTACCTTGGCACAGCGTGTTGCCCCGACTTCGTGGGTGTTGGGAGAACATTTTGATATTCAGGTGGGGCAGAAATTTGTCTTAGAACAACAAAAACTGCGTTTGGTACAAGCCGGCTATCAGTTGGTGGATACCGTCTATGATCATGGTGAATTCGCGGTGCGCGGCAGCATCATGGATATTTATGCTTCAGGTCAAGCCGCCCCCATTCGTATTGATTTATTTGATGATGAAATTGACACCTTAAAATTCTTTGATCCAGAAACACAGCGCACCACGCAAACACTCACGCGTTTTACCGTATTGCCTGCCAAAGAATTTCCGCTCAAAGAAGCCCGTGCCTTATTCCGCGATCGTTATGCCGAAAGCTTTCCCAATGCCAATCCAAAGAAAAACCAAATTTATCAAGATGTATTAGATGGGATTGCATCGCCAGGGATTGAGTTTTATTTGCCGCTGTTCTTTGCCAGCCAAGCCATGCAAAATCAAAGTACCTTGTTTGATTATTTCCCAAAAACGGCAGTGATCATTACCGATAAAGATGCCGAAACTGGTTGGAATCAATTTTATCAAGAAGTGCTGCGTCGCTATGAAGATCGTCGTTATAACGTTGATCAACCGATCTTGCCACCTGAGGATTTGTTCTTAGCACCCAATCGCGTGTTAGAGCATCTTAATCGCTTTCCACGAGTGATTGCGTCGCCTGATGCTTTTGATACAAACAAAGCCGGTCATTTTGATTTAAGTACACACATTCCACCACGCCTAGCGGTCGATCCAAAACGTGAACAACCGTTTAGTGAGGTCAAAGCCTATATTGATGCGGCCAATCACCCTGTGTTGTTGGTGGCCGAAAGCGCAGGGCGCCGTGAAACCTTAAAAGATGCCCTGCGAGCAAGCTTGGGTGAAATTCCAGTGGTGGAGAGTTTTGAAGCCTTTCAAGTCTCTTTATTTGCCATTGCAATTACCCATGCACCTTTAGATCGTGGTTTGGTCATTCGTGATCAATTGAGTGTAATTTCAGAAAATCAACTCTATGAACATCGTGTGGTGCAACGTCGTCGCAAACGTCAGCAAGAGATTTCTGAAGAATATTTAATTAAGAGCTTAACTGAACTCTCAATTGGTGCGCCTGTGGTACATATTGATCATGGGGTGGGGCGTTATGCTGGTTTAGTCACCTTAGAAATTGATCGCCAAGAGCATGAATTTTTACAACTTGATTATGCCGACGGTGCCAAAGTCTATGTGCCGGTGACCAATTTACACTTAATTAGCCGCTATAGTGGCGGTGATCCTGATTCAGCACCGCTGCATAAAATTGGCTCAGAAGCATGGAATAAAGCCAAGCGTAAAGCCTTAGAGCAAATTCATGATGTGGCCGCCGAATTATTGCATATTCAAGCACGTCGTCATGCCAAGCCAGGTTTGGCCTTTGAATTAGATGAAAAACTGTATATGCAATTTGCCGCAGGCTTTGCTTATGAAGAAACGCTTGATCAAGCCAATGCCATTGAAGCGACTTTGTATGATATGCAACAAGCCAAGCCGATGGATCGTTTAGTTTGTGGTGATGTAGGCTTTGGTAAAACTGAAGTAGCAATGCGGGCTGCATTTTTAGCCGTGCAAAACAATAAACAAGTGGCTGTGCTTGTACCGACCACTTTGCTTGCACAGCAGCATTACGAATCCTTTAAAGATCGTTTTGCCGATTGGCCAGTGCGTATAGAGGTGTTATCCCGTTTTGGCTCAAGCAAAAGCCATTTAAAAACCTTAGAAGATTTAAAAGACGGCAAAGTCGATATTGTGGTCGGTACGCATAAAATCTTACAAGAAAATGTAGAATTTTCAGATTTAGGCTTAATGATCGTGGATGAAGAGCATCGCTTTGGGGTGCGCGATAAAGAGCGTATTAAAGCCATGCGTGCCGATGTAGATATGCTTACTCTCACGGCAACCCCAATTCCGCGTACCTTAAATATGGCTTTTGGTGGTATGCGTGATTTATCTATTATTGCCACGCCCCCGGCACGTCGTTTGGCGGTCAAAACCTTTGTACAAGAACACACCGATGAATCCGTCAAAGAAGCGATTTTACGTGAGTTGTTGCGTGGCGGTCAGGTGTATTTTTTACACAATGAAGTCGATAGCATCGAACGCATGGCAGAAAATATTCGTATTCTTGTACCAGAAGCTCGCGTTGCAGTAGCTCATGGTCAAATGCGTGAACGTGAACTTGAACAGGTCATGCAGCAGTTTTATCACAAAGAATACAATGTCTTGGTCTGTTCAACCATTATTGAAACGGGAATTGATGTACCGAATGCCAATACTATTATTATCGAACGTGCCGACAAATTAGGCTTGGCACAATTGCATCAATTACGGGGTCGTGTTGGACGTTCGCATCATCAAGCCTATGCATATTTGCTTGTGCCATCTATTAAAGCCTTAAAAGGCGATGCCGAAAAACGTTTAGACGCCATTCAACGTGCTTCAACTTTAGGCGCAGGCTTTATGCTCGCCACTGAGGACTTAGAGATTCGTGGCGCAGGTGAATTACTTGGTGAGCAGCAAAGTGGTTCGATGCATGCCATTGGCTATAGCTTGTATATGGAGATGCTAGAAAAAGCCACCAAAGCGATTCAAAACGGTAAAACCCCGAACTTTGATACACCGCTTGCACTCACCTCAGAAATTAGTTTGCATTTGCCGGCCTTAATTCCCGATGAGTATTTAGGCGATGTGCATCAGCGTTTATTGTTTTATAAACGCATTAGTCATGCCAATAGCCAAGAGAAGCTCGATCATATTCGCATGGAATTGATTGACCGTTTTGGGGTGGCGCCACTTGCAGTCAAACATTTGTTTGCTGTGCATCAAATTCGTTTAAAAGCCGAAAACTTAGGCATTACCAAAATTGATCTTGGCGCGCATGGCGGCCATTTGGAATTTTCGCCAGATACCCCCGTTCAAGCAGCGAGTATTATTCAAATGATGCAACAACATCCCACCTATTTTAGGATGCAAGGCGGGCAGCGCTTAAAAGTTATGCTGTTACAAGAGGAGCCAGATAAGCGTTTAACTTTTGTTAACGATGTTTTAGATCATCTGCTTAAAGATATCGTACGCCCTTAATGGGTGCAGCTCTACAACAGGTAAAGCCTAAGCTTTGCCTGTTGTATTTTGATAATTATAATGAAAGCCTTGATGGGGCGTACTCAGAGCGAAATTGATGTGATAGTATTAGCCATCATTTTCATTTTGCGTCATAAATAAAGAATATGTTTAGTTTGCATCCACAACTTGCTCAAGATACATTTTTTGTCGGCGATTTCCCGCTTTCTACATGTCGTTTAATGAATGATATGCAGTTCCCTTGGTTAATTCTAATTCCACGCGTACCAGGGGTGACTGAATTATACGAACTCAGCCAAGCCGACCAAGAACAATTTTTACGTGAATCGAGCTGGCTATCGAGTCAATTATCTCGCGTTTTCCGTGCTGATAAAATGAACGTTGCGGCTTTAGGTAATATGGTACCGCAGTTGCATTTTCATCATGTGGTGCGTTATCAAAATGACGTGGCATGGCCAAAACCGGTATGGGGTACGCCGGCCGTCCCTTATAGCAATGAAGTATTAGCACATATGCGCCAAACTTTAATGCTGGCGTTACGTGGTCAAGGCGATATGCCATTTGATTGGCGTATGGATTAAGCACTCGCATATCGGCGACAGCTGTGCTGCCTTTAGAGTATTGGTTAGACCGAGAACCCAAACAATTTAGCTACTTCCATCGTTTGATGGGTTATAGCATGTTGTCTTTGGGTTTGTTGGTCTACACCTTCACCACGCAAACGACGCATATTCAATTGTATTTACCGCTGATTTTTGCGGTAGTTTTGTTTGTGAGTCCACGTCTAGAACAGTGGTTAAAATATCGTTATAACGCACAAGTACAGCGCAATGCATTATTTTTAGTTGACATTGCGATGGTTGCTGCAGCTTTATCTGCTGTACATCTAAATTTGGTGCTGACTTTATGTACTTTTGCAGCATTAATTTATAGCACCATTAATAGCCGCGTTTCATTTTTTATGATGTCGTTGGCAGGTCTGTGGGGCGTAACCGTCTTCTATTTGGCCAATATTTTGGCGTTTGGTTTTGGGCATTACTTTGCACCCACCTCGACTGAACTCACTGTTTTGGCGTTTATGTGCTTGATTGCTTACTTTGCCGCAGGATCGGTTTATCAAGCGCGCCGTGTGTATATTGCTTCACAAAAACGCGAACATTACTACTCACAAATGAATCGCTATATGGAATTTGCCAATCAGTTGAGTCGTTATGCGCCACAGCAATTGTGGCAATCTATTATGAAAGGTGAAACTGAGGCAAAAATTGAATATAAACGTAAAAAAATGACCATCTTTTTTTCAGACATTGAAGGGTTTACCGAGCTGTCTGAAAGCTTAATTCCAGATGATCTTGCCTTTGTTTTAAATGACTATTTAAGCCATATGACCGAAGTTGCCAAACAATATGAGGCCACGGTTGATAAATTCATGGGCGATGCAATTTTAATCTTCTTTGGTGATCCTACCACGCAAGGCGTCGAGCAAGATGCCAAGACTTGCGTTGAGATGGCCATGGCCATGCGACAACAAATGAAAATCCTGCGCGAACGTTGGGTGAAGATGGGTTATCCGGCTTTGCATATTCGTATGGGTATTAGTACAGGTTATTGTCACGTAGGCAATTATGGCGCTGCACATCGTATGGCGTACACCATTGTCGGGCGCGATGCTAATTTGGCGGCACGTTTACAAAGTGCCGCAGATGTAGATGAAATTTTAATTTCTGATGACACCTATCAATTGATTAAAGATGATTTTTTGTGTGCGCCAAAACAGCCTATGGAATTAAAGGGGATTCAGCAGCCAGTAAAAACTTGGCAGGTGATGGAAAAAAATAATGCGCGGCAAACTGAATACCAACGTTGGTTTGACTATGAATATAAAGGTTTTCATCTGTTACTTAATTTAGATGAAGTGCAAAATTTTGAATATCCTCAACTCATTGCAGTATTAGAAAAAATTATTCAGCGTATTCAAACTCAACAAACCTTAATTAATGCCCAAGGCGTGGTACGTCTACACCTTGAAGATGAAGTCATCAGTGAAGTGATTATTCAACCTCAAGCACAAAAAAATACTTCAGCACACTAAATTGACAGATCAGCAACCATGCTGCTGCTATTGTTTTTACAATAAAAAACAGATGAAAATTATTGTAAAATCTAGTTTTATGAATCGCCAAGCAATAGGATTTTAGTTGCAAATCTCGTAACATAGACGGCTCTGTGTATTGTGAGGTTTTCTATGTCATCTCAAGCGCCCTATCAGGTGTTGTGTGTGTGTTTAGGCAATATTTGTCGCTCTCCTACGGCAGAGGTGGTGCTTAGACAACATTGTGAGGCAGAAAATCTCAATATCGTGATCGATTCTGCAGGAACCAGCAATTATCATCCCGGTAAAGCTCCAGATGCACGTAGTCAAATGCATGCTAAATTGCGTGGTTACGACTTATCTAAACTCCGCGCGCGTCAAGTACAGCTGCATGATTTTATCGAGTTTGATTTAATCTTGGCGATGGATCATGATAATTTACGTGATTTAGAGGCTTTAAGTGAGCAAGCTTGCCAGCAGTTTGGTTATATACGCGCAACACTTGCCTTAATGAGTGAGCATGATCCTGTCTATGCACAGCAAGCTGTGCCGGATCCTTATTATGGGGGTGAGGCTGGGTTTGAGCATGTACTGGATCAATGTGAATCAAGTAGTCGTGCTTGGGTTTATTATTTTCAACAACATTCACAGGTTTAAGATAGCCATGAATATTCAAAACAACGTGCAACTTAAACCTTTTAATACCCTAAATTTAAATTCTATTTGCTCACACTATGTCAAAATTCAAAGTGTGGCAGATGTCTTAGACACTGTGGCATATGCGCACCTGACGGATCTTAATGTGTTGGTACTCTCGGGCGGTAGCAATATGTTATTGCCTGAGCATGTACATAGCTTGGTGTTGCATATGGACATTCAAGGCATTGAAGTGCTTGAAGATGATGCAGTGTGTCAGGTTTTGCGTGTTGGTGCTGGGCAAAATTGGCATGAGTTTGTGCTGTGGAGTACCACACAGCAACTGATGGGTCTGCAAAATTTAGCCTTGATTCCAGGTTTAGTCGGTGCATCACCAGTACAAAATATTGGCGCTTACGGGGTGGAAGTTGGCGAGTTTATTCAATCGGTACAAGTGTATGATCAGCAACTACAAAAGTTACGTTCTATTGCAGCGCAAGATTGTCACTTTGCCTATCGACACAGTATTTTTAAAGAGCAGCCGCAGCGTTATATTATTACCCATGTCACCTTTAAACTGCCGAAACATGCAGCCTTAAAACTCGGTTACGGTGATTTAAAAGCAGCAGTCGGGGATGATTTAACGGCTGAAAACCTGCAACGTCAGGTGATTCATATTCGTCAAAGCAAATTGCCTGATCCTCAAGATTATCCTAATGTGGGCAGCTTTTTTAAAAACCCTGTGGTGACCTCTCAAGTGTTTGCACGCATTGCACATGAATATCCGCAACTGCCGCATTATCCACAAGCTGATGGTCAGATTAAGCTTGCTGCAGGTTGGTTAATTGAACAAGCGGGTTGGAAAGGTAAGCAGTTGGGTTCGGTCGGCATGTTCCATAAGCAAGCTTTGGTGTTGGTAAATTATGCCGATGCCACATTAGCAGATGTACAAGCCACGTATCGGGCGGTACAGCAGGATGTGTATGGTAAATTTCATCTGATGTTAGAGCCAGAACCGGTGTTGTGGAGCAAGCATGGTCTTTTATTAGCGCATACGGATTAGTGTTTGATGTTGCAGCTTGTACGCTTGGTGGCAGTGAGTTTTATCGTCTTAGCAGTTTGTGTGCTGTTTTTATATTCGCCTTTTTATTCTCAAACCGTGTTAAAAGCACTGCATCAATTTGTGCCGGTGAATGTGAATCCTGTGGCAGCCAATAGCCAAAAAGCCGGTGGCTTAAGTGCAATTAACACCTTAGAACCGGGTTCTGAGTTATGGATTGCTCGTCAAGCCTATTTAAAAGTCATGCAACAGCAAATGCAGAGTCAACAAGCAGATACACTGAGTGTGGTGCATGCCCGCTATCAATTGTTACAACAACAGATCAAAACCCAACAAGAGATTGATAGCGAAAAAGAAATTCAGTTGCCTTTAATGCTTGATGAGCCAGCGGCATCTACAGTAGAGACGCCGTATGTGTTTGTGCGTGATGAATCACATACTCAAGCTCTTATGCAGCAGTATCTTGAGTTTTTAAGTGCATATCCGATCGATCTTGAACCCACGGCAGTAGATGACGATATTTTTCAAGATATTGCGTTTATTCAACAACAAAATGCACAATCTACACAGACCCATGATTTGCCTTATGCCATTGTTGTATTAGGGGGTGGCTTAACCTTGGCTGAAAATCGGCAAGATATTGTGGTTAATCATTATACGCGCTTGCGTTTAGAAACGGCTTTAGCCACTGCTGCCAAATATCCAACACTACCGATTGTACTCAGTGGTGTAGAAGCACCCTATATGCAAGATTGGTTGAAACAATATGGCGTTGATGCGCAACTGCTTGAAAATCGTAGTATGAATACGTGTGAAAATAGCCGTTTTAGTGCTTTGTTATTACAAAAAAAAGGCGGGGCACCTCGGGTATTATTAATTACCGATGCCTATCATATGCCACGCACACGGCGTTTATTTGCCCTCAATGGGATTGCCACAGTACCTGTGGAAGCCCCGATGCCGACGCCTTTAACCAAGTGGCAACCGAGTGTAAAAAATTATGATCATAGTCGCCGTGCTAACTATGAAATGCTCGCAACCTTACGTGATGTGGTGTTAGGTTCAAGCGATTGTCGTGAGGTGCCTTAAATGCCCAATATCCCATTTTTAAATCCCAGTATTTTAAAGCAACTTGAATTACCCATTCCTAGTCGGGACACCACACCACAATATTTAAGTCCTTTAGATTTAAGCCAGCCTTATACGCCATCGCTTGAAGTGCAGGCTTATCGACGTTTATACGGTTTAGATCAGTTAGAGTGTGATCATTGGCAAGGCTTTATTGACATGCCATTGTTTAAATTGCATGTGCAGGTGTTTGCTCCAAAAGCTACACCCATCAAAGGCACAGTGTGGATTTTGCATGGTTATTTAGAACACAGCGGTATTTATCAGCCAATTTTTCATGAATTGTTGGCACAAGGTTTTAGTGTTCTGACTTATGATTTGCCGGGGCATGGTTTGAGTAATGGATCGCCGGCCAATATCCAAAACTTTGACCACTATCAACAGGTATTACATGCGGTGTATGCCGCAGTCAAAGGTGCTCCACAGTTGAGTGGGCCATGGTTAGGCATTGGGCAAAGTACTGGTGGGGCAATTTGGATGCATCATCTACTCGATTTTGCCCAAAAACGTAAAAATCCTTTTGTGCAAAGAGTTTTGTTGTTATCGCCCCTGATTCGTCCGGCTAAATCGGCATGGTGGCATAACCCGGTCGGGCTTGGCATTATTCGTCGTATTAAACGTCAAGTGCCACGCCATTTTAGACGCAACAATCATAATCCAGAATTTTTACGCTTTATTCGTCTTAAAGACCCATTGCAGCCACGTATGATGGGCATGGATTGGATTTTAGCCATGTCTAAATGGATGCAAGACATGGAGATGCGACCGGCTTGTCGCATTCCTGTATGGTTGGCGCAAGGTGCACAAGACCAAACTGTCGATTGGCGCTATAACATCGAATTTATTCGGCGTAAATTCCGTCTACAAACCTTGCTGATGTTAGAAGAAGGTTCACATCAGCTCATTAATGAACGTGCGGATATCCGAGCGGCACTGACAGGTTTAATTCCGGCATTTTTACATGCTCAAAACAGTGGTGATTATTACTAAATAAGAGGCGCAATACGCCTCTTATTTAAAAGCGATCGACTTTGGCAAGATTCCACATCCGATAATAAAAATTATCATCATCTTGTAATTGTGGATTGAGTAACTCATTGGGTTTTAACCAAAAATGTAATTGCGCATAGTTTTTAATTTCACGATCATTGACGCGTTGAGCCAAATGATGTGATTTCACTTGATTAGGATGACATAAGCCTGCCGAAGCCAACATTTCAGCTAAAGCATGTAAGGTGTTTTGGTGAAAATGGAACACGCGCTCAGCTTTGGTGGGGACATGCAAGGCTTTTTGGCGATCATGGTCTTGGGTTGCAATGCCAACCGGACATTGGTTGGTGTGACAGCTTTGCGCTTGAATGCACCCCAAGGCAAACATAAAGCCACGTGCCGAATTGCACCAATCCGCTCCCATAGCCAACATGCTGGCAATATCAAAAGCACTAATGATTTTACCACTGGCACCAATTTTAATTTGATCACGTAAGCCGGCACCAATTAAGGTATTGTGTACAAACAACAAACCTTCACGTAGTGGGGTACCCATATGATTAATTAATTCAACGGGGGCCGCTCCCGTACCTCCTTCTGAGCCATCTACTACAATAAAATCTGGCACAATTTGGGTGTGTAGCATGGCTTTTACAATACTCATAAACTGCCATGGTTGACCAATACAGAGTTTAAAACCCACGGGTTTACCCTGAGATAAATCACGTAATTGCTGAATAAAATGCATCAATTCAATCGGGTTGCTAAATGCAGGATGGCTTGACGGGGATACACAATCTATATCACGACGAATGCCACGAATCATGGCAATTTCTTCACTGATTTTATCTTTGGGTAAAATACCGCCGTGACCGGGTTTTGCGCCTTGCGAGAGTTTAATTTCAATCATTTTGACTTGAGGAAGTGCCGCTTGTTGGGCAAATTTCTCAGGATCAAATTGACCATCTAAAGTCCGACAGCCAAAGTAACCACTGCCCAATTCCCACACTAAATCACCACCTTGCTCAAGATGATAGGGGCTAATACTACCTTCACCAGTGTCGTGATAAAAATCACCAAGTTTTGCCCCTTGATTTAAAGCGCGAATAGCATTGGCACTTAAACTACCAAAACTCATGGCTGAAATATTAAAAATCGAAGCTGAATATGGTTGGCGACAGCCTGAGTTACCAATTTGAATGCGAAATGTTTCAGGGTCAGCAGGCGTGCAGGGATTTACAGCATGGGTCATAAAGCGATAGTCAGCTTGATAGACATCAATAATTGAACCAAAAGGTTTATCTGCATTTTCATCTTTGGCACGCTGATACACCAAACTACGTTGCATGCGTGAAAAAGGCAGGGCATCTTGATCGGACTCAATAAAATATTGGCGAATTTCAGGGCGAAATTCTTCAAATAAATAACGAAAATGCCCCATAATTGGGTAGTTCTTTAAAATTGAATGTTTATTTTGTAGTACATCATATAAACCCACAAAACTCAGTAAGGTGGTCAGCAACCAAATGAGATTAATCACACTATCTGACATAAAATAATACAGATAATGTGGGGCATAAAATAAGCGCAGCCCAGTTAAAAACAATGCAATAAAAATACATGCAAACCAAATAGAATGGCGTGAAAAAAAAGTGTTGAGCAGTTTATGTCTGACTAATTGTGCCGGTCCTGCCATCGCAGTGTTCCTATTGTTCTTGTTGTGGCTAATGTGTCAAGATTTTAAGAAAAGCTCAAGTCATAAATTGTGACAGGCGTGCTACTTACTATTGATGATGATATGCAATAGGTTTTTATGATTTAATTAAAAATGCCCAAGTAAACTTGGGCATCATTTGATTATTCAGCGTCTTCAGCAGGCAGCAACATAATGATTGATTCATTGAGTAAAGTGGCAATGTCTTCTAACAAATCAGCATCATAAAAACGCTCATCCATGATTACAACTTCACCATCGGCAAGCTGCTTAACAATCGCTGTTGCAGCGTCGCTTAAACATAAGCCTTCGCCATTGGCCCAAAACAGGGTTTGTTCATCTTCTTGGCTATACAGTAAACGTGAAGCCGGCTCAAGCATCAGTGAATAGCCTAAGTCTAAGACTTGTTCTAAATCGGCAGTCCCAATTTCTTCCACTTCAGGAATATTCTCAGGGTATTTCGATTCAGACATCAAACTCATAATGGCATCTTCTAACACATTTGAATTTTGCAGTTGTGCCATCAGTTTATCTTTTAAATAAGCCAATTCATTGGCGGTGATTTCACCGGCACAACTGAGTTCATCACGAATAATATCGGTTAAAGGTTGGCGTAAAACTTCATTGGCTGAAAATTTATCGCTCACACGATCCATCATGTCGCTGACATTCGGCATACGCAAACCAAATGAGAAGGTTAAACACTCATCTTCTGCCACGCCATAATGCGATAAACCCGGTGGTACATAAAGTAAATCACCCGGTGCTAACACTTCATCAAAGTGTACGTCAATTTCAGGCAATAGCTTTAGCGGTTGACCTGCAACCAATTCGCTATCGGCATCACACATTTGACCCAACTGCCAACGGCGATGGCCATGACCTTGGACTAAAAATACATCATAAAAATCAAAGTGCTTTCCTACAGAGCCACCTTGAGGTGCATAAGACACCATGATGTCATCACGGCGCCATTGCGGAATAAACGCAAATTTTTTCCACAGTGCAGCCAAATCAAATGAATAATGATCGACCGCTTGTACCAAAATGCTCCACAGTTTGGGCATTTTTTGGAAATCAGCTTTAATGAGGGGTGATGATTTAACTGACCACTGATTTGGGTCACGGTCTTTTTGCTTAATTAAACGTGCGTTCACGTTTTCATCAAGTGCCAATTCCATGACATCGTTAGGCTCAAGTAAATCTACAATCTCAGGCATGGCATTACGCACCAAAAGTGGTTTTTTTTGCCAATATTCTGCTAAAAATTGCTCGGCAGTAATACCGCCTAAAACATCTAAAGGAGAAGACATCAGTTTTAATCCAAAAAATTTGTACTATTGTCGCTAGATCTAGGTTTTTGGGCAACTATATATTTATAAATTAATTTTAATGATGACCCCACTTAATAATACTATGATAAGTAACATTGCTCCAATTAGCATATTATATTTTTTATGGCTAGAATCTAATGTACTCATATTTCTTTGTATTGTAATGAGAGATTGCTCAAAGTTTAACAGGGATTTTTGGTTGTCTTTCAGTTGTTGTTGGAGTTTTTGATTTGAAGCATCGAAATGATTACTGATTTTTACTAAACTATGATTGAGATTTGAATTTAATTCTTTTTTATAACCTAGTTGTTCCTCTAGATTTTGAATATTTTTATTTAAAATTCTAATTTCTTTTTGTTTACTATATTTTTGATATAGTTTCTTTTTTAGAAAATAACCGGCATCAGTAGGGGTGGTTGCTGAATAGTCTGCAAATAAATTAATCAAGTTATTAGATCTCTTGCGAAAGTTAATTTAAGAGCATCCAATTCACCATTCCAGCAATTAAATTCATTCTTAGACCA
>NZ_CANQLZ010000002.1 GCF_947624825.1 uncultured Acinetobacter sp.
TCAGCTGGATAGAGCACTTGGCTACGAACTAAGGGGTCGGGAGTTCGAATCTCTCTGAGCGCACCAACTTGAACAATGAACCGCTTTTATAGCGGTTTTTTTGTGTCTGAAATTTGTATTTTTTATGATTTAAACATGTTTGTGTTGTAGGTGGTCAGATATAGTGCTAAAGCAATAGCATTGATGATCATTAGAATAAAATAGGGGGCAAGGAATGTTTCCGAAAAAAAATTCAAGCGTAGTGTGTTACAGCGATGGTGAGTATGTTTATCAACATCTTGATCTGGTGATTTATTTATCTGACAAAGCCTGTTTTAGCTGCCAAGAAAATTTAGAAGGCGTCGTGGATGATTTTATCCATTTAAGTTTGGGTGAAAAAGTCAGTTTATGTGGTGGCTGTAAGCAACAATTACAACCAATTGTTCAAACTTTAGCTTAAAAAACTCAATTTGAGTGTTATATGTTCAGTTAAACGCAGTTTTGTGCAAAAGGGCTTAACAAAGTTAAAAATTTATATATAATGCACTTCATCAAGACGTCGCGCTCATAGCTCAGCTGGATAGAGCACTTGGCTACGAACTAAGGGGTCGGGAGTTCGAATCTCTCTGAGCGCACCAATCTTGATAAGAATTCCTAAAAAAACCGCACATAGATGCGGTTTTTTTACGTGTGTATGTTCTATACACGACAAGCATCAACAAGCCATGCAATATGGTGTAAGATTTGTGCTATTTCATTATGTGTTCATGGGCTTATGTCTGACAGCAAATCGAGTCTCTCACTTCGTTATTATTTAACTTTAGAAGAATCCCAAGATGGATTTGCTTTGGCAACCTTTGGTAAAAAGCAAATTACCCGTTTTATTACCCCATTGGTCTGTGTGGCAATTTTAGTGTGGGGCTTATATTTAGGCGTAGATGGGGTTGGGCGTTATTATGTGGCGCTTGGTGCCTTCTTCTTGGTGTTACAACTGTTAATGCGTTATTGGTTTTTACCCATGATGTTTAAGCGTCAGTTTGTCAAATATCAATTTGGTAAAAGTGAGCAAGGTTTAGATCTTTATCAAGATTATGCAGAAATTTTTGCCAATGGCGGCACTAAAACTTTGCATTATCACGAAGTCGCAAATTTTGCCGAAGGTAAACTCACCTATATGCTAGAGCTAAAAAGCCGTATGGTGGTGATTGTGCCAAAACGTGCTTTGCGTGATGCTCATGAGCATGCATTATTTAGCAATAGTTTTAATAAAAAATAAAAAAGGGTTTATGTATGTCTTTATCACCATCCAAGATTGTTTGTGTAGGGCGCAGTTATGCGGCGCATGCCGCCGAACTTGGCAATGCCATTCCTGATCAGCCTGTGCTGTTTTTAAAGCCACCGAGCAGCTTAACGCCTTTGGCTGATGGTATTGCTTGGAACCAAGCTTTAGGCAGCTGTCATTATGAATGTGAATTATGTTTGCGTATTGATCAGCCTTTAAGTCAAGTGACCAATCCTGAGCAGGCTTTAGCTGCAATTGGAGCAATTACTTTAGGTTTAGATTTAACATTACGTGATTTACAAGATCAATTGAAGACCAAGGGGCATCCTTGGGAGCGTGCTAAAGCCTTTGATGGTGCCTGCTTGCTTGGTGATTGGGTAGGTGTAAGCGAAATTAAGGCTTGGGATCAGGTGCAGTATCAGCTTGAAATTAACCAACAAGTGCGTCAAGTGGGTGATACGAGTTTGTTAATTTTTAGTATTGCAGAGCTATTGATTGAAATTAACCAAAGCTTTAGCTTACAACCAGGTGATGTGGTTATGACAGGTACACCTGCAGGTGTAGGGGCATTACAAGCCAATGATCAACTTAATATGACGCTCAAAGGTCAAAGCCAAGATTTTGTGTGGCGCACTTACGTTAAAGCTTAAACTTGTAAATAAAAAAAGGACTGCTTGGCAGTCCTTTTTTGGTTAGTCACGCATTAAATGCGCAAACTTGCTATGTAGTTTTAATAGTTTAGGTGGAATGGCAAAGTTACAATAGCCTTGGGTTGGGTTTTTGGCAAAGTAATTTTGGTGATAGTCTTCGGCAGGGTAGAAAGTGGGTACAGGACTGAGCTCTGTGACAATATTTAAGCCTTCAGCGCACAGTTCAGCAATCATTGCTTTTGATAATTGCTTTTGTTGATCATTAAAATAATAAATCACCGAGCGATATTGTGTACCGACGTCACCACCTTGACGGTTTAATGTGGTTGGATCATGAGTTGCAAAAAATACATCAAGTAATTGTGCATAGCTGATTTGAGTTTCATCAAAGTCTACCAACAATACTTCGGCATGGTTGGTTTCACCTGTGCAAACTTGTTCATAGCTTGGATTTGGCATATCACCGCCAGCATAACCACTGGTGACTTTGGTAACACCGTTTAAGCGTAAAAACACGGCTTCTACACACCAAAAACAACCACCGCCAAATAGAGCCTGTTGCATATTGTATTCCCTAAGTTTTTTGCATTTATAAACTTTAATATAAAGCTAAAGCTAAAAACTACAACGTCGCTTGAGTCTAAATGCATAAAAAGCCTGCTATTGCAGGCTTTTTTTAACAATTTTTAACGCTTAGCGTGGTTGCACTGCACTACTAAATTGTAATAACACATTGCCATTCTTGTCGGTGAGTTTTAAAGTTTTGTTGTACACCACATAATGAGTCACTTTACCCAAAGCCTCTACATACTTTTGTGGCACGTAGGTTTTGTCCATACACGCCATTTTAGTGCTAGCCAATTGTGACAAGCTTAAGGTTTCACGACCTGCGGCATAGCCACCCATAATACGATTACAACCATCTGCACCTGATACACGACCATCTTTAGAAAATTGTAGACTTGGAATGTTGTTGGTGCTTGGCTTGGTGGTGACTTGCATGGTACCAATGTGTGTTAAAATCCATGTGCCATGCTGCAATTGCATTAAATTGCTTTGGGTGATGGTTTCAGATGGACCTGGTTGTACAGGTGTAGTTGAACACGCAGTGATCGCAAGGCTTGCACCCAATAGGGCAACAGTACATAATTTTTTTAGCATGAGTGAGACTCTTATTGTCATTAAGTTCATCTTATCTTATGCAAAAAATTGCTGACTGTAAGCATAATTTACAAAAATTAAGGTGATGTAAGGTCTTGGCGCAATAAAGATGAATATTCTTGGCTACTAAGCACTGGCGCATGGCGTTTAGGATTCACGTGCGCCAGCTTGTACCAGGTTGCCATATCAATTTGGGGGTCTAGCACCCCTAAATCATGTAAATAATTGGGCAAATAGCCCGAAGCTATTAAACGATAATCGCGAGGTAAGCTTTGATTAGTCGCGGCTTGTACCATATCAAACACCAACGTGGTGCAATTACTGGTTAACGTGTTATACCACTTTGGGGTGTTTTGTAATTGCTTGGCTTTACTTAGATATTGTTCAAATAATGCCCGTTGCTGCTGAGCTTGCATTTTAATAGGGAAAAAATACACCTGTTCACCGCGCACATTGCTGCGTGTGTAAATAATGTCTTTTTCATCGGCTGCTATAAGGCTGAGTTCAAATTTACGAAAAAAGCCACCTAAGGCAGAAAAATCTTCATGTTGTTCTTTGCGAATTTCAATGGAAAACGTAATGGGGGCACTGTTATAAAAATCAAAGCTGACCAAGGTATGCGCGATTTGGGGTCCCATCCAATAAGAGGTGATCATATTCACCCCTGAAATTTGGCTTAAATCAACTGTGCGGCTTTCCCAACGCTCAACATAGCTACCATCGGCTTGCCAAGCAAAATTTCGCACATTGTGTAAGGTGACCAAATTGCCGTGTTGTTCATAGTTGAGTAAACGTGCAACTTCAGGATTCCATTGGCGATTTTGCTCAGGTGATAATGAAAAATACCAAGTTAAACCCAGCAATAAGCCAAGCATATACAGCAATACATCTTTCTTACGGCCTAACCAATGCGTGGCATATATGCCAAGTACACTTAAGGCAAAGGCAATCCATATTATAATGAAGGCATAAGACGCAACATGACCTAAAGGTTGCTGTATCCAGATTGCCATACATAACCACAATGAAGACAGCACCACGCTTAAGCTAAAGCCTATATGCAACAAAGCATGTAAGATGCGTTTTAAAGATGCTGTCATCATCATGATCTAAGCCAAAAGCTTATTTTTGATAGGTTGCAAACTCAAATGCAATCCCTGTTTTGTCGTCGACATGTTGCTCAGCGGCAACTTTTTTAAATTCAGCCGGAATGGCAGGGTAATGCGCGTCACCTTGTACATCTAATTCAACATGAGTGAGCTCTAAACGATCGGCAATCGCTAAGGTTTGTGTAAAGATTTCACCGCCGCCAATAATAAAAATGCTGTTTGGTTTCTCTGATGCTTTGACATCAGCAACAGCTTGGCTTAAGGCATCTTCAATAGAATACGCAACCTTAGTGCCTACAAATGCCCAATTTTGATCACGGGTAATTACCCAATTGACACGTTTGGGTAAGGTACGCCCCATAGATTCTAAGGTTTTGCGTCCCATCACCACCACACCACCTTGGGTGATTGCTTTAAAGTGTTTGAGGTCGGCAGAAATATGCCATGGCAAGTCGTTTCCTTGACCAATACAGCGCTGCTGATCCATTGCCACCACGTGTACCACTTCTAAATCTTGAAATGCCATGCCCAAAATATCCAAATAAAAGAATCAAAATTTATGCCTATTAAAATGCAAAATCCCCCTATAAGAAAGGGGGATATTGTAGATCGAGCAAATATTTAACTTAAACGGCGACCGGTGCTTTAATAGCAGGGTGTGACTCATAGCCGACTATTTCAATATCTTCAAACTTAAAATCAAATAAATCTTTGATTTGTGGATTCAGCTGTAATTGGCATAAAGCCAAAGGCTCGCGGCTGAGTTGTAATTGTGCTTGTTCAAAATGGTTGGCATATAAATGTGTATCGCCACCTGTCCAGACAAAATCACCAACCTCTAAATCACATACTTGCGCAATCATATGTGTTAATAGCGCATAGCTGGCAATATTAAACGGTACACCTAGAAATACATCGGCGCTACGTTGGTACAACTGACACGACAATTTTCCGTTATGCACAAAGAATTGGAACAATGTATGGCAAGGCGGTAGCGCCACTTGACTGGCTTCGTTTGGATTCCAACCCGACACGATTAAACGACGTGAATTTGGGTTGGTTTTGATTTCGTTAATCAACCATTTGATTTGGTCAAAGCCATCAGCATTATAGCTATTGTCTGTATTTTTGGTCGCACCAAAATTACGCCATTGGTGACCATAAACCGGACCTAACTCACCTTCAGGACGACCAAAACGAGCGGTTTGTTCAGCCGTTGACCATTCATCCCAAATGCTGACCTTATGATCTTTTAAATATTGAACGTTGGTATCGCCTTTTAAAAACCACAACAGTTCAATCACAATCGAGCGAAAGTGAACCTTTTTTGTGGTTAATAAGGGAAAACCTTTGGAAAGATCAAAGCGCATTTGATGACCAAATACAGAACGTGTTCCTGTGCCTGTACGGTCGCCTTTGTCGCCACCATTGTCGAGGATGTGTTGTAAAAGGTCTAAATATTGACGCATAGAACTCTCAAATCATTTTAGTCGCTTTGACTGAAGTTAAATTAAAATGGGGAATGTGCCAATCATACAGATTTTTTGTTAAAAAGCCTATGCGCTCAGATTTAAGCTAAACTTGAGGACATATACTTAACTTAAACTATGCTGTTTGGCTCTTGGTCAACTGCATGTACGCCATATAGATCTAAACATCTACAGTCAAAAATAAGTGGATTTTTAAGTGTTAAAAGCAATATTTTAAGTCTTAAAAGCGATTAATTGCGGTATCTGTTTTACAATAGTTTTACTCAAAAAGCTGTTAGGTGTATTTGTATAGCTGATTGATACTTAAGTTAATATAAAAAATAATGTTATTTTGGTGGTTAATTTTAGCCTAATTATTAACCTTTTCTTACATTTTAAACAGTGAAAAAAACGATTAATCTGTTTAGTATGCCGTCTTCTTAAAATATGCAGTTGGGTCTGCTGAGGATGGTGTAAAAATTATGGTTGATGTTCAAAGCGTGAATGTGAGTGCTGTAACTGCCCCTGTTCAAGCCAATGTGTTACGTCGTGCGCAAGCGACGCAAAAGCCGCCTAAGTCTATTGCTAAACCTGAAAAAAACAGCATGAAATTTAATGGTCAGCGCATTGATGTCAATAAAATGACCCAATATTTGCAAGGGATTACCCGTCAAACCACCACGCGTAAGTGTGCGCGTAGCGTCCGTTTAGCACTGCAAGCTGCGGGTGCTCGTTTTAAAAGTCATCCTGTTGCAGCAGCAGATTGGGGTTCAACCTTAACCCAAATTGGTTATCGCAAAATTAATTTGGCTTTTGACCGACCACAAAAGGGTGATATTTATATTATTGATCGCACTGCAAGCAATCGTTATGGACATATTGCGGCATATTCAGGTCAAGCATGGGTGTCGGATTTTAAACAGCGTAGTCATGCGGTATATAAAAATAAAAACGTCAAATATGAATACTATCGCTTGGCATTTTAATTAAAACGTGGTGCGCGGTTGCTGTAAATTGACACAATAAATAAACTGAGCACACTAAAGCCAATCGCTTGTAGCATTAAGGCCCACACATGCTGCGAGGGTAGTAACAGCATTAAGCCCAACCAATACACGATTGGCAGCAGAAAAAACAGTGCATCAAACATGTTGTTATAACGCTGTTGGCTTTGTAATTTGAGCTTAATTACGCGTAATACATGCACAAGTGCACCTAAGCCTAAGCTCAGCAGACTAAAGGCTAAACTCAGCTCTGCCACTTTGGCACATGCATAAATCATTAAACAAACCGCCACACATAAGGCAAGTTTGACTTGTCGATTACAGCGCGCTGAATACCAAAAATCTAACATTATTGATCCTGAGCTTTGAGCAAAGAAAAAGGTGAAAATAAGCAAATGGCCAATGCCATAAAACCAATGCCTTGAGCACCTAAGATTAAGATATCGCCATGTTTAAGCTGCATAAAAATAATCGCAATGATTAAAGCAATAGGAATCCAATGTAATACGCGCGCAAATATACTTTGAGTTGGAGCAAAATGTAGTTTGCAGTAACGACACATTAAAAAAATAATGCCTGTCCCTAAACACATTAAAATCGCCATTAAGCTTAAAGGATTCAGCCAATACAACACCGCTGTCACGAATACCAATATTCCAAACAAGCTAAATTTACGACCTACAGGCACATTCGGGTCAAACCAAAACTCAAGCATCGGCACAAGGCTAAATAAAATAGGAGGCTTAATGTAGCAAATTGGCATAAAAAAAGGTGAAGCGATTGCTCCACCTTGCAGGCTTTAATTGAGTTTTTGAGGACCCCAATCATAAACATTTTTCTTGTAGGCGTACCATAGCATCCATGCGCCCACCAAAATCATCGGTAGACTTAAGAACTGTCCTTTACTCATCCATGCAATGAACAGTTGGCTGTTGTCGGGTTCACGGAAGAATTCCATGACAAAACGCGCCACACCATAACCCATCAAAAATACGGCCGACACCGCCATGCGTGGACGAGGCTTAGCGCTAAACCACCACAGCAGAATAAATAACAATAAACCTTCAGCAAATGCTTGATAAAGCTGCGATGGATGACGCACCAATTGTAGAGGGTCGGTTGGGAAAATCATGCCTAGCGCAAAATCAGGATTGGTGACGGAACGACCATATAATTCACCACCAATAAAGTTACCTATACGCCCAAACATTAGACCTGTGGGTACGCAAGGGGCAATAAAATCTAAAGTTTGGAACCATGACATTTGGTATTTCTTACACCACAGCAGCATGGCTAAAACCACACCTAAAAAACCGCCGTGAAAGCTCATACCACCGGTCCAAACTTGGAATAACCATAATGGATCTGCCAAGAATTGTTCAAAGCCGTAAAAGAACACATATCCAACACGACCGCCAATCACGACGCCTAAAGCGCCATAGAAAATCAGGTCAGAAACCATATCTGCCGTCCAACCTTGACGTTGTTTTGCGCGGTAAGTGGCCAAGCCCCATGCAAATAAAAACGCCAATAAATACATTAGTCCATACCAATGCACTTGCAGTGGCCCAATTGCAATCGCAACGGGGTCAATATTTGGATAGGTCAGCATTTAAATTCCTTGATCTTGTTTTGTATAGATTCTAGCTGAAAGTTATGAAAAATGTTGTACATTCAATGTGTAAAGATCAGGGAGTACAACATGTGTATTGTGGCTTTGGCATGGCAGGTCATTGATGGAATGCCCTTATGCTTAATTTCCAATCGGGATGAATATTATCAGCGCCCAACTCAAGCGCTCAAAGCTTGGGACAAGAGCAATATCATTGCCGGACAAGATCTTGAACAAGGTGGCACATGGATGGGCGTGACCAAAACCGGACGTTGGGCGGTGATTACCAATTTTCGTGATGGACAAGACCAAAAACACTATCCGACTTCACGCGGGCATTTGGTTAGTGATTTTTTACAGTCAGATTTAGCCCCAATTCGCTTTGCAAAATTCTTAGAAGCCAAGCAATGTGATTATGCTGGTTTTAATATCTTTATGGGTGATCAAACGCAAGCGGTCTATATGAGCAATCGGGGTGAAGCCCCACAAGTGCTTGCACATGGGGTGTATGTAGTTTCCAATGCTTTAATGCATGAGCCTTGGGAGAAAACTCGGTATTTACGCAAACGTTTTACCCAAGAGTTATTGCCATTGTTACAACAGACTGAGCAATCTGAGATTGAAGATGCAGTATGGGATATTTTGCAAGATCAACGTAAAGTGCCAGTGGATTTGCTGCCTAATACCGGAATTTCTAGTCAAATGGAACAACTACTGTCTTCGACTTTTATTGAAAGTGCACACTATGGTACGCGTTGTTGTAATTTTTTGACTTTAAAACAGCAAACTTGGCATTGGCTTGAGAAAGATCAAACAGGAAAAATCGTGCCTATACAGCAAGTACTGACATAAAAAAATCCCTCAAGTTGAGGGATTTTTTACAATGCTGATTTAAGCAGGTTGAGTCGCTGCTTGCTCAAAACCTTCGCCTGCAATGATACCGCCATCTTTACGGGTAATGACCACCGTTGCAGAACGTGGACGTGTACCACGACCACCACTTAAATTAAGCGCTGCTGGGTGGTTGCTTGGCCATGTACCGCCTGGGTGCTGTACGTTCACAAAGATTGCTTTGTAATCAGGTGTCATGGTCACACCCGTAATTTCACAACCACTTGGACCAGTTAAGAAACGACGTAGTTTTGAGTCATCTAAAACTGCACCAGTCGGTGTTAATCGTGTCGCATCACCTGATTTGGCTTCAGCAATTTTACCATCGCCCACTTGACCTGGTAATGCTGCCAACATCATACAGTTGGTTTCATCGGTATAAGCGCCATCATCGGTTTGAATCCAAAGAATACCGCGTGGGTCAAACCACATACCATCTGGGCTTGAGAAGTCGTTGGCATCAGTTAAACCTGAAAGGTTAACATTCTCAAGCGAGTCAGCTTCGGCACCAAATAAGAAGATGTCCCACACAAAGTCTAATGCAGTTGTCGTGTCGCCATTTTCACGTAAACGGATAATATGACCGTTGATATTACCGCGTAATGAAGTTGAACCACTGTCGTTGTCGAAGTAGTTACGTGGGTTAGCTGCATCAGTGTCATAGTTACGACCACGATTACTATTGTTGGTTAATGTAACGTATACTTCACCATTTTTTGGATTGACTGCGACCCATTCAGGGCGATCCATTTTGGTCGCGCCAACAGCATCACCTGCCAAACGTGTATTAATAAGCACATCCGCTTGGTCAGCAAAGCGATATTTATCGTAATTGGCAATTAATGGGTTATTGATTGAAAGCTCAATCCATTCACCAGTTGCGCTTTGCGTTGCTTCATTAAAGTCAAATTTCGCCACATAAAGCTTACCGTGGTCCATATATTTGTCACCAGCAGCATAGCCGCCGTTAACATCTTTAGGATTCCACTGAGTGTCTGAAACAAATTTGTAGATGTACTCGCCTGTTGAGTCATCACCCATATAAAATGCAAGGTTTTGACCGCTAATAGCACGGCTAGCACGGCAATCTTCGTGGGCAAAACGACCAAGCGCAGTACGTTTTACAGGACGCTCAGAGGTTGCAAATGGATCAATTTCAACAATCCAACCAAAGGTGTTGGTTGAGTTACGGAAATCTTCTTCAGCCGTTAAATCCACTTCTTTACGTGTTAACCAACGGTCGTATTGGTATTCTGTGTCTGCAACGCGGTTTTCAACCGTATGCCATGCATAATTGCTCTTAGTTGGAATCTTATAACGGCTTAAAGATAACAATTCAGCGTCAGTACGGTCTGCATCTTCACGTGAGAAGTATTGGTTGAAGTTTTCTTCTGTGGTCAGGTAAGTGCCCCAAGGCGTATAACCATTACCACAGTTGTTAATCGTACCTAATGAAAACAGACCTTCAGGGCTTGTTGCTGTTTTAACTAAATCATTACCCTTAACTGGACCTGCAAAATTAATTGGCGTTGCAGCAGTAATACGACGGTTAAACGGTGAATTACGGTTAATTTCCACCACTTGTGTGGTTGGATTTTTCACAATATGTACAATAGATACGCCATGTGCGTTGATTTCACGGATTACATCATCTTCGCCACGGATTGGTTGACCTACCGTATTATTTGCAGGATGTATTAAACGTGCATTGCTGATGTATTCATGGTTCATCACCAATAAACCTTCAGTCGATTCATTGGCATCATAGCGCTCGTTTTTCATACCAAAGAAAGTCATGCCATCATGGCATTCGCCCGAACGTTTGGTAAATGACGCGCCCGATGGAACATTGTTGTCGTCCCATTCTGCTAAGTTTGGTGCAATTGGGTCGCCCATTGCGTAAAGCACACGCGCTTCATAGCCTTCAGGTACGCTAAATGCATTTAAAGTGTTTTTATCTACAGCTTTAAACTGTAATGATGATGGTAGTTTACTTTCATCAAAAACAGAATCATCAACAATTGATGCTGAATCATTGTCATCACTACAGCCTGTTAATGTTGTTGCTAAAGTGATGGCAACAGCACCACCTGCAGTTTTAGTAATGAGTTCACGGCGACTGATCTTTTTATTAAACAGATCTAAAAATTCAGCATTTCCTGAAGTATTGCTGTCGTAATCATCATTAAAAGGCATTTGTTCAGACATATTATTTTCCTAGCGATTAAGTGCGTCGGTATTTGAATGGTTGAGCACCACATTAAAGTGCGAATATGACAAAATATTGAAGGGTTTATTGCAATCTGATGAAATAAAAAAAGAGCAGATAAAACTGCTCTTTAATTTATTAAATTTTTGTTTTAATTACGTTTTTCTAATATTTTTCCGGCCAGTAAACCCAACTCAAACAACATCCACATTGGAATGGCAAGCATAATCATAGAGAGGGCATCAGGTGGTGTTGCAAACATCGCCACAAAAAAACAACCCACAATAATAAAGCGTCGATTGGCTGCCAATTGTTCGGTGGTGACTACACCAATTAAAATTAAAATTAAGGTGACAATTGGAATTTCAAAGGTTAAGCCAAAGACTAAAAATAGCTTTAAACAGAAACTCAAGTAGCTATTAATATCGGTCATAGGTGCGACTGTTTCGGGCGCCACACTCATAAAAAAATGCAAGATTGAAGGCAGTGCTACAAAATAAGCAAAGGCAATACCACTATAAAACAGCACAATACTACTGACCAACAAAGGCAACGCTAAGCGCTTTTCTTTAGCATAAAGTGCTGGGCGTACAAAGTCCCATAACTGATAAATGATAAATGGCATAGCAAGCATCAGTGCTACAAAGAAATTGAGCTTGAATGGTGCCATAAAGGTAGCCGTCACATCGGTTGCAATCATTGATGATGTGGTGGGCATTTGCGCACGCAGTGGCTCAGACATGAGTTGATACGTTTCATTAGCAAAGGGCAATAAGCAAAAAAACAATACCAACAACAGACCCACAATTTTAAATAAATGCCGACGTAGCACAATTAAGTGTTTAGTAATCGGCATTTCTTGAAGTTGTTCAGCATCTTTAAGTGGCTGTGAGTGTGTGTTCATACGGCCACCTTGTAGACAGGGCTAGCGAGCTTTTTAGTTTGCAGCGGTACAGCGAGTATTGGTTTTTCGTAAGGTACATAAGCGGTAGCTGGTGACTGTTTTTCTAGCACAGCGACTTCAGGCTCAATAAGATTGACCTTTTGTTGTTCAAGCGTCTGCATTTGTATCTGCATTTTCGCTTCAAGTTCCTGAATTTTTTTCATCTCTTGCTGCATTTGTTCACGCAGCTCAGATAAACGTAACTCACGATCAATATCGTTTTGTACATTACTGATTAAACGTTTAATTTTGGCGTAAGTTTTACCAGCAAAACGCGCAGCTTGCGGTAATTTATCTGGCCCGAGCACCAATAATGCAATGATGCCGAATAGCAGCAACTCCGCCATTCCAATATTGAGCATGACAAGACATCCAAATTAATTTTTATGAATAGAATCTAAATTTTGGGCGCTATGTTCTAAGGTGCGTGGTTCGCTAAGTTGAGTTTGAGTTTTCTCATCTTCACGAATTGATTTTTTAAAATCTTTGACAGCACCACCCACATCTTTACCGAGGTTTTTAAGTTTTGATGTGCCAAACAATAACAACACCACAATCGCAAAAATAAGGACATGCCAAATTGATAAACCAGCCATCTTTTTTCTCTTCGTTTGTAATGTTGCCTATATCAACAGTTCTATATGACAAGGTGGTGACGTTTATATTGCAGTTTTGAGTCAGGGCATAAGCCTGTGCAGGTTAATGGTGTTCAATACACAAATAAAAAAATAAGCTTAAAATTGTTATTAAGAAAAGAAATTAGGCTGCACTCTGAATAGCACAGCCTAAAATATTAGCGTAGCGATTCGCGTAATAATTGCATGGCTTGACCACGATGGCTGATTTTATTTTTGTCTATTTTGGATAAATCGGCACTTGAGCAGCCAAGTTCAGGCAACCAAAAGAGCGGATCATAGCCAAAACCATTGTCACCACGAGCTTGTTCTAAAATTTCGCCATGCCAAAGCCCTTGGAAAATTTTAGGTAATGGATCATCAGCATGTTCAACCAAAGCTAAAACACAAACAAACATACCTTGAATAGGCTGATTGGGTTGGCGTAAGGGCACAAGATCGGCTAAAAGCTTGGTATTGTTGGCTGTATCATCGCCGTGTGCGCCTGCATAGCGTGCTGAGTAAATGCCCGGTGCACCGCCTAATATCGGTACACATAGCCCTGAGTCATCAGCAATAGCAGGTTTGCCTGAAATACGTGCCGCATGACGCGCCTTAATAATGGCATTTTCGACAAAACTTAAACCATCTTCAATCGCATCTTCAATATTAAGCTGACCTTGTGGCACCACTTCTACAGGCAAGTTGAGTTGGTGAAACATATTTTCAAACTCAGCAATTTTGCCTTTATTGTTACTGGCTAAAACCAAAGTGCTTTGTGATAGCCATGCATTGTTAGACATAAAGTTACTCATAGAATTTAGATTTTTCCTAGTGTAACTGATTTTATCTCAGCAATAAAAAAGCACCCGAAGGTGCTTGTGTTTTATAAACCCTGAATCCATTGATCAGCACGATCGCGTGCTTGACGAATTTGCTCTTGGGTTAAGTTAGCAGCAAGTGCTGTCTTTTTACCTTCTGAGAGGCTAATGACTTTATTATCAAGCATACCGTCACGGGTTGAGAGTTCATACCACTGATAAGCCCCAACAAAGTTACGCTTTTTTTCATCTAACAGGGCTAAATTAAAACTGGCACGGTTATCGCCGCGGCTTGCAGCTTTTTCTAAATACTGACGACCTAAAGCTTCATTTCTTGAGGTACCTTGACCATCAATCAACATACGTCCTACATTAAGTTGCGCTGATGCTAAACCTTGATCTGCAGCAAGTTTGTACCAACTAAAGGCTTGTTTTACATCTTGCTTTACATCTTTGCCATATTCATATTTAGTGCCTAAATAAAACTGTGCACCAGCTTGACCTGATTTGGCAGCTTGGCTTAAGTTTTGAATATCCATGACTGAATAACGTGCAGCTTGATTGGAAATTGAGTTATTTGGTGCAACATAGTCAGCTTGTACTTGCAGACTAAATAATCCTAAAAATAAACCACTAATTAATATTTTTTTCATAGAGCGCTCACCCGATAAATTGCGACTTCACCAAACAAGTTTGGGATATGTTTACTGAGTAAACTACCTTGTTGATCCCCATTTACGGCGAGTCGATTGATAATTCGAATATTATTTTCTTCACACAACGCTTCAAAGTCACGGAAGGTACATAAGTGAATGTTTGGTGTGTTGTACCACATGTATGGCAGTGCATCAGAAACCGGCATTTTCCCTTTTAAGGCCAAGAAAGAACGGGTCTTCCAATGGGCAAAGTTGGGAAAGGTAATAATGGCTTGTTTACCTACCCGTACCATGTCACGCAATAAAACATCTGGTGCATCTACTGCTTGCAAAGCCTGTGCCATGACCACGTAATCAAAAGATTGATCTGCAAACCGACTTAAACCAAGATTTAAATCTTGCTGAATAATATTTAAGCCACGACTGATGGCAATTGCAATCTTTTCTTGATCAATTTCGAGACCATAAGCGCGGATATTGTGTTTTTTGCTCATATGCTCGAGTAATTCACCTTCACCACAACCTAAATCTAAAACGCGTGAGCCGGGTTTAATCCACTTTTCGGCAAGCTGTTGATCAATACGCATTACACGCTCTCCTTGGTTGCTTGAAGATGTTCTTTACCACCTAAAAACGCCCGTAATGATTTGACGTACAAAGGAATTGGGAACAAGAATGAGTCGTGACCTTGTTCGGCATCAATATCTAAATAGCTCACCGGTTTGTTATTGCAAATTAAAGCATCAACAATTTCTTGTGAACGTGCAGGAGTAAAGCGCCAATCGGTGGTAAACGAGACCAACAAAAACTGACATTTTGGTTCAGCCATGGCTTTGACTAAAGATTGCTCATATTCACGCGCAGGATCAAAGTAATCTAAGGCTTTGGTCATAATTAAATAGGTATTGGCATCAAAATTACGGCTAAATTGCTCGCCTTGATAGCGTAAATAACTTTCGACTTGGAATTCCACATCAAAACCATACATAAATTTGCCCGACTTTAAGTCACGGCCAAATTTTTGTTTCATGGCTTCTTCAGACAAATAGGTAATATGACCAACCATACGCGCTAAAATTAAGCCACGTTTTGGGTAACTATCATTTTCTAAATAGCGCCCATCATAAAAGTCAGGGTCAGATAAAATCGACTGACGTGCCACTTCGTTAAAGGCAATATTTTGTGCCGATAGTTTTGGCGCACTGGCAATAATCACGCATTTTTGCAGACGATCTGGGTAATCCACGCTCCATTGTAGCGCCTGCATGCCACCTAAAGAGCCGCCAATAATCGCGTACCACTGAGCAATACCTAAGCGGTCAGAAAGCATGGCTTGAGTTTTCACCCAATCACGTACTGTGACCAATGGAAAATCAGGGCCATAAGGGCGATTGTCATTTTCAGGGTTGGGGGATGTAGGCCCAGTTGAGCCATGACAGCCACCAATATTATTAAGCGCCACCACAAAGAATTCATTGGTATCAATGGCTTTATTGGGCCCAATACAAGCATCCCACCAGCCCGGCTTTTTGTCATCTTCGTGATGATAACCCGCTGCATGGTGATGCCCAGATAAGGCATGACAGATCAAAATAGCATTCGATTGATCGGCATTGAGTGTGCCATAGGTTTCGACCATTAAATCAAAACGCGGCAATACTCGACCACATTCAAGCTCTAACGGCTCGTCAAAAGAGAACTTTTGTGGAATCACAAGACCCACGGAGTCAGCTGGGAAAGACACGGGAATAATTCGCCTTAAATCTTTGGAGTAAACGTAGAAAAGGATACCACCGAGGGTATCCTTGTATAAAGTGCTTTGTTATTGTGCTTTTAAACCGCAGCAGCAATCACTTGATCAGTGCTTAACACACCTTGTTCAATCAAACGATTGGTACAAGCAATAATCGCTTCAATTGATGAAGTGACAATATTGTCATGCACACCTGCACCAAAAGCAGATTTACCCGTACCTTGTACTTGTAATTCAACCAATGCTAAAGCTTTGGCATCTGCACCTGCACTAATACTGCGCTCTTCGTAGTTTAAAACATCAATTGGCAATTGAAGAGCATTTAAAATGGCAGAGATTGGACCATTGCCTTCACCACGAATTTGCTGCGTTTGACCATTAACCTCAATATCAAGCTCAATGACTTGTTTGCCATTTTCATCATGCAAACGGTAATTCTTGGCTGAATAATGCGCATCTTTAGTCGCCACATAGGTCTTTTGAAATAAATTCCAAATCTGTTGCGCGCTGACTTCAATGCCTTCGTCATCAGCAACTTGTTGCACCACTTGCGAGAATTCAATTTGCAAACGACGTGGCAAGGTCACGTTGTAATTGGCTTCTAACAAGTATGCAATACCGCCTTTACCCGATTGAGAGTTGACACGAATCACCGCATCATAGTCACGACCTAAATCTTTCGGGTCGATTGGCAAATAAGGCATATCCCAAATTTCTTCATTCTTTTGTAACTCAAAGCCTTTTTTAATGGCATCTTGGTGTGAGCCAGAAAATGCAGTAAAGACTAAATCGCCCGCATACGGATGACGAGGGTGTACAGGTAATCCAGTACATTCTTCAACGGTTGCAATAATTTCATTGATATTGGAAAAATCAAGCTTTGGCGCTACACCTTGGGTATACATGTTTAAAGCAATGGCTGCAACATCCACGTTACCGGTACGCTCGCCATTACCAAACACACAACCTTCTACACGGTCAGCACCTGCCATAATGGCAAGTTCAGACGCTGCAATACCACAGCCACGGTCGTTATGACAATGTACCGAAATAATCACGCCATCACGACGTTGTAAATTACGATGCATCCATTCAACTTGGTCGGCATATACGTTTGGACCTGATACTTCCACAGTTGCTGGTAAGTTTAAGATCACTTTATTTTCAGGGCTTGCTCCCCAAATTTCAGTCACTGCATCACACACGTCTTTGGCAACTTCTAATTCAGTTGCAGAAAAACATTCCGGTGAATATTGGAAGATAAACTCAGTTTCAGGCTGTTTGGCTGCATATTCTTTGACTTTAGTTGCAGCATTAATGGCTAGATTTTTTGCACCGGCAATATCTACATTCAATACTTTTTGACGGAAGGTCGGTGAGTTTGAGTTATAAATATGCACAATGGCACGTTTAGCACCCTGTAATGCTTCAAAAGTGCGTTGAATCAAATGGTCACGCGCTTGTACCAACACTTCAATATACACGTCATCTGGAATATGACCTTCTTCAATTAATTTACGTGTGAAGTCAAAGTCAATTTGTGATGCCGAGGGAAAGCCAATCTCAATATGTTTAAAGCCAATTTTCACCAACATTTGGAACATTTTAAATTTCTTTTCAATGTCCATTGGCTCAAAGATCGCTTGGTTGCCGTCACGTAAGTCGGTGCTCATCCAAATTGGCGCTTGTGTAATTTCGTTATTTGGCCATTGACGGTCAGGTAGATCAACACGTTGATACATGCGACGGTATTTTTTACTTGGATCAGCCAACATCATGAGATAACTCCTCGTACAAGTTCCATTACGCTGCTTAAAATGTAATGGGCTTTAGAATATAGATTGTGTCTATTGGTCTTGGTTACAAGTGCAAGGCTTAACCTGTCAAGTAAAGTATTGAGTTGACTTTACTTGGGGCACTTGCCTTTTTTATGCCTTATAAATCTATAACTTAAAGTTTAATCGAGTTAAACCGAAAAGTTTTTGCTTTTTCTATGGATTTTAGTCTTATGTTAAAAAAGATTTTCTTATATAAGACTTAATTTGGAAAATATTTTCATGATCTTGTTTAAATAATGATTAATTTTTGCAAGATCATCAAAAAAACCATTTTTATTTCAGTATTGAGTTTTTGTTCGTAGTCAATCAAGCATCAACAGTGGTGGCTGTATTATACCTATAATCTTGGGTTAATTTGTCATAGATACTGCTTATATGTAAAGCATATAAAAAAACCTGATCGAAATCAGGTTTTTTTAAGTCAGTTAAAATTAGAAGTCATAAGACACAGACAACCAATAGTTACGACCCGCTAAATATGTACCTGAGGTGCTACGACCTGTTGATAGATATTTATAACCCACCACACCATTTGAGGTTTTATTTTCAGTAAAGTCTTTATCTAATAGGTTGTTGATTGCCATATTAAAACGTAATTGATCATTGACTGAATAACTTGAACCTAGATTAAATAAGTTGTAGCCAGCAAATTTGTTGCCATACAGTTTATAGACTTCTAGGTTGTCGCCTGCAGTTGGAGTGCTGGTAAAGCGCGTGCGGCTTGACTTATATTCATGCTGTAACCAAATATCCATAGCAGGATTAACATGCCAAGTAGATGTTAAATTAAAAGCATCTCTTGGATTGTTGTTGTAGTACAACCCTTCATTGTTGCCATCGGTAATTTCACTTTTTGTGTAAGTGTATGCAGCTTTAAGATCCCACTCTGGCAAAATTGTATACTGTAATGCCGCTTCTGCACCATAAACTTTGGCTTCATTGGCGTTCATGTCTTGTGAGCATTCTTCTACAGGGCAAGTGGATTGACCTGAAATGTCAGTGTTGACAATTGCATCTTCAATTTGGTTATAAAATGCAGTGGCCGAGAAGTTGAGTTGATCGGTTGGTTGTAAGTTAAAACCAAGCTCATAGTTGGTTGACTTTTCAGGTTTCAGGTTTGGGTTACCAAACACATAAGTTTCCCCCTGACCACTCATGTCAATCAAACCATTTTCGAGCGCTTTGGCTGATGGTGCTTTGTAGCCTGTGGTGATACCGCCTTTTACAGTTAATATGTCATTGGTATTCCAAACTAAATAAGCACGTGGACTAAAGTGACCACCAAAGCCTGCATGATCTTCATAACGACCACCAAAAGTGAGGCTGAGAGTATCTAATAGACGCCATTCATCTTCAGCATAGATTGACCATGAATCTTTATCAAAGCTGTCTTTATTGGTGATGTGTTGGGCAATATTGTCTTCAATTTCTTGCTTTTTAAACTCAAAACCACCGGTCACTTTATGATTGGCAATTTGTGAAACAATTTGGCTGTCTAAGACTAAATCTGTGCTTTTAAGGACACGCTTGCTACCAATAAGCGGATCGGTACTGCCTACAGGAAAGGCCTCTGTTGGTAAAGTACGTCCTTGAGTTTGTGTTTGTGAATGGCTTAAGTAGGTTTTCCAACGTCCAAAGTCATAGTCACCTTCATGACCTACGGCAATTTGGTCACGCGAGAATTCAAGTTCATCGGCATAACCGTTTGCTTTTTTTGCTGTATCTTGACTGCCTAAACGGTTGTCAGAGTTATCGTAATTTTGTACCGACTGGAAACCATCGACCCAAAGTGAGTTTTGGTTGTCTATTTTATAGGTGAGTTTGGCACCGACATCATAGTTTTCGGCGCTGGTTGGGCGTGGATCGCGTGCAGTACCTTTGCCAATACGCTCAGATTCACCACGATCGTAGTAGCTACCACGCAGTTGTACCCCTAATTTATCGTCAATTAATGGACCATTGAGTAAAAAGCTAGTTTTCCAAGAATCAGCTTCAGCTCCGCTGTCCATGACATTACCACTTACGGTAATGTTACCATTCCATGTGTCAGATACTTTTTTAGTGATGATGTTAATGACACCACCCATTGCATCTGAACCATAAAGGGTAGACATTGGACCACGAATCACTTCAATACGTTCAATCGCCGATAACGGTGGCATAAAGCTGGTTGCAGCTTCTGAAAAACCATTAGGCATAATGGCATCACTTGCTGTGGTTTGGCGACGTCCATCAATTAAAATCAGGGTATCAGCAGCATCCATACCACGAATGCTGACATTTAAACCACCGGTCTTACCCACGCCATTTCTAACATCAATTCCCGGAACATCAGCCAAGAGATCAGCAATGCTGGTCGCATTTTTCTTTTCAATATCTTCTTGAGTGATGACACTAATAGAAGCAGGGGCATTTTTAATATCTTGTTCAAAACCTGCTGCTGACACCACAATGGTAGACAGTTGATGTGGAGCATCTGCGGTATTGGCAAAAGCAGTACCTGAGGCAACTGCCAACACGGCAAGAGTGAGTGGTTTTAATGTAAATTGACTCATATGAAATTCCAAACATGGACAGCCTAACAGCGTTATGTGGAATAATAATGATTAAAGTTCTCAACTACAATCTGATTTTGAGTTTAAAAAAACGATCGTGAGTGATTTTTTTGAGTTATGAATCTGAATTTTATCTATTTTATACTTAACAATCCTTTGAAATGATTTGCAATATTTGTATCTAGCCCTCTAAGTTGAGGGCTAGGTTTTTTATTTAAGTTTTAGAATTTGGTATTTAAACTTAACCAATAACTGCGTGATTTTTCTTTGTTGTTATAGTCATCAAGATAGCTTGGTGTATAGCTGCCATCGTTATTGGGCTTAAAGGTGGTGCTGTAGCTGGTAAAGTCTTCATCCAATAGGTTATTTACCCGTGCATTCAGGGTAAAAGTATCATTGATTTTATATGAACCTCCTAAATGCAGCACGGTTGCATTTTTATAATATAAGGCTTGATTGGTGGTGGTATCCATTTGACGGAAACGATCACCACGATATTCTGTGGTTAAGAATAAATTGACAGCATCATTGGCAATCCAATCTAAAGTGGCATTGGCCATGTGCTTGGCTGCATTACCATAAGGACGGCCCTTATTCACGCCACTTTTTTGCTCGCTGTCAGTATAAGTATAGTTGGCACGTAAAGACACTTGATCAAGCATTTGCCACTTGCCGGCAACCTCAACCCCTTGAATAATGACTTCATCAATATTGGTGGTGCGGTTGGCTGAAGAATAACCAAGCTCTGCGTATTCACCTGTATTGGCACAGACTAGACCTGATGTACCACCACACGGTTGCGAGCTAATTTTATCTTCAAAAATATTATGGAAAATCGTGGCATTCAAATGATGACCGGCTGGATGCTGCCAGTAGGCTGCTAATTCTGAACTGATACTGGTTTCAGGTTTTAAATCGGGGTTACCAAAGTTTGGTGTAGTGCCTTGTCCACCAAAACCGACAACTCCTTCATACAGTTGCGTGGTTTTAGGTGTTTTATAGCCGGTACTCACACCACCTTTAATGGTTAAGGCATCATTGATGTCATAAACGCCATATAAGCGCGGACTGAGTTGATCACCAAAGATTTCGTGATTGTCATAGCGTAAGCCTGTGGTTAAGGCAAATGGCTGCGTGATTTGCCAAGTGTCTTCGGCAAATAAAGACCACATATTATGCTCTTGTGATTGTGTTGGTTTTCCTGATTCCATCCCAAATACACCATCGGTGAGTTCACCTTGAATCACTTGTGTACCTAAAATGACATTGTGTTCACCTGCCCATTGAAAAGGTAGTTTAATGTTGGCATCTAGGGTGTATTGCTCACTTTGTAAGGTGCGTTCAGGACGCGGCAGGAATGTCGCGGCTGCAATGGTTTTACGTTGTTCTTCGCTTAAACCTGCATAATCATTGGTGGCATTGAGCATGTCTAATAAATGCTGACGTTCTGCTACAGTAAACGGCAGGGTACGACCATGATTATTGGTTTTAACATGGGCTAAAGACACAAAGCTTTTGCCAATATCCCAATCACCTTCATGAGTTAAAGACCATGTGTCACGTGTGAAGCGTTGTTCGGCTTGATAACCTACGCGTGGATCGGCACGATCACAAGGTTTATCAAGACTACATTTTTGACGCCAAATGCTGTCAATACTATCTAAGGTTCCCAATTGTGCTTGGTCGTTGTCATATTCTTGGCGCGAGCGATCTATATCAGCCCATAGGCTTTGATTGGGGTTAATGTTCCATGACAAACGTGCACCATAAGACATATTGTCATTGTTTACGGTACGTCCACCACCGCCAAAACCTAAGCCACGTGTATGCACGACACCACTAGGATCAGTTACAGGGGCATAACTTGGATTGGATTCATCACGTTCATACAGGCTACCACGTACAGTTAAGCCTAATTTATCCTTAATTAAAGGTCCCATCACATTAAAGTCGATGGTTTGATCTTCACCAAATGCATCATTTTCTTCAAAAGTACGGCTATGGGTCACCGAGCCTGTCCATGTGTCAGTGACTTTTTTGGTAATAATATTAATCACACCACCCATGGCATCGGCACCATAAAGCGTTGAGGCAGGCCCACGAATCACTTCAATCCGTTCAATGGCATCAAGTGGTGGAATATGGTTAAACTGATTACCGCTAAAACTGTTGGGATAAATATCGCCGTGGTTATTTTGGCGTTTGCCATCTACCAAAATTAAGGTGTAGTCACTGCCCATACCACGCATTGAAATTGAGCCTTGACCGGTTTTGTCATTGGTTTCCCCAATATCAACCCCTTCTAATTCGCGTACCGCATCTAATAAAGTCATGTATGGCTTTTTGGTCAGCTGCTCTTGGGTGATGACTGAAATACTAGCAGGGGCATCGGTAATTTTTTGTTCATAACCGGCAGCAGACACCACGATGGTGTCAAGTTGGGTGGGTGAAGCATGCACAAACACAGATGTGCTGATGGTCAAAAGCGCAAGACTTAGCGGGCGTAATCTGAAGGGATGCATAGCTCTCAATTTCCGTATTTATGGCTGTATTAGAATAGTTTTGAGTACGTGGTATCAAATATTGGTGCTAATACTATTAATAATAATTATCATTTGCAATAAATAATACACAAAAATATCAAGATTAAATAACAGCGTTGACTTGAATATAGATAAATTACCCCAATAAAAAAGAAAAATTACCCCTGAAAAATGTGGTTTTGTATATATTGAATTGTTGTCATATAATATGGCACTTTTTTTAAACCTTTCACTAAAATATCGAGGAAGCCATGCAAGTAACTTCTGAAGCGGTTTCGGGCGTTGCCCGTCGTTTAAATGTATCTGTACCGACGAGCCGTATTAACGAGCAATTTGAAGCTCGCTTGAAACGCACTGCCAAAACTGTAAAGATCAACGGCTTCCGTCAAGGTAAAGTGCCTGTAAACGTTGTACGTCGTGAATATGGCGCGGGTATCTACCAAGAAGTCGTAAACGACATTATCCGTGACACCGTGTTTGAAGCGATTCAGCAAGAAAAAATCAATGCTGTTGGTATGCCAAACATTGAAAAAACTGAAATGAAAGACGACGCGCTTGTATACGAAGCAACAGTTGAAGTTTACCCAGAAGTTGAGGTGAAGTTCGAAGGTTTAGCGGTTGAGCGTAAAGCGACAACTGTAAACGACAAAGACGTTGATCAAATGATCGAAAACCTACAAAAGCAACGCGCAGGTTGGGCAGACACTAAAGGCATGGCGAAAAAAGACATGCAAGTGACGTTTGACTTTGAAGGTTCAATCGACGGCGAAAAATTTGAAGGCGGTTCTTCTGAAGACTTCAAACTAGTTTTAGGTTCAGGTCGTATGATCCCGGGCTTCGAAGACGGCATCGTTGGTATGAAGAAAGGCGAAGAGAAAGTAATTGATGTTACTTTCCCTGAAGACTACCAAGCTGCAAACCTTGCAGGTAAAACTGCACAGTTCAAAATTACTTTAAAGCAAGTTGAAAAACAAAAGCTTCCAGAAATTGATGCTGAATTCTTAAAAGTATTTGGCGTATCTGAAGAAGAAGGCGTTGAAAAACTTAAAGCTGACGTGCGTAAAAACATGGAACGCGAAGTAACAAACGGTCTTCGTAACCAAGTGAAAGGTGCAACTTTTGATGCACTTGTTGCAGCTAACGAAATCGAAGTTCCAGAAGCAATGTTAACGCAAGAAATCGAGCGTCAACGTCAACAAATGATCCAACAGTTCACACAACAGTTTGGTGCTCAAGGCGCGAAAGCATTTGATTCAAGCATGCTTCCGGATGACCTTTTCAAAGAGCAAGCTGAAAAATCAGTGAAACTTGGCGTATTAGTCAGCAAAGTATTGGCTGATGCGAAAATTGAAGTTGATCCTGCTCGTGTAGAAGCGTATATCGCTGACATGGCATCTTCTTACGAAGATCCAACTGAAGTGATTGAATACTTCAACAACGACAAACAACAACGCGCGCAAATCGAAGCTGTTGTTTTAGAAGATCAAGTTGTAGATTACATTTTAGCTGCGGCTCAAGTGACTGAAACAACTGTAAGCTATGAAGACTTGTTAAAAGAGCAGCAAGCTCGTCAACAAGGCTAATTGCTAGATCAAGAAAAAAGGCGCTGATAGCGCCTTTTTTTTTATATTTCGAGGCTTTGTGTTCTTCACAAAACTTATGCAAAAAACCGCAATGATTTATTTGTGAATCTTTTGCAATTTAATGAATTATCCCTCATATTGTGACTATGAGTGCAGTCACAAAAAATTTTAGGAATAATTAAACTTATGTACGTTCCAACTATTGATAACGCCTTAGTCCCAATGGTGGTAGAACAGTCATCGCGTGGTGAACGTTCTTTTGATATTTATTCACGTTTATTACGTGAGCGTGTCATTTTTATGACCGGTGAAGTTGAAGACAATATGGCGAACTTAATTGTGGCGCAAATGTTGTTTTTAGAAGCTGAAAACCCAGACAAAGATATTCATTTATATATCAACTCTCCGGGCGGTTCAGTGACTGCAGGTATGGCAATTTACGACACCATGCAATTTATCAAGCCTGATGTGGTCACCTATTGTATGGGTCAAGCTGCATCTATGGGTGCATTTTTACTCAATGCAGGTGCGAAGGGTAAGCGTTATTGCTTAGAAAATGCCCGTGTGATGATTCATCAACCATTGGGTGGTTTCCGTGGTCAAGCATCTGATATTGAAATTCATGCCCGTGAAATTTTATTTATTAAAGAACGCTTAAACCGCTTAATGGCGGAACACAGCGGTCAAGACTATGAAAAAGTTGCACGCGACACCGATCGTGATAACTTTATGACAGCTGAGCAAGCGAAAGAATACGGCTTAGTGGACGCAGTATTATCTAAACGTCCTTAAGTTTTTCCCTTTTAGATATTGGAGTGAATATGTCCGAACATCCTCAAGGACAAAAGCATTGTTCATTTTGCGGTAAAACGCAGTCTGAAGTCGGGAAACTGATTGCAGGCGAGGACGCATACATCTGTAATGAATGTGTCGACGTATGCTTAGACCTCGTACAAACCAGCCAACAAGTGGATGCTGGGGATTGGGCGGCAAAACCGTTACCAAAACCACATGAAATTCGTGCGGCGCTTGATCAATATGTGATTGGGCAAGATGTAGCCAAGAAAACTTTATCTGTTGCGGTATACAACCATTACAAGCGTTTAAAAGTGACCCATAACGGTCAAAAACGTCAAGATGGGGTAGAAATTGCCAAAAGTAATATCTTGCTTGTAGGACCGACTGGTTCAGGTAAAACCTTGCTGGCACAAACCTTAGCGCGTTTACTGGATGTACCCTTTGCAATGGCAGATGCCACCACCTTAACCGAAGCTGGTTATGTGGGTGAAGATGTTGAAAACATCGTGCAAAAGCTGTTACAAAAAGCCGATTATGATGTAGAAAAAGCTGAAAAAGGCATTATCTACATCGATGAAATCGACAAAATTACCCGTAAATCAGAAAATCCTTCTATCACTCGTGATGTGTCTGGTGAGGGCGTACAGCAAGCCCTGTTAAAAATGATTGAAGGTACAGTGGCTTCAATTCCACCACAAGGTGGGCGTAAACATCCACAACAAGAGTTTATTCAGGTAGATACCTCAAACATCTTATTTATTTGTGGTGGTGCGTTCTCAGGTCTTGAGAAAATTGTACAGCAGCGTCAAGAAAAAGGTGGCATTGGCTTTACTGCAGAAGTGCGTAAAAAAGATGAAACCAAAAAGCTGTCTGATTTGTTCCGTCAAGTTGAAGCAACTGACTTAGTGAAATTTGGTCTTATTCCAGAGTTCATTGGTCGTTTGCCAGTCATTGCAACCTTAGATGAATTAGATTTAGATGCTTTATTGCAAATTTTGACTGAGCCTAAAAATGCCTTGACCCGTCAATACGAATATTTATTCGAGATGGAAGATGTCGATTTAGTCTTTGATGAAGATGCGTTACGTGCAGTGGCCAAAAAAGCCTTAGAGCGTAATACAGGTGCTCGTGGTTTACGTTCTATTTTAGAAAACGTACTACTTGAAACCATGTACGACTTACCAAGCCAAGACGGTGTAGGTACAGTTGTGGTGACGGCGGCTGTAATTAATGAAGGTGCTAAACCTGAATTTAAAGCAGAGCGTCAAGCCAAAGCAGATATTGTTGAAGAAGCAAAAACTGATCTTAAATTGGTCAATAAAACGGCTTAATTCAACAGTGAAAAAAACGTGCCATTTGGCACGTTTTTTTTGGCTATTTTTTCTCAAGTTGCTTTAGTTGTTGTTCAATTGGGGCAAAATCTTGTCCAGCTTGCTTGAGTAATTCAGCTAAACGCTGATTGGTGATTTGACTCATACGCAATGCCAATGCGGGACTTTTATTTAAAATAGATTGTCCAACTTCACTTTCATAAAACTTAATTTGGGCTTGAATTTCTTGAGTGCTAAAGGTGTCTTGATAAGCTTGAATATACAACGGTTTTAAAGTTGACCATGACATACTGTGAAGGCTGGTTTGATACATTTGTTCAGCAAGTTGGCGAGCTACAGCTTGTTCTTGTGGATTAAGCTGTGATTTTTGCAAACGATATTGGATAGCAATCTCTGCTTGTTGTTGTAACTGAGGTTTAAGCTGTCGCAAGGTTTGTGATGTTAAAGATTCTACTTGTGTTACTGTAAATAGTTTTTCAACTTGTTGTGGTGTTGCAGATGCTGCAAAAGTGAAATGACTGCTCAACAGTAGGGTAGAGATTAGAATAATTTTTTTCATGTGAATTAGACTTAAATAAAAAAAGCACCCTCACTATAGGGTGCTTTTGATTATTTTGGCAAATTATTGCGCAGCAGCATCAACTACTGGAATCTTACCAATTTTAGCTTGCCAAATTTTTGGTGCAGTTGCGTGTACAGATGTACCATTTACGTCAACCGCCACAGATACAGGCATGTCTTTTACAACAAACTTGTAGATCGCTTCCATACCTAAATCAGCAAAGGCAACCACTTCAGCTTCACGGATGGCTTTTGATACTAAGTATGCAGCGCCACCAACAGCCATTAAATAGGTTGTTTGCGTGTCTTTAATTGCTTCGATTGCAGAAGGACCACGTTCAGCTTTACCAATCATACCGTAAAGACCAGTCGCTTCTAATACTTGACGCGTGAATTTATCCATACGTGTTGCAGTGGTTGGGCCTGCAGGACCTACAACTTCGTCACCGACTGGATCAACAGGGCCTACGTAGTAAATGAACTTACCTTTAAGATCTACAGGAAGTTCTTCACCGTTGTTTAACATATCCACCATACGTTTGTGAGCCGCGTCACGACCTGTATAGATGGTACCGTTAAGCAATAATGTATCGCCTGGTTGCCAAGCGTTCATTTCTTCTTGGGTAATATTGTCTAAATCAACACGCTTAGATGTTGAAGAATCCCAAGTCACTTCAGGATAGTCTTCAAGTTTTGGTGCAATGATATTTGCAACACCTGAACCATCAAGCGTGAAGTGTGCATGACGCGTTGCAGCACAGTTTGGAATCATACCGACTGGTTTGCCCGCAGCGTGACATGGGTAGTCTTTGATTTTAATATCAAGAACTGTGGTTAAACCACCAAGACCTTGAGCACCAATACCAAGCGCGTTGACTTTTTCGAAGATTTCAATACGAAGCTCTTCCATTTTACTTTGTGGACCACGACGAAGTAACTCGTCCATGTTGATCTCTTCCATCAATGCTTCTTTAGCAAGCATCATGGCTTTTTCAGCAGTACCACCAATACCAATACCCAACATACCTGGTGGACACCAGCCTGCACCCATAGTTGGTACAGTTTTTAATACCCAATCCACGATTGAGTCAGATGGATTCAGCATGGCAAGTTTAGATTTGTTTTCTGAACCACCACCTTTTGCTGCTACAGTGATATCGACTTTGTTACCCGGAACAAGTTTGTGGTAGATCACAGCAGGGGTGTTATCTTTGGTATTTTTACGACCAAATGCAGGGTCAGCAAGTACAGAGGCACGTAATACGTTTGAGTTCTCTAGGTAACCTTGACGTACACCTTCGTTAATTGCATCGTCTAGGCTCATGGTTAAATCAAATTTAACGTCCATGCCCACTTCAACGAATACGTTGACGATACCAGTATCTTGGCAGATTGGGCGGTGGCCTTCTGCACACATACGAGAGTTAATTAAGATTTGTGCAATTGCATCTTTAGCAGCTTTGTTTTCTTCGCGGTCATACGCACGGCTCATCGCTTGAATGAAGTCTTGTGGATGATAGTAAGAAATAAACTGAAGCGCATCTTTAACCGATGTGATCAAGTCATCTTGCTTGATAATAGTTGTCATATCAAATATCTCTTGAGCGGGCTGTTAGCTAGCGGACTAAATTATAAGACAAAAACTTCAAGCTGTGGGTATTTTGGCAAGGCTTTGGGCGAAAGTTTAATGACAGGATTTAAAAACTCAAAATTGATGAAAATTTAAACTAAAAAGTATGGTCTTTTGTCATATTTAAGTCACGTTTTTGTCATAAAACTTCAAAAAAATAATCAGATTTTTAATAAGTTTTTGTTTTTAATCATGAATTATTTTTAAGCCCTAATTTTTGATTGTCATATAACTGTCATAAAACTTTCAGATAATAGCGCCATCAAATCAATGGTTGAATTCTCGATGATTACTAGTGCGCTTATGGTTGTTGGTTTTAGTGTTTATATCGCTGCAACTTGGATGTACGGTCAAAAAGAAGATTAAGCCCCCGCTTTATCTTCTTTTTTTTATAATAAAAATTATTTTCTTTTATCGCCTTTGTTTTTATATTCTCCACATTTTACGCTATGCTGATCTTAAGCAAACTCGCTTGATGAGGTGATGTGATGCGCAATTTTTTGTTTGTTATATCAATGTTGCTATGTACGGTTTCGTTGTATGCTCAACAACCGCCACCCTCGCCACAACCCCCACCGATTCCCGTTCAGCCCTGTGCACCTTTAGCGGATTGCATTCCACCCACGTATTAAATAAAAAAACCACCCTATACATATATAGGATGGTTGTATGCAGAAAATATGTTGATTAAACAGCAGCTAATGCTTCAACCGGCGCTGCTTGTTGTTCAGCTTGAATCGCAGTTAAGGCAATAGTAAACACAATATCATCCACCAAAGCACCACGTGATAAGTCATTCACAGGTTTATTTAAACCTTGTAACATTGGACCAACACTCACCACATTGGCTGAGCGTTGCACTGCTTTATAGGTGGTATTCCCTGTATTTAAATCAGGGAAGATAAATACATTGGCACGACCTGCAACGTCTGAATTTGGTGCTTTAGAACGACCTACGCTTTCAACCGATGCTGCATCATATTGCAATGGACCATCAATGAGTAAATCAGGACGACGTTGTTGGGCAATACGTGTTGCTTCTGCTACTTTTTCAACATCTGCACCTGCACCTGAGGTACCGGTTGAATATGAAATCATGGCAATACGTGGCTCAATGCCAAAAGCTTTAGCAGAATCAGCCGATTGAATGGCAATTTCAGCCAGTTGTTCAGCATTTGGTGCAGGGTTAATCGCACAGTCACCATACACATACACTTCATCAGGCAACAGCATAAAGAACACTGACGACACAAGTGAATACTCAGGCGCAGTTTTAATCAGCTGGAATGCAGGGCGTACGGTATTGGCTGTGGTATGTACTGCACCTGAGACCAAACCATCGACATGATCAAGTGCAAGCATCATGGTGCCTAACACCACGGTATCTTGTAATTGTTCATTGGCCTGAATAGCATCTAATTTGCCTTTACGTAATGCCACCATTGGCTCGATGTAATCTGCACGAATACTATCTGGATCAATGATTTCTAAGCCTGCAGGTAATTCGACGCCACGCGCTTTGGCCACTTCAGCAACATGTTCAGGTTTTGCCAATAACACACATTGGGCAATGCCGCGTGATTGACAAATAGCAGCCGCTTCAATGGTACGTGGCTCATCACCTTCAGGCAGTACAATACGTTTTTTGGCATGAATTGATTTTTGTACCAATTCATGACGGAACGCAGAAGGAGACAAACGCGGCTTATGCGTATTGCTGACCAATTGATTGATCCACTCTGGATCTAAATGGCTGCCGACAAAATGCGTGACTTGTTCAGCGCGCGTGGTGTCATCTTGTGGAATTTCATTACAGAAATTCTGAATCTTTTGCAGCGTGTCATAGGCCGTTAAGCCAGTATGCAAAATAGGTAAACCTGATTTATGGCTTTGACAGAAGTTTAAGACCTCGCTGCTTGGTGCTTGTTGTTCTGTTAACACAATACCTGCAAGTGGTGTACCATTTTGATTGCTCAATTGGCTTGCCAATAATACATCCACACGGTCAGCCGCTGTTACGATCAATTCACCTGCCACAAATTTATTGAGTTCATTGCCAATGTTGCCACCCACTAAACTGCTATGTAAGACGCGACGTTGGTTTTCACCTGCGTTAAGCCATGTGGCTTGAATATGTTGGGCAAGGTCAGATAAACGTGGCACGCTTAAAGTATTACTAAATGGTACTAAACCAATAATTGGTAGATTTTTACCACCTATGTGGGTATGGGTCTTTTGCAAAGCTTGGGTAAATTGCGCTGTTTCATTGACTAAACGTAAGCTTGCGTCTAAGGTCACAGGAATCTGTGCATCACTTAAACCTTTGGTACGCATAAACAATACGCCTGCAGCACGTTCAAGTGCGTAATGACGTAGTTGGCTTTGTACTTGCTCAGCTGTCGCTTTGGCTTGATTTAAATCGGCATTAGACACAATCACCACTTTGGCATCTAGGGCTTGTGCCAATTGCGCATTAAATTGTGCCGCAAAAGCATCACGGCCATTTGGCACTAAACCTTCAGCAATAATGATGTCGTGTTTTTTAGCAATTTCACGATGTAAGCTCACCGCATCTTCCAGTAATTCATCGCTTTGACCCAATGCTAAACGTGAAGTGAGGGTCGCATAAGCAATGGGTTCTACAGTTTGGTTTTGGCTAATATGGCGATAAAGTGCTGTGCTACTGTCATTTTGCGCAGTAACATCTTGAGAAAAGGCTTTTAAAAAACCAGCTTTAATGCCTTGGCACTCTAAAGCATAAACTAAACCTAAGCAGGCTGAGGTAAGACCTACACCTTCAGCGGTTGGAACAAGAAGAATTGTTTTCATAGTTATATCATCAATCTTTGCGGTTGTGACGAGACACAGTAGGGCTTAAGCCACTACTGCATCTTGTTCAGTCTTTTTTGTTGTGTAGATTCCATTCACAACATTTTCAGTTTCTTGGGCAATGCGACCTTCTTCATCGGTTGGAACGACCCAAATTTGTGGGCCTGTACCGGCATCAATACGGCCTTCAGTACCACGTTTTAAGTTGTTGTTGGCATCAACGCTTAAGTTAAAGCCAAAATGTGGTAAGTAGCCTAAAGTTTTTTCACGGATATACGCCGAGTTTTCGCCAATACCACCTGTGAAGAATAAACCGTCTAAACGTGGTAAACCACAGCTTAAAGCAGCTAAAGATTTTGCTAAACGGTAGCAGAATACTTCAATGGCTAAAGTTGCATCTTCATTGCCTTGTTCTGAAGCTTCAATCAAAGTACGCATGTCATTGGATAAGTTTGATAAACCCAGTAAACCTGATTGGCTGTTGAGCATTTTGTCAATTTTGTAGATATCCCAACCTAGGTTGGCTTCTAAGAAACGGTGTAAGCTTGGATCTACATCGCCACTACGCGTACCCATTACCAAACCTTCAAGTGGCGTTAAGCCCATTGAAGTATCTACAGATTCACCATTCCAAATAGCACAGGTTGAGCTACCGTTACCTAAGTGCGCTGTTAACCAACCACCTTGTTTAAAGCTGCCTGCAAGTTCCGAACCACGTTCAGAAACATAAGCATGGCTAGTACCGTGGAAACCATAACGACGCACGTTATGTTCGGTGTATAAAAATTTTGGCACAGCATAGCGATAGGCATGAGCCGGCATGGTTTGATGGAAAGCAGTATCAAATACAGCGACTTGTGGCAAATCTGGGAATAAGCGTTGAGTGGCTTCAATACCCACCAAATGTGCAGGGTTATGTAAAGGTGCAAGCGGCGTTGCTTGACGAATCACGTTTACAATATCATCGGTGATCAGTTCAGCTTGCGTAAGTGTGCCACCGTGTACAATACGGTGACCAATTGCATCTGGTTTGTGATTAGCAAGACGCGATAAACCCACTTCTAATGCTTCTTTGTGATCTGCATTTGGGATTTTAATGTCAACAGGTTGGTTGCCTAAGGTCACGCCTTTAATACGTGCTTCAGGTGTACCTAAATTTTCAGCAAGGCCATGGATTCGGAAATTTTGCTCTTTTAATAATAAGGCAAATTTAATTGAAGAAGATCCGCAATTGATAATAAGAACGTTGGACATGGCGTATTCCTTGACTGGCGATTTTAGTATTAGCTTGTTGTCATCCCAATGATCAAAAAAATGCTGCTTTCTTGATCGTGTGAGTATTTGTATCACGGCTGTTTTTATACTCATAGATAGACTTTAGGTGATTAGACTTAAGGATGATCGACGCCTTGGCTAATCATAATTATTATTTATTAGTTAAAGCTTTCCATTTTTTTAAAAAATGTGAAGCGACTTAATTGTTATAATTTGTTTTATTTTTAAGCAAAAACCAACTAAAAATTTATTTTTGAGTCGCCTCATTGCGTTTAATCAGTACATAAGCCAACAACGCGACCATAAAAAACACCAACATCATCCATGCTAAACCTTGTAAAGTTTCCACCACTGTACGGTAAATTTCGAGTACCCAACGTTCTTGAGTCAGTTGAATAATCATGGGTTGCTCGCTTTGGCGATCGTAATGTATGGGGCTTCCATATCATAAATACGAATGCCTGAGGATGTACCCACCACTAAGCCTGCAAAAAAGGTGTATTTGCCCCAAGCAGCATGAATAGGTTCTTGAATAATTCGTGCCAAGATCGCGTAAATAGATGGCGAAAACAGACGCATAACGAGATAAGACAAACCAAGTGCCAAAGCAAAAGTGACCAATACCAAACTGTAAAACATAAGCATCTCCTCGGTTTAAGGCATAAAAAAGCCTGCATACAGCAGGCTCTTTTTAAGGCTTATTGGCGAATTTGACCGTCGCCAAACACCACCCATTTTTGTGAGGTTAAACCCTCTAAACCGACAGGACCACGGGCATGAATTTTATCGGTTGAAATGCCAATTTCAGCACCTAAGCCATATTCAAAACCATCGGCAAAACGCGTTGAGGCATTAATCATCACCGAGCTTGAATCGACACGCGCTAAGAATTGACGTGCAGTGCTAAAGTTTTCAGTGATAATTGAATCGGTGTGATGTGAACCATATTGATTAATGTGATCAATCGCTTCATCAACACCTGAAACCACTTTAACGGCCAAAATTGGACCTAGGTATTCTTCGTACCAATCTTCTTCTGTGGCAGCAACAACGCTGTCACCTAAAATGCGACGCGTTTGGGCACAGCCACGGAGTTCAACTTGCTTTTGGGCATACAGTTCAGCCACGCTTGGTAAAAAAACGTCAGCTACTTTGGTATCTACCAACAAAGTTTCCATGGCATTACATACGCCATAACGATGCGTTTTGGCATTTAAGGCAATTGGTAATGCTTTTTGTAAATCGGCTTGTGCTTCAACAAAAACATGGCAGTTGCCATCTAAATGTTTAATGACTGGAATACGGGCATCATTGGTAATACGTTCAATTAAGCCTTTACCCCCACGCGGTACAATCACATCCACATATTCGTTCATGGTGATTAATTGACCCACCGCAGCACGGTCGGTGGTATTAATCACTTGCACGGCATGCTCAGGTAAACCGGCAGCTTTTAAACCATGTTGCACGGCTTTGGCAATCGCTTGATTAGATTCAAGTGCTTCTGAACCACCACGTAAAATAATCGCATTACTTGATTTTAACGCCAATGAAGCTGCTTCTAAAGTCACGTTAGGACGTGATTCATAAATCATGCCCACCACGCCTAAAGGTACGCGCATTTTACCGAGCTGAATACCGGATGGACGATAGGCTAAATCGGTGATTTCACCAATTGGGTCTTTTAAGCCAATGACATCTTTTAAACCCTGCAACATGCCATCAAAGCGTGCGGGGGTAAGTTCTAAACGATCAAGTAAAGCACTATCTAAGTTATTGTTACGCGCTTTGGTCATGTCAATTTGGTTGGCTGCTAAAATGGCAGCTTGGTCATTTTGAAGCGCCGTGTAAATTGCGGATAACGCAGCGTTTTTGCTTTGGGTAGACGCACTCGCTAACATGCGTGATGCTTGGCGTGCTTGTTGTCCTACCGTTTGCATATAATGTTCAATAGAATCTTGCATAGCGGTTTGATCAGTTAAAAAATACGCTTTGATAGTAGCAGGTCTAGCGATTGAGATTGAAGTGTTTCTTAAAAAATTATTGCAACACATTCAGTTAAATTAAACCCAAGCATAGTCATGCTATGCTCAGGTTTAAAGCTTGGCTTATGATTGTTTAAATGCACTGATGCGATCGCGTACTTCACGCCACGTTTCACCTAAATTAAGTTCTTCACCAATCTCAAGGCTTGGAATGTTGCCACGCATACGCTCTAAACGTGCTTGATTGGGCAATGGTAAATCTTGAATGGCATCTAAAGCCAGTAATTGCGCTGCACGATCATTACACACCAAACCCATATCACAGCCGGCTTTTAGTGCCGCTAAAATACGGGCATCGGCACCACCTGCCACGCAAGCTGCTTGCATGCTTAAATCATCTGAGAACAGCACACCATCAAATTGCAGTTGTTCACGTAAAATGCGTTGTAACCAAAATTCAGAAAAACCGGCCGGATTTGGATCAACTTGTGGATAAATCACATGGGCTGGCATTAAAGCATCAAGTTGGTCTTTTAACTGCACAAAGGTCTGCATATCGTGTGCTTTAATCTCGGCTAAACTACGCAGATCAATCGCTGCTGCCACATGTGAATCGGCTTTAACTGAGCCATGACCGGGAAAATGTTTGCCTGTGCTTGCCATACCTGCACGCTGCATACCACTTAAAAAGGCTTGAGCAAGGGCAATAATAGCTTGTGGATTTTTGGCAAAACCACGATCCCCAATCACATCACTAATATCATTAATATCCAAAACTGGGGCAAAGCTAAAATCAATCCCCACGGCTAAAACTTCAGTAGCCATGAGCCATCCACATTCTTCACAAAGGCTCAAGGCACGCTCAGGTTCGCTTTGGTAGAGTTCACCAAAACGCCCCATGGCAGGCAACAAAGTAAAGCCTTGTCTTAGGCGTTGGACACGACCGCCTTCTTGATCGACCGCAATTAAAATATCGGCACGAATTTGACGCATATGATCGGTTAAGGCACGAACTTGAGCGGGTGATTGAATATTACGACCAAATAAAATCACGCCACCCACCTGTGGGTGTTGTAACAGTTGAATATCTTCTAGATTTAAAGTGGTGCCTGCAATATCAAGCATCAAAGCGCCGATCATAGCGATGTCCGTGTTAGAATTTTCAAGGAAAGAGAGCTGCATTGTGCAATGATTTGCTACAGTTTGTCAGCAGACATTATGATAAAACTACACGATAAACACAGATTGAACAAAGTAGCATGAGTTGTAGTTCACTGCGGTCTTGCCAGATTCAATAGAAGGAAAAATTTAGACATTATGAAACTTCAAACCATCGCGTGTGCCGTTGCTGTTGCAACGGGTGGATTCTTCTTTACTCATGTGGTGAGTGAAGCAATTGCAGCCAATGACGCAACCACGGTCGCTCAGGCCGCAGGTCAAATTCAGCCGACTCAAGAACAAGCCTTAGTGACGCGTCAATTGGCAACCTTGGTGGATCGTCAACATTATTTAAATCAGCGTTTAGACAGCCAAATGTCAAAACGTATCTTAGATTTTTATATTGATAGTTTAGATGCCGACCATTCTTTGTTTTTAAGCTCAGAAGTTGAAAAATACCAAAAACAATATGGCGCAACTTTAGGCATGGCATTAAAGGCAGGTGATTTAACAGCACCTTATGCCATTCATGCGCTGTATCGTGAGCGTTTAACTGAGTTTTATCAGTTTATGCTTGATGAGCTGAAAAAACCGCAAAACTTAAAGCAAAAGAATGTTTTTATTGATACTGACCGTGAAAAAGCCCCGTTCTTTAAAACCAAAGCAGAGCAACAAACGTATTGGCGCAAAATGTTGGTGTCGCAATTAATTAATCTCACCTTAAACCGTGAAGAAGAACAGGCCAAACAAAAAGCCTTAAAAGAGAATCCAAGTTTAGCCAATGGGCAAGATTTATCAGGCCCTGAAGATTTAACGCCTGAGCAGACCTTAACCAAGCGTTATACCCGTCAGTTAGAGCGGATTAGCCGTCTAAAAAGCGATGATGTGCTAGACAAAGCCTTAAATGCCATGACCTTAAGCTATGATCCACATAGTAGTTATTTCCCACCACTTGATGCGATTGAACTTAATCGTCAAAGTTCATTGCAATTAGAAGGTATTGGGGTCTCCATTCGCCCTGATCGTAGCAACGAAGATTACACCAAGATTGAAACCATTGTTGAGGGTGGTCCTGCCAGCAAATCAGGTCAGGTCAAATCGGGTGATCGTATTATTGGTGTGGGTCAAGATGGCGAGAAAATCGTGGATGTGATTGGCTGGCCAAGTAAAGAAGTGGTGGGCTTAATTCGTGGTAAACGTGGTACCAAAGTCCATTTACGTTTACTTGGTCCGGGTGCATCGTTAAGTCAAGCGCGTGTGGTGACGCTAAGCCGTGATGTAATTCAAGAAGAAGATGCCGGTGTGCGTAGTCGTACCGTGAACATTAGCCGCGATGGCAAGCAACACACCTTAGGGGTGATTGAGATTCCATCGTTTTATTTAAACTATCGTGCGCGCCGTGCCGGTGATCAATATCGTTCGGTTTCAGAAGATACTAACAATGCATTAAAAGCCTTAGCGGCACAAAAGGTTGACGGTATTATTGTGGACTTACGTAATAATCCGGGTGGTTCATTAGAAGAAGTAGCACGTATGTTGGGTCAAGTGGTTCAATCTGGACCTGTGGTGCAAATTCGTGATGGTAATGGCAATGTCAGTGTGTTTGAAGACAACGATGGTGGTGCCCAAACCTATGCTGGACCTTTGGCGGTGATGATTAACTTAGCTTCGGCATCTGCCAGCGAGATTTATTCAGCAGCCATTCAAGATTATGAGCGTGGAATTGTGATTGGTAGCCCAACCACAGGTAAAGGCACAGCACAAGTGCAGCTTGATAGCTTAGCTTATGGTCAAGCAACACTTACACAGCGTAAGTTCTATCGCATTACCGGTGGCAGTACCCAAAATAAAGGCGTGATTCCAGATATTCAATTGGTGGATATTTACAGTGAAGAATTTGGCGAACGTAAAGCTAAAAATGCACTTGAATGGGACACCATTAGTACAGCACCGTTTAAACGTGAAGGGTCGGTGCGCCCATATGTGGCACAGCTAGCAAAAAGTTCACAAGTACGCGTCAGCCTAGATCCACAGTTTAAGTATTTAGAGCAACGTAAAGCCTTGGTTAAAAAAGCTGAAGAGAAAAAAAGTGTCGTGCTTGATTTAGACCAACGCCGTGCTGAATTATTGGAACTTGAGCAAAAAACCTTGGCGGCTGAAAATGCCCGCCGTGTTGCCACAGGTCAAAAACCGTATGCCAACTGGGAAACTTATCAAGCGTCTATTGATGCCTTATCGGAACAACGTGCCAAAATGAAGGCAGCCCAACGTCCAGCACTGCCTGAAGAAGAGGCATTTGTGATTGAGTCGGCGCATGTATTGTTAGACTATGTTGGTTTGAAGAAAAAATAAACAATCAATTACCAATTTGTGGTATTTATGTATTTTTAAAAAGTCGACTTTAGTCGACTTTTTTTAATTTTGTTAAATAGTTGTGATAGATTACTCAAAATATCCTTTTAAAAACCACAATTACCTGAATATAACAAGTTGGCTGCTACTTGACCTCACCGTTGAAGTGTTAGATTCTAGTCACACTTATTCGTCTAACAAAAAGTTTGTAGTATTGACTACATTTGGGGAAAATTTTTTGTGCAGCATTTTACTGCAGACTAGACGAATCAAGCTTATGGAAGTCAATGATGGTACATCTCCATTATGAGCTGAGTCTGGTTGCAGGATCAGTGGCTGTAGCATTAGTCGTTTGTTATTTTGCCGTCTCGATCCAACAACTATTATTTAAAGGCTTACGCAAAGAGTTAGAAAAAATTGTTTTGCTCGGAAGCGGAGCAACCTTAGGTGCTGCAATTTGGTGTATGCACTTTATGGGTATGCTCGCCTGCGATTTTCCTGCGCCTTATTCTTTTGATTATCCACTCACCATTTTGTCTTACTTTATTGCCTTTGTTGCCTCGACTTTTGCAATTTGGTTAAACAATCGCCCAAGCTTATCTCTAGTACGTTTAGTATTGGGTTCATTCCTCATGGGATTGGCCATTACAGGTATGCACTATACCGGTATGATGGGGTTAATCGTTGAAGGTTATAAACCGCGTTACAACGTGTTATTGGTGTTATGTTCCATTTTTATTGCAGTGAGTGGAACAGGTTTAACCTTTTGGCTGTCATTTAAATACAAACATAATGTTAAGCGTAAATTGCTGTTTAAAGCTGCAATTGCTTTGATGATGGCATTGTCCATTATTGGTATGCATTATACCGGCATGGCAGCCGTGCGATGGGATCTTGGTGATCATGCCTTATTTGAAGGAGTGGTCGCCTCAGAAGAAGGCATTTTATTGTTTAGTGTCATCTTTGTCACCAGCTTGATTTTAATGGCTGCTTTTGTGGTGGCGATCATGGATCAGCGTTTAGAAGAGCGTAGCCGACAACTGTTTAAACTGAATCAAGAATTGGTCAGTCAAGCTTTAAAAGATAGCTTAACCAAGTTGCCAAATCGTTCTTTTTTAACTGAATATGCCGATACTTTGTTTAGTCATCACCAATATCATCATCATAAGCTTGCCTTTATTTATATTGATCTTGATCAGTTTAAGACTGTGAATGATGGTTTTGGGCATCATGTAGGAGATCAGCTCTTAGTTCAGATGACAGCACGTATTCACCGCAAACTCTCACCCAATGAAAAATTACTGCGTATTGGTGGAGATGAGTTTTTACTGATTGTAGAACGTGCCACCTTAGAACATACCATTGATTTGGCTGAGCAAATTTTATTAACCATCCAAGAGCGTTTCTTAATTGCTTGGAAAGAGGTTCATATTTCTGCCAGTATGGGGATTGCCATGTATCCTGAACATGGACAAAACCTACAAGATCTACTCATGAACGCCGATGCTGCAATGCTGACCTCTAAATTTCAAGGGCGTAATACCTATTCTATTTACAATTATTGCGTACAATCAGAAGAAATTAAAAGCCAAAGTCGCTTGGTCAATGAATTGTATAAAGCGGTTGAAGAACACCAGTTTATCTTATTTTATCAGCCTAAATTTACCTGCAGCGACTATCAAGTGTGTGGGGTTGAGGCTTTAATTCGTTGGCAACATCCACAATTGGGTTTACTTGGTCCGAATTTGTTTATCCGTGGTGCTGAACAAACAGGTTTAATCATTCAAATGGGCTATTGGGTCATTGAAGAAGCACTCAAGCAAATTCAAATTTGGGAACAAGCAGGACGTCAGTATTTCCCTATTGCAGTGAATTTATCAGCTGTTCAATTTGAGCATAAGAACTTATTGAGCACCTTAGAGCAGCTTTTTGAAAAATATCCTGTCAATCCTGCACATTTAATGCTTGAAGTGACTGAAACCACAGCCATGCATCACATTGATACAACGATTGAAACCTTCCAAAGGTTGCGTAGCATGGGCATTCAATTGTCTATTGATGACTTTGGTACAGGTCATTCAAGCTTTTTGTATTTAAAAAAGTTGCCGGTTAATGAGCTTAAAATTGATCGTGCATTTCTTTTAGATCTAAAAGCAAACTCCAAAGAAGAAATGATTTTAGAAAGTATTATTCGCTTGGTGATCAAACTTGGCTTGATTGTGACTGTAGAAGGGGTTGAGCAGCAAGAGCAAGCCGATATTTTAAGACGTTTAGGTTCACAGCAGCTACAAGGCTATTTGTTTGGTATGCCTATGCCAATTGAAGAATTAGAACAGATGTCATTGCCAAAACTACCCTCGTAAAATCCTATACAATTGCTTGACAATATTTTTTTGGGGATAAATTGGCAAATTATGCCAATCTATTTTTCGGCCCGATTGAACTTTTTAATCTAATTGAGCAATATTTGCACGCATCGTTTAAAGCTATATCTTTAGATATTTTATATATTAAAGTTGACTAAATTAGTTTGGATTATAATAAATAAAAACAAATATTTAAAACAAATCAGAGTGTTTGTATCGGGTTTTTTATCTGCCTCCTTATACCATTTATCGGCAAAATAGGATGATTTTATTTTATGCAGATAGCAATATTTTTTAAATATGTGAAGCAGTGCGTCAATCTCTTAAAAATGGCGAGTATTGCCACTATCAGAGTTGTGATAATCTTGCGCTGAAAAACTCTCTCCCAGCAGCAGCACTTTGAGGTAGGCACCATTGAGCAAGGCGATTTTTACAACACAGCACATACGTGGTTTTACACTGATTGAATTAATGGTAACGCTCAGTATTTTAGCCATCATTACCTTAATTGCGACGCCATCGTTAGCCAGTGCTTTAGAAAATCAAAAACTCAAACAAGCGGCGATTGATGTCAAAGTGGCATTGCAAGATTTACGTAGTCAGTCGGTATTAACCAACAGTGAACGTGCATTATGTATTGCAAAAATGGGTGAGTCTGTAGCTGAGTGCGGTAAAAGCTTAAAGGGTTATGCACAATTCAATGACAATCAAAAACAACAAAGAATTGACGCTTTGCAGCTTGATGAAAAAGTTTATGTAAAGCCAGGCAGTTCTACTGAGTTTTTATTTAGTTCACAAGGCTATACCACTCAACAAACCTTGACCTTATGTGCAGGTGAGCGCTCTTATGCCATTACGGTTTATATGCCAGGTCATGTTGATGTAAGTCAAGCCGGAGCATGTACATGAATCTACATGCGCAACGAGGGGTTGGTTTAATTGAAGTGTTGGTTGCCATGTTGATTTTATCGGTGGCCATTTTAGGTTTTGTGGCGTTACAAGTTCGTGCCACTGTGGCCACAGAAGAAGCTTTAAAGCGCTCTGATGCCTTAATTTTACTCAATGGTTTGGCTGAAAAAATTCGGGTGAACAGTAGTGGCAACTATCGTGTGAGTATTCCCACTGCTTTACCAAGTTGCGCGACCACACAAGATTGTAATGTAGATCAACAAGCACAATTAGATTTGTATCAACAGCAGCAAGTCGCCAACAGTAAAACTATTCAAATAGGGGTGGATTTTTGTCCTAATACCTCAGCGCAACAACAGCGTTTATGTCTAATTGCTGCTTGGAATGAAACTCAGCCTGTAATTGCAGCGCGTAGTGTTGAGCATCGTTGCTTAAATGATAATGGTTCAGACAATGCAGTAGCACTAGATGCAGGTCGTTATGCCAATGATCCAGACTGTTTAGTGTTGGAGGCATACTAATGATTAAGCAACAAGGTTTTACCCTGATTGAGCTGATGGTGTCTTTGACGATTGGTTTATTGTTAGTGGCGGTTGCGGTGCAATTATTTATAAGTGCTCAGGTGAATTATCAGATTCAGCAAGCCGCGTCCACCGTGCAAGACAGTGGGGTATTTGGTTTAAACAATGTCACTAAAAATATTCGTTTGGCCAATCATGGTAATGGGGGTGCCATGAATGATCAAAGCCTATATGGTGGGATTGTTTTATCAGACCAATATGTTGATGTGACCAAAACACTACAAGGCAATTTACATGGCTTGAAGGTACAAGAGACAGCAATTGAAGGGCAAAATTACGTTTCGGGTAGTGCAACTACGCCAAGTGCTTTTGGGTCGCTCAATAGTGATCAATTGGTGGTGATGTATCAAGCGCCTATGGACATGCGTACCTGTACTGGTCGGCAAGTGCGCGGCCCCAACCGTAGCTTAACTGAGCTTAAAAAAGGTTGGTATGTGATTGAAAAGTATTATGTAAAGAAAAATGCTGATCAAAGCGCTGATTTATACTGTTCTGATAGCGTCTTTATTGCTCAAGGTGAAAGCACACCACAACGTCTGCTTGATGACCAAGAAGATTCTTTTAGTATTGAAAACACCGAAACTTTAATGGGCGATTATGGCTCAAGTGAAGGACATTTGATTGCCAGACATGTTGAATATATGCGTGTGCAACTCATGGTTCGTCATCAAAATCAACGTACAGGCACACTAGATGTAGCAGCGTATAACGCTTTAGCTTTGAATGAAAATCAAACTGCACGACCTGCGATTATTGGGGTGAATTTAGCGTGGTTGGTGCGTTCATCTGAAAAAGTACCAAGTTCAACACAACGTCAGTATCAAGTTTTAGATAAAAACCTTGCTGTACCTGATGATAAGTTTATGCGACAAATTTATAGCACCACAATTGCACTGCGTAATGGTGGTTTGGGGGATGTCATTCAATGAATAAACAACATGGTGCCACCCTTGTTATGGTGTTGATTTTATTGCTGCTGATTAGTGTGATTGGGGTGTATGCCATTCAACAAAGTATTTTTAGCTTAAAACTTGCCACCAATGCGCAGGTACAAACTTTGTTAATGCAAACTTCCGACGTGGCGTTGGATCATTTTGAAAAAAACTTTAAATCAAATGAGGCCAATAGTTTAGCCAGTACCCCTGTGGGCCAAGTTTTATTGGCAGGTAACCAAGGTCGAGAATTACAGTTTTGCTTTAAACCTACACAAGTGGGCAATAATGCAGGCAAAGGCTCGTTTTTTGATTTATCAGAATTTCGTATTATTGAGCGTTTGAATATTGCTCAAGCCAAGGGTGTTAGTGGGGCTTTATCCGGTGATATTAATGCAGTATGTGACCCTGAAACCATGTTCTCAATTAGTCGTAAAGCGGTGGTTACACAAGTGGCAGTGGTGAGTCCAGATGACCCAACTGTGGAAATGGGACGTTTTGATTTAACCACTAAAAATAGTGACTTGAAAGACGTGAATGTGGAAACCAAGCGTGTACGCGTTATTGTCACATCATTTGCACCCGCTTTGGCTTCAGGTGTGAGTATGGATGAAATTAAAGTCTGCTTACAAGAGCGAATGATGGATGACACTTTACTTAAAAATCGTGCTGATCCTGCGATTAATCCTTCACAAGTGAAAGTGGAAACAGTACACGAATGTTTAAATCAATTGGGCGTGCCGCTTAATACACAGTTAGCAGAGTATGTTGTGCGTTTGTCTGAGACAAAGCGCTAATCGGGTTGGGGAAGAAAATCATGAAATTAAAACCGCTTGTCAAATTCATGGCCTTGCTGCCCGTAGCAATTGTGCCAACTTACGCCAGTGACTTAAGTATTTATAAAGGCAATCAACAGGGTAAGACCTCAATTTTCTTAATGCTTGATACTTCAGGTAGTATGGGGATTAGCTCTTTGGTGATGCCAAAGGATAATGTGTTTGGTAGCCCAGGTGATGTAGATAGTGCCTTATGTGACCGTACATCGGTGGCGGAATATCATGCTAATCGTACGAGCACGACCAATTTTAAAGAGTGGACCTATAATTTAAAAGACACTAAATGGGGTAGTCCAACGTATAACAAAACAGCCATCTATAAAACTGTGGTGATTGATGGTGAAACGATTCCTTATTACATGCGTGGCTGTACCAAAAACGGAGTTACCCAATATGACCGTCTATCACGTCTAAAAGATGCCATTTTACCTTTGTTGGCCAGTCAAAAACTCAACGACAAAATTGTCATGGGTTTGGGGCATTTTTCTTCAAAAACTGAAATTAATGTCTCAGAAGCCAACAATAAATTAGTGGATGGTCACTCAGGTACAGTTCTGGTGCCTAATGCACCTTTAACACCTGAACATCGTAAAGATTTGGCCAAAGCGATTGCCCAGTTTAAGTCACTTGATACCATCAGCAATGAAGATGGCACAGCCAATAGCAATTTAAAACTCTCAAGTATTAATTATCCTAACGTCTATAAATCATCAAGTGGTACACCAACTGCGCATGCTTATGCTGAATCTGGTGCTTATATGATGGGCACAGGCACAGGTGTGGATGACACCCATAATAAGCTCACTAAAATAGACTACATGTACGATGGTTATATGGTGATGCAAAAAGGGGAGGAACAGGTTTACTTTATTTGTGTGGAGCTAGGTCCAGAGTTAACTACAGCACTTGGTGCAAAATATAAAAACGTGAAGCAATGTGTCAATAACTGGCCAAGCTATGATTCTGGTCAAAAGACGCTCGCTAAAGGCACCATTGATAAAGGGGTTTACCGTCCAGACAACACGCAAGCATCTGGGTGGAGCCGTGTCACAAGCCAAGAAAGCTTTATGCAATGGACCGATGATTTTAATGAGGCATGGGATGTCTTTAGAAAATTACCTGTGGGCTGGCGTTACGGCGGTTGGATGAAAGTGGATAACGAGCCACTCGATATTGAGCCGATTGTGGGTACAGTATGGAGTGGTTATGCAGGTGGTTCCAATGGTTTGGTTTCTTATCGTACCAACCCATTTGCATTGATTGAACAAAGCGCAGCAACCTCGTACACCGACAATATGGTAGGTGGTTTCCGTTATTCAGTGGCAAGTGCAAAAAAATCAGATCAAAGTAATACCTATATTGCTGGTGCTTCTGAAAATAGCTGTGATGGCAACGGGATTTATTTCTTAACCGATGGTGCGCCAAACTCCACCAAAGATGCCATGGCACAAGCGATTATGAACCATTCGCTGACCTCAGCCCATGCATTTAAAACTAAGCCAACCAACAATATTTTAAAATCACCAAAATTACAGTCAAATCTATTTACAGGTGAAACTGGCGGTTGGGAATATATTGGTGAGTATGCCAAAAAACTCAATAACAAAGCGTTAAACCCTGCGGGCGTAAGCATTAAAACAGCGGTGGTGGGCTTTGGTTCGACCTTTGAAGGTTTAAGCAGAAAACCAGATGGCAGTTATGATTGCGACTCAACCAGCAACGAAGATGTAAAAAATGCCTGTAAGTGGGGCAGTAAAGGCTATGGCTATGGCGAAGGTGGTTTCTATCAAGCTACTAATTCAGATGATATTGCCAACAGTATTGTTGAGTTTGTAGAAACACTTAAAGTTGATTTTACCCCATCGAGTTTAGGTTCGATTTCTGTACCCCGTGATCCACTTGATCAAACTCAGCTGATGACCACAGGTTTCTTCCCAATGGTCATGCCACAAGAAGACAGCAGTCTGCGTACATGGGCGGGTAACCTTAAAAAATACAATATTGTGGATGGTACTTTAAAAGATACCAGTAAAAACCCAATTTATAACATTGTAAATAATCAGCAAGTGATTAACCCGGCTGCCAAAGATTTATGGTCGCAGCAAACAGATGTGGATCATTCATTGGTGAATAGTGGTGGCGCGTGGCAAAAAATTCCTGTGCCATCTATGCAAACCCAGGACACTGACCCAAGTAAACCAAGTGCTGAGCGCCGTGTGTTTATTATGGATGAAGGTGACATTAAGCAGGTTACAAAAGACAACCTAACCAAAGGGATTTTCACCGAAGAAATTGAAGATTTAAGTATCCGTCAGCGTTATGCTTTGCTCAACTATTTGGGCTATCCAGTGGCATTGCCTGAAGGCATTAAATTGACTTTATCAAAAAGTGATATTGAAAAAGTCACGCAAACCCCACAGAGTCCTTATCGTTATTTAGGCGGGGTGGTTCATTCAACGCCATTATTGGTGACCCAAGAAGCCAAACTCGACCCAAATGGCAAAACCGTGCTCAATGGGCGTAATGAGTATGTAGTTTATGGCTCAATGGAAGGTGGCTTGCATATTGTTGATGCAAAAACCGGTGAAGAAAAATCAGTTTTTGTGCCTAAAGAGATTATAGAAAATCAATATGACACATTGGCTCAAGAATACTCCAAAGGGATTGTTGCTGAAAACAAAACCGGTATTGCCTATGGGGTAGATGCGCCGTGGACTGCCGACAATACCTTTAAGGTAAAAGTGGCAAATGCCAATAACCAAACCACCGCACAGTATCAAGCTGACCGTTTAAATATTTATGGTGGTTTACGTATGGGCGGCGAGGCATTGTATGGTTTGAATATTATAAATCCAACCAATCCAGAGCTTTTATTCCATTTGCATCCGGGCTTGTCAGAATTTTCACGTATGGGACAAATTTGGTCAAAACCGACAGTGACTGAATTACGTGTAGGTGGTGAACGTCGTAAAGTTCTCATTTTTGGTGGTGGTTATGACGCCAGTGTGTATGAAGAAGAGGCAGGTAAGTTTGTAGAACCGACCACCACAGCCACTAAAGGTAATGCTTTATATGTGGTTGATGCCGAAACAGGCGAATTGATTTGGATGACCAGTGCCAATACTACAGGTATTCGTGAAGCGCATAAAAAAACCGAGCAGTCACAAGTGTTATACAGCGTTGTTGGTCAGCCTGTAGTGCGTGATTACGATGCTGATGGCTTGGCAGATATGATTTATTTTGCTGACCTTGGTGGCCAAATTTTCCGTGTTGACTTAAACAACGTCAATCAAATTAGTTTAACTCAAAAAAACAATTTAGCCATTCGTGTTCAGCGTATTGCCAACTTGCGTGAGGCAAGCATCGACAGCGAAAACGAGCGTCTTAATCGTCCAAGTTTTGTACCTCGTTTTTATGATCGTTTGACCACGGCTGTGTTTGACGCAGGACAATCACGTTTTGTGTTAATTACAGCAGGTTCAGGTAACCGTAGTTTCCCACTTGAAACCACTCAAGCGCGTAATAAGTTGTATGGCGTGTTTGATTACGATGCAGCCATGAATGGTCTTGAAAAACCAAGCTTTGCACAAGATGTAGGTTTAAGTGTTGAAGCCACTGAAAATAACATGGCAGCGCGTGGCTTATTGGGTCGTGGTGTAACCAGTCTAAGTTGGGGTGGTGGCAACATGAACAATGACCAAATTCGTGCCAATATGGGGCGTGTAGCAGGTCAATATCGTGGTTGGGCATTTGAGCTCAATTCGGTTGCAGATACCAATCAAGAAAAATTTGCCAAATCTTTTGAAGAATCGCAACTGATTGCAAGTGACTTATATATCAACTTATACGATCCAAAAGCCACTTTAAATAATGTGGCCAATACCTGTGGTGGTGGGGTACAAGGTTTATCCACTATTCACCGCGTCTGTGCGCCATTTGGTGATTGCGCCGCTTATGTCAAGCAAGATTATCAAGGCATTACAGGGCCGACTTTAGGTGCAACAGGGGACAGTAATCGTACCTCAAGCTTAATTGGACCGATTACCGCTACTGAAGAAGCTTGTGTGGGTAAATGTGATGAAGATAATCCTCAATTAACCGAACAGCGCTTAAAGCAATATTCTCAAGCCCGTGTGATTAAGCCGACTCGCTGGTTTGAATGGTGATTGAATGAAAGCCCAGCACGGATTTACCTTAATTGAACTGATGGCTGTGGTGGTGATTGTGGCAATTTTTGCTGCAATTGCTATCCCAAGCTATGAACGTTACATTGCACGTAGTTACCAAGCCAAAGCACAAGCTGAGCTGTTAATGCTCTCGGAGCGTTTAGAAAGTTACCGTGGGCGCCAACTTAATTATGCAGGATTTATTGCAGAATATGAGACTGAAGCCGGAGTGGTGTATTTACCTAAAGATGCCACGGCTGAAAAATACCGTTATAAAGTGCAAATTTTAGATAGCAATACCCATAAAGATTTACAGCAATCTGTGATTGGTCAAGGCTATAAACTCATTGCAACACCGTATCAAGATGGACAGCATTATTTACGTGAATCACCGAGCTATTTACTCACCTCGGGGAGTCAAAAGTGTGCAAGTTTAGATTTACTGGTCGCCACAGCCACAGATTGTGGTGAAAAACCTCAGGAATGGTAAGCATGAAAGTACGTGGTTTTACGCTTGTTGAGTTAATTTTAGCAGTCGCGGTGATTGCTATTTTGGCAGCCATTGCGATTCCTAACTATCAAACATATGTGCAAAAATCTAAACGCGTTGAAGTGCAAGCGCATTTAATGATGTTGTCGCATCAATTGGCCAGTTATAAATTGGTCAATCAAAGTTTTAAAGACATGAATATCAGTAAATTAGGCGGTGCAGATTTTCCTGCGTCCAATCCTAATTACAGTTTAACTTTAACCGACGTCTATGGTGTGGCTTTAGATCAAGATAACAGTAGTACAAGTACTTGGCTTTTGGTGGCAACGCCCACCGCCAATTCCACACAAGTGGGTACCGGCAAAATTACCCTTATGCATAACAATGAAAAATGTTGGTATGAAGATCAAGACGATGCTGCAACGCATATTCGTAAAGAGGCCTCAGGCAGTTTAGTGCTCCCCGATTGTCCAACGCCTTGGCAAGATTAAAAAGAGGTGTGTGAATCGGCTGTTGTTTGAAGTGCAAGAAAAGACAATAGAACAAGCAGACCGATTCGGCTACAATATCGCTAATTTTTATCTATTTGATCAACTCTGATCTTTGCACTGCACATCTTGCAGTAGGTGTATTTCCATGAGCTTTACAGATGAATTAGCGGCACAAGTCGCTCAGCGTCGTACTTTCGCGATTATTTCCCACCCAAATATTTGATATCTATTTAAGCCCATTCAACCTATTTCAAATATAATAATAAAAGCATTGTAAGTGATGTAAAAATATAAAAATATTGATATTCTTTATCTGGTATATCTTTCAACCCCATTCAATAGATTTCAAGTCTAGTCAGTATGTTTGTGTACATATGTGTGTACACATTTTCTAGAATTTTCTATTTGAAAAAAAATATGTACACAGGTGGAGTAAAATGCCTTTAACAGATACGTGGCTTAAGAAGAATCTAGATCGTGAACGTTCAGCTATACATACAGAGTCTGATCAAGATGGATTGAGCGTTCGTGTATCGCAAAAAGGAAAACTCACTTTTCAGATGCGTTTTCGATATAACGATAAGCAAGCTCGTTTAGACTTGGGAACCTATCCAAATATGAGCCTTAAAGAAGCTCGTATTGAATTGCAGAAAATGAAAGCAATTTTAGAAAAGGGACATGACCCACGTATTCATAAAAAAGTAGAACTTCACAAGATCACAGAGGCTATAACTTTTGAAGCGTTATTTCGTGAGTGGCATACGAAATATAGTATTCCAAACAAAAAAAATGCAGATCAATATTTAAGATCATTTGAACTATATGTTTTTCCTAAGTTGGGGGAAATCCCTGCCGAGCAAATTACATTACACATGTGGTTAGATTTACTAGAAGAGCAATTTAAACAGTCGCCATCAATTACTGATCGCATTCTTACGAATACAAAGCAGTGTTTGGATTGGGGGATTAATCGAAAATTAATTGAGCAAAATCCCATAAGACATATCACTGGAAAGCGTGACTTAAATATTAAGAAAAATAAAACTGTTCGAGTATTACAAGATGATGAGTTGTCTTTAATTTTTAAAATTTGTGATGAGTCTAGAACATCATTAAGGAATGTTTTATTTCTCAAGTTATGTTTGTTTTATGGTAATCGATATAGTGAGTTGAGGCTTGCACGGAAATCAGATTTTGATTTTAGTAAAAATACATGGACAGTACCGTATGAAAATCATAAGACAGGAGAAAGTAAAGGGGACATTGTTCGACCTATTATTGATGAGATCAAACCGTGGCTTCAGTCTGCAATGGATTTGAGTAATTCTGAATACATTTTCCCACATGAAAATGGCAAAGAGCCAATGGGGCGTAGTGGGCCAACAGATACCCCTTATAACTTCATGCAATTTGCAAGGAAGAATTATAAAATTGAAATGGATCATTGGTCTATGCATGATTTACGGCGTACAGCAAGGACAAATTTCAGTGCGTTTACAAGTAGGGATGTTGCGGAACTGATGGTTGGTCATGTGATGCCTGGGGAACAGGGGACATATGACTATTATGATTATCAAAAAGAGATGTCGAAGGCTTATAAAAAATGGTGGAAAAAATTAAGTAATCTGTCTAGCTAGACAGATTACTCATTTGGTTGTTATTGAAATATTTGATTAGCCATTCGTTAAACGTTTCTTCATCCCAAAGGCTAGTAGAGCCAGCGCATTTCTTAATAGGTTGAGGCATTGGTTGCTCGAACATTTTTTGATTAGGTTGTTGGTAACGCCATAAAGTCGATGCAGAGCAATTTTTGAGTTTGTGGCGAATTTCTTTAGATGTTAAGTAGCCCATATCTTTGATCCTTTTGTGATTATCGCAATTAGATAAAAGAACTAATTTTTTAACCTTAAATATTGGCTGGAAATCAACCTATAATGTTAAAACTATTAGATCAGTTCATTGATGGGGTAACTATAAAATTTAGAAAATGTTTAAAATAGAGCAGTACGCATATCTAGAAATATAGTAGTATTATGCTATGCAATTATCTGTATTTTAATAAATTATGATTGACAAAAAATTATCAAGGTTAGAGCAGCTTGAGCAGGATATATGGTTAAACTTTTGTTACTACTATCAGTGTGAATTGGATAATGAATTAATAGAAACGGAGAATCAATCATATATTGATCAAAAAGAAAAAATCATAAAAAGAATGCAGCAGAATGATTTCCCATTGAGTGAGCAGTCAGCTTTTCATTTAGAAATGATGGGGGATGTGGTTTCAATCCCTTTCAAGCCATTCCAGATTGCACAGCTTTTAATGCAGATAAATACATTAAGACTTGAGGTGAATAACTTGCCTGCCAAAATTTTCCAAAGGCAATATTCAGATATTTTAATTGCTTATGTGCAAATGCTTGGTGGGGTGGAGTTTATTCAGAACCGTACAATTGCCAAAAGTGCAAAGGCAATTATTGCAGTCAAAGCTCGTTACGACAAGCATTTATATCCAAGACGGGAAATTTTATATCGCACTTTAAGAGAGCAGGTGGCGAGTCGTGGCAAATGGGTTAATTTGAATCAAGCTGTTCATTTTGTGCTTGATGATCTGGTCAAAGCTTTTGAGGTTTACGATATTGAATGGCTTCAGTCTGAACTTGTGCTTAAGCAAAAAATGCTCAGTGAATTAGAGCAGGAGAGTAAGCGGTTGTACGCTAAAGCTCAGTCTGATGGCCTGCGAAGAAAGCCAGCATCAATTGCGAAAAAAATAGAAAAATTACAGCTCGAACTTAACAATCTTAATCAGATACTGAAAGCAAAATACCCTTCTAAAGAGATGGAAAAGTTTGGGTATAAGATGCCTTATAGTGGTGGATACATTGCTGAAACCATCATTCATGAGCTCCGAACTCAGCCTACTATCTTGTCGGAAATAATACTTTGATCAATTCTTAGTATTTTTTTTTGAATGGATTCAATTGATCTTCACGTAAATGTGAAGATCCAGCATTACTTTTTATGGTGGGGTGCTCAGTATCAGAGAGGTCTTTAGGTGGATTCTCAGAGACAGGGGAGTCATGGTGAGTTGATAAACCTTTTGCATAACTTGAAGGCTTAGTGGAGATGGTAGTATTTTTATGAGAGTCTAGGTCGGTACTTACATTAAGTGGGACTACTTCATCAGAGGTTGGTTTCAAAGAAGCTTTGATGTTGAGCATTTTATCTTCAAGTCTAGATTTTAGTTTAGTAATAATTTCAGCTTGTGCTGCTTCTTTTTCAATTTTATCAAAAGACTCGTAGATGCTATCAATATCCTCTTTAAAGGAAATGTATTGATCAAGCATTTTCAGTTTTAGTGTAATAGCCACACATTGGTTGAATAAATACTCTTGAATTTGGTTGTCATAAGCTTGCTGCATTTTTAATGTATTTTCTGACCGTTTTGTAAGTAATGCTTCATTACTTTTTGCCACTTTAAGTTGTTCTTGTAAATCTTCAACCTGCAATTTTAGTTTAAATTTGTCTTCATCAAAATTTTTAATCATATGCTCAAGTGTTGTAGAGGCATTTGCGTGTTCCAGCTTTCTTTTGATGTTCTCTAACTTTAATTTGGTGTTCTTACTTATTCTTGCTTGCAAATGCCCCTTTGATTTGTGATTTTTCCGGTATTTAAACTCTCTGAATTTTTTACGAATGATTTCATATAACCGTTTTGAAATGGTCATTACTTCCTTTGTGCTTAGTACAGCTACTTCAGCATATGGACCTAAATTATTGTGCTGAGTCACTGAAACATAAAATTCATTGGGATAATTTTTAAGCCACTCATTCTTATTCTGTAGTATGAATTCTTCTTTAAGCTCTCGATCATTTTGAATCCAGATAGAAAGGTGCTCGTAGGGTCTTGCCATATTCTTGTCTGTAGGAAATTATTGACTTGATTGATATTAACTTAATATTATATTAATGTTAAATAAAATTTTAAGTTAATATTAAATATAATATTAATAGTAGTGTCTTTTGCTTAAGTACTGACTTTTATTGGCTAGAGCCGTGGGCAAAATTAGGGGAAATAGAATGAATTCATCTGAATCTAAGATTGCATTTTTTTTGCTGATTCATGACTATTCACCGATTGCTTTAAGTCCTCAAGCAAGGTGGCTATTACTTAAACTCATAGCTGAACTGAAATTGGGAGAAGCTGTTCCATCCATAAAAAAAATGGCAACGACCTTTCATATCAATGAAAAAAAAATTAAGGAATGTATTACTGAGTTGGAAGCCCACAGAATTTTAATCCAAGGAAAAGATGGGCTAACTTCTGAAAAAAAGAGTTATATCGATTACAGCCTATTCTTAGCTTGTATGAATGCAAAAAAAATTAAACCACTGAAATTAGAACAGTGGTTTCGTCAAACAGCAAGAGCAGATAATTTCCCTCTTATAGGGCTTTTTCAAAATCTTGTTGAAAACAGACTAGATGATTTTTATATGCACCATTTGCAACATACATCATCTAGATTGTCGGGGATCTTGGATTTTAAGTCCGCTTTAGTGCTTATGGTATTGGTTAGAAATAGTAATCAATATGGAATTACCAATAAGTGTGGAATACACGAATTAAAGCACAAAACAGGTATGTCTAAAGATGCAATTTTTAGATGCATCAAGATATTAGAGATTCAGGGGGTGATCAGAGTAAGAGTTGATGGTGTGCTATCCAGTAAAATTTTAAGAGTATCTAATCCATTTTATATGCTGAATTTATCTCATGAAATCTGGCAGGAAGAAGCAACCTATGGACGGTATTTTATAATTCAATATCCAGAACCACACTCCTTTGAGGTGCAGCAGGTTGCAAGTTTATTGCAATTTTTAGAGAGCAAAAAAGCTACATTAACAAGTATTTTAACGATTAACGATGCTTATCAGATTTATGTAAACCTTTTCATAAGAGTGCCAGAGTTGATCAATGCTACAAAGAGATTGACGATTGAGATGGTTAAGGAAGATTCTTCAATATCTGAACATGAACGGTTTGAATATCGATTTATTATACATCTATTGTCACTTCTTCTTGAGATGCCAAATGCTCATGAAAGCAGTCAATGGCTTAGAGATTTAATTGAGTTTTTTCCACAAAAAAATTCAAAGACACATTTGAATGGGGTGGTTTCTTTATTTGGATTTCTTCAGTGCCATTTAGAACAATGGTGTGCCCAGATTTACAATAATCTCTCTAGAGCTCAGGCATTATCTAGATGTGGAGATTACGTAGATTTACATGATTTGAAAAAAATGTCAGGTCGCTTACAATTGAATGCTTTGTTGAAATTTGCTGAAGATAATTCATTTGAAACGTCTGATCGTATTGCTCGGAGTAACAGTACTCTTTTATCAATGTTAGGTCTGATGATGACCTTGATCGCGAAGAATCAGCTTTATCCATTTTTAACGTATTTAGGCTTAAAAGAACAATTCAGTCAATTTTGTATTGTTCCTCGTCATGCGAAGCAAACACAATATATTTGTATTTTTATGCCATTTCCAAGTCAAATCTCGAATCAATTTACCAAAATTACTTTAGATAACAACCTTGCATTTGTATCTAAGCAAGCACTTTTTCAGGATGAAAGGCGTAATCATTTTTTTAGTGAATCCATTCAACCGAGCCTCAAAGAACTACAGGATTTTGGCTTGCTCCCTGAGAACTGCCTAGCTTTAGATCACTTTACTATTTCTAGAAATAAAATCAAAACTAAGGCGTAACTTTAGCTTCTGCAACATTCCCATATTTTCGTTGTTCTCGCTGTATGGGGTTGCGGTGTAATAGTCAGATCAGAATGACTTGCTTAACAGGTAATATATATTATTAACTATAAGTAATATATAGATAATATATTAAACATAAACAATATCTTATCTAGTTAGGTGGGTACTGTGATTCACTTAGCTCGGTATAGCCCATTTGAGTATGGGCTATACATCATGTATCAATGACACAGTGTTAAAATATTCAGAACTAACCCTATAGTATGTTCCAACGTCTATGAACCTATTCAGCTAAGCAGGATGACCACAACATCCTGCTAGAGAATCATGATCAGTAAAATTTTACATCTCTCTCTTAGATATGAACCTTATGTTTCGAGAGAGAATCCAAATGTACCAGAATATTAAATATGATCAGCTTTACCATGAAGCAGAAGTATTGGCAGCAGTAGACCATTTCATTCAAGAGGTATGCTTGGGTAGTTATGATCTATATTATCAAAACTTTATGATAGACCTACAAAAATTAGTTCAGTCATTTAAGCCAATCTATAACGCTAATTTTTTCTATTGCAATACTGTGCAGATATTCATTGAGGTGGTGAACATCGTTGATCACACACTCAGTCTAATGCCACAGGCAGACTACGATTGTATAGTCTGTTTGGATGAGATGACCGTCTGGCATATTTTGACTTACATCCAGTCATTATCTGGCTGTGTAAAACAACAACTGATAGATTTTCAACAACGTGAATTAAAGAATCAGCATAGCCTTTTTGATTATACATCCACACTCATTCATCATTATGCGAGAACACTGGTGGTTCGAGTGGATTTATCTATCAAGAAAGAATATCAAGCCTTATACAACATCCAAGTGTTCAATAAAGCGCTAGAAACATTACATCGGCGTATCGCAGATCAGGATACTTGCTTTAGTGATTTGTATGGTTATGCGTGGGCATTAGAGCATGGAGTAAGCAAAGGCTATCACTGCCATTTATTGCTTATGTACGATGGCAATAAACATCAAGAAGGCTATGAGTTAGGGGAGTGGGTAGGTAAGTGCTGGGAGCAGATTACACATGGATGTGGTTATATTTTTAACTGTAACCATTCCGACTATATGGATACATATAAAGCGATGGGAACATTAGGCATTGGTATGATTCATCGTGATGTTGAGCATGAAGTTTTTAACTTTCTTAATTATGCTACCCCTTATCTAGTGAATTGTGAAAAAGAGCAGCAGCATCCGAGAGGAAAAGATAAGTCAAACATGCGTAGTTTTGGTAAAGGTGTGATCGATTCGAAAAACCGAAGAGGTTTATAAATATTGAATTTTTAATAGAGAACACTGCGAATGCCATGTTCTCTATTTTATATTTCCTAACATCAAAAAGACAAACTCACATTGCCTTGATCGGTTGTCAATTCAGCTTCAAGGACTTGATCACCACGGCATTTCAGTAAATACGATACTGTAGAGCTATAGCTCATTTGCACAGGCATCTTGCTATGGAAATCTGCGGTGTAATAACCACAACGACCACGATTAATACTCATACCTTGTAAAATAAAAGGTTGATCGTTGGTCGACTGAATTTCTAGAATATATTCAATTGCCCCTTGTACATTAAATGCAGATTGAGACTCACGACTGGTAATTTGAGCACGAACAGATAATGCAGGCTGTTCCATTTCCATAGGAATATGATTGCTATATTCAGCATTGTTTGGATCAAGATCTGACTCCATCATGGATTTGAGCGCTTCAGGATATTTTTCCCAACTCTCAAGAAATGACTGAGCTTGTTTGACCGCAGCAGGCAAATACTCGGTATCATTTTCTACAATCTGAGTTAAGGCTTGTACCTTGGCTTCAACCTCTTCCTTGCTATATGGAGCATATTTAGATTGCTCCTTTTGTGTAGCAGTATTGGATGAGCTGTGTTCAGCTTGATCTGTAGCACTTTGTTGAGTTGGCTGATTGTTTTGACTACACGCGAGCAGTAAAGTTGAAAGTGCTACTGTAAAAAGTATTTTTTTCATGATTGCACTCCGTTATAACTTAGGTCGAATAACGACGAACCAAATGAATAATAGGATCAAGATACCTCCTACAATTTTACCGATGACTGGAAACATTACCGCAGGCCACACTAAGCCTTGCCCCAAATTGTAAGTAAATGGCTTGTAGTTATACTGCCCCCAAAAGTGTTGATAGATGGCAAAGAAAAAACCAATCACCAAGTAGCTACTAATCACCCATGTCTTAATATTTGAATTCATTTACTTTCCCCCAATTGCATATTTTGCCAATGCAATAAATAGTCCCATAACGATCATGAAGCCAATAAATGGCAAACCTAAAAAGCAAATCACTGCAATGATGCAGATGATGCCAGCAAGTGTTCTCATGGTTATTCCTTCATGCATTGATAGGACACATTGACCATATCCATTTGGAAGGATTCAGTTTGCTGCAAGGTATAGAGATTTTCTTTAAGCCCATCTTCCCCATATTTATTTTCAAGTTTGTCGTAGATACATGAACAGGTATTGCCATCAATGCCGCCTGTTTTACAACCACTAATAAACTGACGTTCGGTCTTACTGGCGCAACCTGAAGACATTAATGCAACAGAGATGAGTACAAGTGAAGTTTGAATTTTCATCATTTCCCCTAATTTTTTATTGTGTTATTTGATGTGTAATAAATTTTGCTGAATGGACTAACGTGTAGATGCAACAAAACCGTCTAAGGCTAGACAGCGTTCAGATCATTCAAATAAGCAAAAATTTATGAATGCTGCTAATGCAACAAAGGAATAGAAAATCGTTTTAGGGAAAATAATAAAGATAGAAAGTGCTGAGTCATGGCGACTACTCCTTAGGTTTAAGAAGTTCTACCAATTACTGTCAAATAATGGTGGCAGAACGAAAGAGGGTTGACAGACTGAACCTAAGAATCAGCACACCCGAAGGTGTCCCCCTCCCGTTCTACCGCAGAGGGAGCACGAGTACTCACACCAAAAGAAGGGATCTTTTAGTGCACTTAGGAAACGGTCTGTCAAAACCGACTGACGATGTAGGTCAGCAGTCGAATGATAAATTTAAGGGTGGGTTTAGTCAATCAAGCAATATTGGAAAAACAAGTAAAATCAAAGATTGAAGCGTATGAAAAAAAGTTTTTGGTAAAATTCTAAGATGGGTATGGATCTATATTAAATCATTTTAATTGCTATAGAATTGGTACTCATACTTTATGATCATTAAAATGTATATATTTACGTAACGGGGAAAAAATGAAGGGTGAAGCAAAACAATTTCTGAAATTTATTGATGGCTCGGATAAAAGATTTATCATTCCTGTTTACCAGCGTAACTATAGTTGGCAGAACAAACATTGTGCTCAGTTACTTAATGATTTAAAAGGGTTAATTAAAAAGCCTGATGCCCCTCATTTTTTTGGTAGTATTGTTTCAAGCCATATGCAAGGCGGCAAAAGAGAAGATTTTTTAATTATTGATGGGCAACAACGGTTAACGACCATATCAATTTTGTTGATTGCTATTGTGGATTTACTGAAGCATAAAAAAGTTATTCCTAAAGATGATCGTTTAATTGAGAAAATCACCAAAAAACATCTAGTCGATGAGTATCAAGAAGATCAGCGGAAAATAAGATTAAAGCCAATCAAGGATGACTGTAAAGCTTTCGATGCATTGTTTGGTGATGAATCTGATTTTGTTGATGATTCTAATGTAACGTCAAATTTTAGATATTTTAGAGACAGAATACTGAATGAAAATATCGACATTGATGATTTGTATGATGCAATTTCACGACTACAAACAATTGATATTTTCCTAGAAAAGGATGATGACCCTCAGCTTATATTTGAAAGCTTGAACTCAACGGGACTTGAACTTGAGGAAGGGGATAAAATCCGAAATTTCATTTTGATGGGGCTTTCTTCTGAATTACAAGAAAAATATTATGAAGCTTTTTGGAACAAAATTGAGAAGAATACCCATTTTAAGGTTAGTGATTTTTTCAAAGATTACTTAACCTTAAAACTAAATCGTACAGTCGTTATTAAAGATATCTATTTTACTTTCAAAGATTATGTGAAAAAGAATAATGATGATGTTGAGGTACTATTAAAAGATTTGCTAGAGTATTCAAATCTTTATGCAATAATTTTGAATCCGATGCAATATCAGAACAGTTTTACCGCTGTGTTGGTACGGCTGAGTCAGTTAGAATTTACCGTGATATTTCCAGTCGTATTGGCGATTCTAAAACGTTGGAGTGAAAAAAATCTTACCGATCAAGAGGTCACTGAACTTCTAAGAGTGACGGAAATATTTTTATTTAGACGTTTGATTGTTGGTCTAGCCACGAATGCTTTGTCTAAAATTTTTGCAACTTTAGATAAAGATGTGACTAAGAAAGCACAATCTAGCCAATTGGCATCCTATGCTGAAATTTATAAATATGTGCTGTTAAATAAAGAGGAATCAAGTCGTTTTCCTAATGATGATGAATTTGAGCAAGCTCTTTTTAGCCGTAACATTTATGCCATGAGTTCGAAAAATAAAGCATATTTATTTAGTTTTCTAGAAAATGAGGAAAGCAAAGAACAAATTAATGTAATTGAAAGAATTAAAGATGGAACATACACCATAGAGCATATCATGCCCCAAACGCTTTCTCCTGTTTGGCAAAAAGAACTGGGTGAAAAATCACAACAGATTCACGAGCAATGGTTGCATACTCTGCCAAATTTGACATTAACTGGTTATAACAGCAAATATAGTAATCGACCTTTTAAAGATAAATTAGACGTTGAAAATGGATTTAAAGACAGTAATTTGCGTTTAAATCAATATGTAAGAGAATGTCTAAAATGGACGGAAGAAGAGCTGGTTGAAAGACAAAGCCGCCTATCAAAGAAATCACTTAAATTATGGTATTACCCAACAACAAGTTATGCTCCACCTGTAGAGGAAACGAATGAATATTTACTGGAAGATGACTTTGATTTTACAGGATACACTTTAGTATCTTATACCTTGTATGATGTTGAATCTAAAGTACAATCATGGAAAGAAATGCAGATAGATGTCGTAAAATATTTATTAGAACAACACACAACGAAAATTATGAGTTTATGTGCTGATCAAAAGTTTTATGATCTTTCCTTGCTTGAAACGACAAATAATTTTACTGAAATCAGTAGGTCGGTTTTCTTATACACAAATTGTTCAACGAGAACCAAAATAAATATTCTTAAAAAAATATTTGAGCAGTGTGATGTTGAGCAATCAGAATTAGGTTTTTTAATAAAAAAGGATAGTAATGTTTAAAATTTTGAATGATTCCAAATAATTTCAGATACATAACATCCTAATGAGAATCATGAAGCTCTTTTGAGATCACATGAAAATATGGAATCAGAGCCTGCCTTCGAGCAGGCTTTTTTATGCTCTGAAATTGAGGAGTCGAGTCATGAGCTTGAACTGTCCCTTTTGTCATTCAACAAATGTCATATTGGTTGAAGCACGTACATCACAATCGAATACAGCCTTATCCAGTCTTGGCACGCCAGCCACATTAGCGGCATTAGGAACCACGGTAGCGAAGTCTTTCAATTTGCCGCCGATTGTTGGTGGAATTGCAGGAACTCTAATCGGTGGGGTGTTGAATTCGCTCACAGAACAAAGTGCTCCAACAAAGCAGAACTTATGCTTTTGCCAAAACTGCTACCAAAAATTCCCCACTCATCTTTTGCATTAATCACATCAGTACACATTCAAATTTTAACTTATAAGGAATATATCTATGGCACATTTACTTGAACAAATGGCTTATGTCGGTGAAACCCCTTGGCATGGGCTAGGGAATCAACTGAGTCAAAACCAACCAATTGAGGTCTGGGCACAGCAGGCAGGCATGGACTGGCGTATCGAGTCATCCAATGTCAGTTATATGGCACAGAATGAACGTGGGCAAAGCATCATCATGCCGTATGAAGAACAGCGTGTACTTTACCGTTCTGATACCCATGCACCGTTATCTGTAGTCAGCCAACGCTTTCAGGAAGTCCAACCTCGCGAGATCTTAGAGTTCTATCGTGATCTAACTGAACAATCAGGCTTTGAATTGGAAACCGCAGGCGTGCTTAAAGGTGGTAAGAAGTTCTGGGCGCTGGCACGTACAGGTCAATCTACTGCACTTAAAGGCAAGGATGTCAGTAATGGCTACATTCTGTTGGCAACCGCTTGTGATGGCACCTTGGCAACTACGGCACAATTCACTTCCATTCGTGTTGTCTGCAACAACACCTTGGCGATTGCTTTACGTGGTCAGAACAGTAGCGCAGGTGTAGTGAAAGTTCCGCATAGCACCAAGTTTGATGCAGATAAGGTCAAACAGCAATTGGGTATTTCAGTTCGTGCATGGGATGAACACATGTATGAAATGAAGCAGCTCAGTCAGCGTAAAGTCACCCAGTCTGAAGCCGCAGCCTACTTTGATGCGGTATTTAATAACACCACAATGAGCATTGCAGATCAGGAAGAAAATATTATTCAGTTCTACCGTGATGTTGCAACTCAGGCAGCACAGGCAAATGCCAAGGAAAAAGCTGAGCCAAATGCCAAGGCGATGACTAAAGCAATGGACATGTTTAATGGTCAGGGGCGTGGTGCAACACTTTCATCGTCTAAGGATACCGCTTACGGATTACTCTGTTCGATTACGGAGTTTATCGATCACGAGCGTCGTGCCATGAGTACAGATCATCGACTCGATTCAGCTTGGTTTGGTGCAGGAGCAGCGATCAAGCAACGTGGACTAGAACAGGCTTTACGCATGGTGTCATAGCGTAGAAGGTTAAGTTTTTGCAATGGAAAGTTAGACCTATCCTTTCGATTCTAAAGATAAATTTACATTTTAAAAATAATTAAACCACATCTTCGGGTGTGGTTTTTTTATGCCCTTTATTTGCCATCACCCATATAAAAATGAGGAATCCAATATGAATACAGCAATATTAAACCCATCCATTCAACAAGCAAGTAAACCCTTTAATGCTCCAAAATTGTTTACAGCAAAACGCTTGGTCAATACCAAAAATATGACTCAATCTGACTGGCTTGAGGTCAGACGACAAGGTGTTGGCAGTAGTGATTGTGCAGCAGCCTGTGGATTGAATCCCTATATGTCGATGCTCGAACTTTGGATGATCAAGACAGGGCGAGTCAAAAAATCGATTGAAGATGAAAGTTCAGGTGTCGCTCCACTATATTGGGGTAAGCAGCTAGAGCCATTGGTCGCTGAGTACTACAGCATGCATACCAATAACAAGGTACGCAGAATCAATGCAGTGCTTCAGCATCCAGATCCTGATAAACATTTTATGCTTGCCAATCTGGACTACTCCGTTGTGGGTAGCAATGAAGTCCAAATTCTGGAATGCAAAACAGCAGGTGAGTACGGCGCAAAACTTTGGCGAGATGGAGTACCTTTATACGTACTGTGTCAGGTGCAGCATCAACTTGCAGTGACAGGCAAACGAGCAGCACATGTTTGTGTGCTGATCTGTGGGCATGAAACCAAAATTTTCAAAGTGACGCGCTCCGAATCCGTGATCAAACATATCATCAATGCCGAACGTTACTTCTGGGAGTGTGTGGAAAAAGATACACCACCTGATGTAGATGCCAGTGAATCGGCAGCTAAAGCCATACAGCAGCTCTATCCACAACATATTCCGTTGACTGTTGAAGACTTGAGTCATAACGAACAAGCCAATCAATTGTTTGCTCAACTGATCCAGGAAAAACTTCAGATTGAAAAACATCAAAACAACTTTGATGAAACTAAGCATCAAATCCAGATGTTGATGAGGGATGCTGAACGAGCAACCTTTGCCAATGGTTCAGTGACGTGGAAGAAATCCAAAGATTCAATCAGTTTAGACAGCAAAGCCTTACTCAAACTTCATCCTGAAATGCTTGAGCAGTTTCCACAAAGTAAAGCTGGGACGCGACGTTTTCAGATTTATACCGATGACTGAATCCATCACATCGATATTTCTAATCTTCCAAAAAGCGCAAAAAACCACCCCGATCCACCGACTCCCGAAGGAGCGGTGGACTAATAATGGCGGTCTTTGCATTTCATCTGATCTTTAAACAGTTTTGTATTTGTTTACATAACAAAGGGTCAACAGTAAAATTTTATTTAGAGAACAAACAGCATGATTAAAGGTTTAGCGATTACACCACCGATCCTTGGACGTATCAGTATTGGTAAAGTTGTTGAAAAGAACGGTAAACGACTGCCTGAAAAGGACGACCAATTTACCATTACCAGTCAAATTCAAAGCAAGGATGGGTGGATCAAACATCCACTCGATGAGCAGTTACGCAGTAAAGCACCGAATCAAAAACTCCGTACCATTCCAGTACGGATGATTTTTAATGATCCAGAACTGAATCTAAGGGCAGAGTACACCTTATTTGATCGACAAACAGGACGACCTGTTTGTGTAGGCAATGGAGAAACATGCCAGCGCCTCACTAATCAAGGCGTAGAACAACATTTCTGTCCCTCACCTGATTTATGTCCTTTAGCTCAAGGAGGCAATTGCAAGCCCTATGGTCGACTGCATGTTAATTTAGATGAGTCGGATGAACTGGGAACATTTATCTTTAGAACCACTGGCTTTAACAGTATCCGTACCTTGGCTGCACGGCTCAGCTACTACCATGCTGCATCGAATAGTTTGCTGTCATGCTTGCCACTGCAATTAACACTACGAGGAAAATCAACCACACAAAGCTATCGTACCCCCGTGTATTACGTGGATCTGACTTTACGTGAGGGGATTCATTTACAGGATGCGATTCAAACAGCCAAGGAGATTGATCAGCAAAGTAAAGCAGCGGGGTTTAATCAAAGTGCGCTTGATCAGATGGCACGGCAAGGCTTTGCCAATGCGAAGTTCGAGGTGAATGTAGAGGAAGGATTGGATGTGGTAGAGGAGTTTTATTTCGATGAGGGTGGAAATTCTGAAGTTGAGCAAGCTCAGCCTAGTTCAAAAGCCAAAGCTAAGCCTAAATTCAATCAAGGGGATGGGTTTGTACAGGATATTCATAAAGGCTTACAGGGGAGTGTGAGGGCGGTGAATTAAATATTTAAAAAATATAATTTTTTAAGGAACAAACGTTCCTTATTTTTTTGTTTTTCTGTGTGAAAAATATTAGAATTTCACTAAGGGGTTAAATAATTGAAATTGGAAAATGGTCAAGCAAGCAGATTTGGAAATAGATGAAACACATGAATTCTCTCGTGAGGACTTAGTTAGTAAAATTAAGCTATGTGAGAGTAGAAGAATTGATTTAGATGTTTTAGATGAAATTTATTCTGAAGTAGGGATTTATGCTGCACATCGATGGTTATCATTACAAGCCGAAGCAAAAGTTTGTAGTGATAAATTAGCTAAAAAGCTTGATAAAAAAATAGATATTTTACTGAAAAATCATATTTTTTTTGATAATAAACTAGTTATGGTTTATGACCAACTAACTACAGATGATGTTGAATTATTCACTGAGGGTATGATTGAGCTTTTTGGTAATAATACCGCTTTTGATGATTCCTCATATATCGCCAATGGTTGTTATGAGGTTTCTGATTCAATCGTACTTTATAACTTTAAGATATATAGAGAAATTCAGGAAAGAAAAGAGCTTACTGCAAAAGACCTAGGAGAGAAGGCGTTAGAGGTTCTTGATAAATATAATAGAATTGTTGGTTATAGTCCAATATCAGTTGACTGTTTTGATGCTGTAATAATAGATGGTCTAAATAAAAGATTAATCTTGCAATTAGATCTTGGAAGTATTGTTTTAGCTAATGCTGTTGATAAATTTTTTCATGACTTTCGAACAGCACTTAATGATGCATTTGTAAAAGTAGGCGTCAAGAACTGTCGTATTCCTGAGAAAACAGAATTTGTAAATCTTTATGGCAGTATTCAGAACTATTATGATAATCCTGAGGGAGAAGTGACTGATGCATCGTTTTCGACTTCTAAAAACAACCATCGTGAGTATATTAAAGAAGAGGCTAGAGATATCAGAAAAGCAGACTATCATAGCAATGGGAAATTAGCTGAGGAAAGGTTTGGAGGAAAAATAAGACCTTATCGTATCAGTAAACGATTTGAGCGTATTTTAAATACTTGGCCTCAAGTTTATGTTGGTGTTCATCATAGATATTTTGCTAATGATAAATCTGGCTTTAAAAGTCTATACCAAGCTCATATTTTTGATATCAAATCACGTGAAGATTATGATTTTATTATAGAAAAAATTTTAGCAAATAGATAAAAATTATGAATAATATTCAAAAAGGAAATTATTTTTATAAGATTATTGAGTGTCGGAGTTTTTCTGAATTTCCCGATGTTAAAAGCGGTTGTCTTTCGATTTTAGATTATTTAATGATTGCAGGTAGAGATCAAGAAGTAACTTTTTATTTTGATGAGCTACGCGAAAAAGTAGATGAACGAGTAAGTGATAATGACTTTATTTTAAGCGTTTTTTATTTAACTCGTTCTGATGTACAAGTGCTAGAACAGTCATTTTCTGCATGGCATTCTTTAAGTGGATTTAGAAAAAAGGTGAAAAAAGAATTAGTAAATAAAATGATAAAAAGTAAAGAATTTTCTCATCCATTTTCAGGCGAGCAATTAACAGAAAAAGAGTTTTATGATGCAGTAATACCATATTTTGTTGTTACCCAGTTTTTCTTGGATCACAAAAATGACAAAATTTAACTTAAATAATGATCAAGTGTCAAAGTTATATCAGGTCAAAAACATTGAATCTCAAGATGATTTTCTATTGTTGTTAGAAAATGCATTGGTCGATTCTTCGAGACGAATTTGTACTAGTCGAAAAAAAAATACTCTCGCAAAAAATTTTACTAAGCTATGTGAATCTGCAAAAAATGGTTTTAGTGATTCTAAAGGATTAAAAAGTCATATCAAGCTTTTAGAAAAAGTATTGGAAGATGATATTACTTGCCGAATAGTAGAGCACCTTGATTTACAAGGTTTTCATGCAAGTCACGAATCAGACCATAATGGGCACGTAGATATTTTGGTGCAGACTGATGATAAAGTTTATACATGGTTAGGCGAGGCAAAGTTATACAAAGGGAGTCGATATAGTGAAAAAGGTTTATATCAATTAGTTAGTGATTATTCGACTGGTGCGGAAAATGAAAGCGGTGGAGTTCTTTTATATCTGAATGAAACTCGTTTACAGGTGAAAGAAATCATGAATGAATGGCAATCACATTTAACGAATCTTTCAGTAGATCTGACTAATAGGTTAGAAGGGCTGACTTTTGAACCTAAGAAAGGAACGAGCGCAATATTTTACACTAATCACATTCATCATCGTTCAGGTGATCCATACCGTATAAGACATTGTTGTTTGGATATTCGTGCTGAATTTTAAACTCCCTCATTATTTTTTGAAGTCCGTTTTAGAAGATAAGTAATGGGTTGAGAACGCTTCCAAAATCAACGAGAATACAAGTAACATAAGCCTTCGTGACATAAAGGCTTTAACTTTTTTAAGAACTGTAGACAACCTATGAACAAGCAACAACTCGCTTCCAAAATTTGGGATTCCGCAAACAAAATGCGCTCAAAAATTGAGGCAAATGAATATAAAGACTATATCTTAGGGTTCATGTTCTACAAATTTCTATCAGACAAAGAGCAAGCTTTTTTAGAAGCCAATGACTTTAGTCAGGCAGATATTGAAACACTCACTGAAGAAGACCTAGAAACGGTTGAATTTATTAAAGATGGTATAGGTTATTTTATTGCCTATGACAATCTGTTTTCGACATGGTTGAAAAAAGGCAATGATTTTAACGTTGCCAATGTCCGTGATGCACTTTCTGCTTTTTCACGTTTAATCAGTCCATCACATAAAAAAGTATTCGATGGTATTTTTAAAACGCTGGAAACAGGTCTAAGTAAATTGGGTGATAACTCAAACAGTCAAACCAAAGCCATCAGTGATTTATTGCAATTGATCAAAGTTATTCCAATGAATAATAAGCAAGACTATGATGTACTTGGTTTTATTTATGAATATTTAATTGGTTCTTTTGCTGCCAATGCAGGAAAGAAAGCAGGTGAGTTTTATACACCGCATGAAGTGTCGGTGTTAATGTCTGAAATCATTGCGCATCATTTAAAAGATCAAGAAGAAATCAAAATTTACGATCCAACGAGTGGATCGGGGTCATTGCTAATTAACATTGGTAGTTCAGTTGCCAAGCATGTCAATGATGAAAATAAAATCAAATATTACGCACAAGAGTTAAAGGAAAATACCTATAACTTAACCCGTATGAATTTGGTGATGCGTGGCATTCTGCCAGCCAATATTGTTGCTCGTAATGCCGACACCTTAGAGGATGATTGGCCGTATTTTGATGACAATGATCCGATCAATACCTATGAGCCATTGTATGTCGATGCCGTGGTGTCTAATCCACCGTACTCGCAAGCGTGGGATCCTGCAAATAAAGAATCTGATCCACGTTATTCACGTTTTGGTTTAGCACCAAAAACTAAAGCTGACTATGCGTTTCTACTGCATGATCTATATCACTTAAAACCTGATGGCATCATGGCGATTGTTCTGCCACACGGCGTATTGTTCCGTGGTGGTGAAGAGGAGCGTATCCGTAAAAACTTGCTTGAAAATAAGCATATTGATGCAATCATTGGGTTACCTGCCAATATCTTCTTTGGTACAGGTATTCCAACTGTGATCATTATTTTAAAACAACGTCGCCAAAGAAGTGATGTTCTTATTGTTGATGCCTCCAAAGGTTTTATTAAAGTTGGTAAAAACAACCATCTACAAGCATCGAATATCAAGAAAATTGTTGATGCTGTTGTACAGCGTAAAGATATTGAGCAATTTTCTAAATTGGTCAGTTTGGAAGAAATTCGTGAGCAAGGCTATAACTTAAATATTCCACGTTATGTAGACTCGTCTGCAACAGCAGAAACTTGGGATATTTATGCCACCATGTTTGGGGGTATTCCGAAAAAAGAAATTGATGCTTATGCCGAGTATTGGAAGGCATTCCCTCAGTTACGCCAAGACTTATTTACTGACAGCGACACACCTTATGTCGATTTAGCCACGACAGAAATCAGTAACGCTATTTATCAGCATGCCAATGTTCAAACATTTAAAACGCAATTTAATACTGCTTTTGCTAATTTCCATGATTATTTAAAAGCTGAGTTGATTGGCAAAATGCAGACTTTGCATATTGCACAACAGGAAAATGTTTTAAGTCAGGATATTTTCAAGCGTCTGGAAAATATTCCTCTAGTTGACAAATATCAAGCCTATCAAGCTTTAGATGATCAATGGCAAAGCATCGCAGGGGATTTGGAGATTATTCAGTCTGAAGGTTTAACCGCTGCCAAGATTGTGAATCCGAATATCGTCATTAAAAAGAAAGATGGTAAAGAACAGGAAGTTCAAGACGGTTGGGTGGGTTATGTGTTGCCATTTGATTTGGTACAACAGCATTTACTCATTGACGAACTCACCGCTTTGCAAAGTAAAGAACGAGCTTTAACTGAAGCAAGTGCTGAAATTGAAGCGATTATGGACTCGTTGTCTGAGGAAGAAAAAGACACTTTATTGAATGATGCCAATGACGCTTTTGTCACAGCAGAGATTAGCAAAGCGTTGAAACAGGCTTTTGAAGATATTGAAACGCCTGAAATTCGTGCGATCAATGAATTGTTAGTATTGCTTGCAAATAAAGCCAAAAAGCCTGAGCAGGAACAGTTTGTACAGGCACATCCTGAAGTGCAATGGGCGAAGGTTGAAGCGAATAAAAACGGCACATTTGCTGTAGCCAAAGTCAAAGCCTATTTAAAAACGTTACAGGCGAATTTTACTTTTGCGGAAGACTCTCTGGAAGCGAAGTTGTTCCAAGTGGAAGATTTGCTTGCACAGGAAAAAGAGTTGAAAGCTGAGATTAAAGCCGATGCTAATGCTTTGCATTTGTTAACCAAAACCACGATTGAAGCCTTGCAGGATTCACAAGTTTTGGAGTTGCTTGAAGCGAAGTGGGTACAACCGATTGTGTCTGCGATTTTAGCGTTGCCGAATGAAGTGATTGAGCATTTGATTGATGTGGTGCAGGCTTTGGCAGATAAGTATGCAGTGACTTATACCGAAACGACGCAAAAGCTGACTGAAGCGGAAAATAGTCTTGCAGACCTGATAGATGATTTGACGGGTGATGATTTTGATATGCAAGGTTTGGCACAGTTTCAGACTTTGTTAAAAGGGGCGTAATGTGGAAAAGCAAAAATGCCCTGAGGTACGGTTTAAAGGTTTTACTTTAGAATGGGAAGAGTTTAAATTAGAAAATATGTTCACTTTTTATCGAGGTGAATCATTTTCAAAAAGTGATATAGTCAAAGATGGTAATTTCAAATGTATCCATTATGGTGAGCTATTCACAAAATATAATTCCGTTATTGATGAAGTGTTATCTAGCACAAATCTTAAAGGTTTAAATTTTGGTAGGATTGGGGATATCTTGATGCCCAGTTCTGATGTCACACCTGATGGTTTGGCTAAAGCATCTTGTTTGAAAGTTGATAATGTTCTTTTGGGCGGTGATATAAATATATTACGACCTGTCTCTTTAATTTCTTCAGTGTTTATAAGTTACCAAATTAACCACAGCAAAGAAAAAATTTTAAAATGTGTGACAGGTACAACAGTTAAGCATGTATATAATAAGGATTTAAAAGAACTAGGTTATTTAATCACAACTTTTAAAGAACAAACCCAAATCGGTAACTTTTTCCAAAACCTTGACCAATCCATTGCTTTACAGGAAAAGAAACTTAGCCAAACGCAAAACCTAAAAAAAGCGATGTTGGAAAAAATGTTTCCAAAAGCAGGAAGTACACAGCCTGAAATTCGTCTAAAAGGATTTAGTGGGGATTGGGCATTACAACCATTGGAAAATATTTTTGGAAAAATCAGAAATGCTTTTGTGGGAACAGCTACACCTTACTATGTTAAAAGTGGAAGATTTTATCTTGAGTCTAATAATGTAAAGGATGGTAAAATTAATCGGAAATCTGAAATTTTTATCAATGATTATTTTTACTATAAGCAACAGGATAAGTGGTTAAAAACAAATGACATTGTGATGGTTCAATCAGGGCATGTAGGTCATGCTGCTGTTATTACTGAAGAATTAAATAATTCAGCAGCACATGCTTTGATTATGTTTACAGACTATAAAGTCGATGCGGATCCACATTTCATTAATTATCAAATTCAAACTGATAATGCAAAAAATGAAATTGATAAGATTACGACAGGCAATACAATCAAACATATTTTATCATCAGATATGAAAAAATTTAGTCTACTTTTTCCTTGTGTCAAGGAACAGGAAAAAATTGGGCATTTCTTTAAACAACTCGATGAAACACTTGCCCTACAACATCAACAGCTTCAAACATTGAAAAACCTAAAACAAGCGTTTTTAGAAAAAATGTTTGTTTAATCATTTCCTCCCTTGTGCCGCTTTAGTCGCGGCTCACCATTTTAAAGGGAGAATTTTTATAAATTGACTTGATAAAAGCAAATAGACCATGACATTTAAAAACGAAGCAGCATTTGAACAGGCATTTATCGAAACTCTATTTAACAAGGGTTGGGAAAGTACTGTTCTAAAAAATCCAACGGAACAGGATTTAATCAACAACTGGGCAAAAATTTTATTTGAAAATAATAGCGGTATAGATCGGCTAAATGGTCAGCCACTCACCGACTCCGAAATAGCGCAAATACTCGAACAAATTAAAACCTTGCGCACACCGTTGGCGCTCAATGGTTTTATCAACGGTAAAACAGTGTCTATCAAACGAGACAATCCAAATGACGTAGCACACTTGGGTAAAGAAATTAGCCTCAGTATTTATGACCGTCAGCAAATTGCAGCAGGCGAAAGCCGTTACCAAATCGTACAACAACCCAAGTTTCCAACATCTTCACCGATTTTAAATGACCGATGTGGCGACATCATGTTGCTAATCAACGGTATGCCATTGTTTCATATCGAATTGAAACGCTCAGGCGTCCCTGTCAGTCAGGCAGCACATCAAATCGAAAACTATGCCCGTTCAGGCATTTTTTCAGGGCTATTTTCATTGGTACAAATCTTTGTGGCGATGAACCCCGAAGAAACCAAATATTTTGCCAATCCTGGGCCAGATGGATCATTTAACTCAGACTACTATTTTAACTGGGCAGATTTTAATAACGAACCAATCAACTATTGGAAAGACATTGCAGGAACATTGTTGTCCATTCCTATGGCACATCAGCTTATTGGATTTTACACTGTAGCAGATAAAACCGATGGCGTGTTAAAGGTCATGCGCAGTTACCAATACTTTGCAGTCCGTGCGATTTCAGACCGTGTTGCACGTATTGAATGGGATGGACGAGATCGTCTAGGTGGCTATATCTGGCATACCACTGGCTCGGGTAAAACTATGACCAGTTTTAAGTCGGCTTATCTGATTGCAACCTCAAAAGATGCAGATAAAGTCATTTTCTTGATGGATCGTATTGAACTCGGCACGCAGTCATTAGAGCAATATAACAATTTTGCAGATACAGACGATTTTGTTCAATCTACTGAAAATACTCATGCGCTGATTAGTAAACTTAAAAGTACAAATCCGAATGAAGTCCTGATTGTCAGCTCAATTCAAAAAATGAGTAATATCAAGCAAGAAGAGGGTGGGCTCAAAGCTCATGATATTGAGCAGATGCAGAAAAAGCGCATCGTGATTATTGTGGATGAAGCACACCGCTCAACCTTTGGCGATATGCTGATTACCATTAAAGAAACCTTTCCTCAGGCAGTCTTCTTTGGTTTTACAGGTACACCGATTCAAGACGAAAACGAAAAAAATCTGAATACTACAGCAACAGTATTTGGTAATGAGTTGCATCGTTACAGTATCGCAGATGGTATTCGAGATAAAAACGTACTCGGTTTTGATCCTTATTTAATTTCAACTTATAAAGATTCAAAATTACGTGAAGCCGTGGCTTTGGATGAAGCAAAAGCCAATACCATTCAAGAAGCGATGGCCGACCCTAAAAAGAAAGAAATTTATTCACGCTTTATGGATAAAAGTCAGGTGGCTATGGCAGGGCATTGGGATAAAGCCAATAACTATGTCAAAGGGATTGAGGATTACTTGCCTACAGAACAGTATCGTCGTCCAGCGCATCAGAAGAAAGTGGTGGAAGATATTTTGGAGAACTGGATTCAATATAGCCAAAATAATAAATTTCATGGCATGTTTGCGACCAGTAGTATTGCTGAAGCAATTGAATATTATCGTTTATTTAAAAAACTAAAACCTGAGCTAAAAATTACGGCACTGTTTGATCCAAATATTGATAATAATGAAAATGCTAAATTCAAAGAAGATGGCTTGGTTGAGATCATAAGCGACTATAATAATCGTTATGGCATGGAGTTCAGTTTAGCCACCCACGCCAAAATGAAGCGTGATATTGCAGACCGTTTAGCCCACAAAGAATTATATAAGCGTGTAGAACACACCCCTGAAAAACAGCTTGAGCTATTGATTGTTGTAGATCAAATGCTGACAGGTTTTGACTCTAAATGGGTCAATACTTTGTACTTGGATAAAATGCTTGAGTATGCAAACTTGATTCAAGCATTCTCACGCACCAACCGCTTATTTGGTAAAGATAAGCCATTCGGCATCATTCGGTATTACAGACGCCCTCATACGATGAAACGTAATATTGATGCAGCAGTTAAGTTGTATTCAGGCGATAAACCTTTGGCTTTATTTGTAGATAAACTGCAAGATAACCTAAAAAAATTAAACACTATTTTTACGGATATAGAACAACTGTTTAAAAGTACAGGTATCGAAAACTTTGAAAAGTTACCTGAAGATAAAGAGACTTGTGGGCAGTTTGCAAAGCTATTTAAACAATTTAATGAGCATTTGGAAGCTGCAAAAATCCAAGGTTTTAATTGGAACACACTGACATATCACTTTGACGATAATGATGCGAGTAAACTACCATTTCAGGTTGCAATAGATGAGCAAACATACCTCATTCTTGCTTTACGTTATAAGGAATTATTTTCTGAAGGTGGAAGTGGTGGCGGTGGGGGCAGTGTTCCATTTGAGATTGATGGGTATTTAACTGAGATTGATACCGATAAGATTGATGCGGATTACATGAACAGTCGCTTTACCAAATACTTAAAAGCATTACATGATGGTGAAAAGACAATCTCGGTTGAAGAAGCATTAAATGAACTGCATAAAAGTTTTGCAGCTTTAACGCATGATGAGCAAAGAATTGCGAATATCTTTTTGCACGACGTTCAACGTGGTGACGTGAAATTGCAAGAGGGTAAGTCGTTCAGAGATTACATTACAGAGTATCAATTTAAAGCCAAAGAAGATGAAATACATGCTATTTTGACTTCTTTTGGTTTAGATGAAACCAAACTTAGACAGTTGATCAACGCACATTTAAACGAAAGCAATATTGATGAGTTTGGGCGCTTTGGACAATTATTGAATTCTGTTGATAAGGTAAAGGCAAAGCAATATTTTGAGAAGGAGGAGGGTAAAACGATACCGCCTTTCAGAGTGAACGTTAAAGTCGCTGCATTTTTAAAAGAGTTTGTTTTGAAAAATTCGCAGTCTAATTAAATAAGTCAAATCATAGAGGGAATATGAAATACCAACCGCCTTATACCATCACCTCAAAAATCATTCATCTGATTGCACAGATCAGTGAGAATATAGGGCGCTTGACTGTTTTAGAGGAAATCCAAGACAGTCTAAAACTCCGTAAAGCGAATCGTATCCGTACTATTCAAGGCTCACTTGCGATTGAAGGGAATACGTTAAGTACAGAACAAATCACAGCGATTCTAAATGGTAAGACTGTGATTGCACCTCCGAAAGAAGTTCAGGAAGTGCGTAATGCGATTAAAGCTTATGAAGCCTTTCAGCAGTGGCAACCAAGCCAAGAATCAGACTTATTACAAGCACATCAAATTTTAATGACAGGCTTGATTGATGAAGTCGGTCAATATCGTCATGGTGGTGTGGGCGTAATGTCAGGTGATCAAGTAGTGCATATGGCTCCTCCAGCTAATCAAGTACCACGCTTAATGATTGATTTGCTGGAGTGGTTGAATGATAGTGAAGAGCATCCATTGATCCAGAGTTCAGTATTCCACTATGAATTTGAGTTTATACATCCATTTGCTGATGGTAACGGTCGAATGGGTAGACTATGGCAAACATTGATTCTTAGCCGATGGAATCCAATCTTTGCCAATATTCCAGTTGAAAGCTTGATTTACCAAAATCAAAAAGCTTATTACGAAGCATTGCAAGCAAGTACAGATCGTACTGATTCAGCCCCGTTTATAGAATTCATCTTACAGATGATTTTAGATGCCATTCTTAGTTCAACTGATACCGCTCAAGATAGCGATCATGTTACCGCTCAAGTTAACGTACAAGTGAGCGACCAAGTTCAGCGTTTACTTTCGGCAATGAAGCAAGAAGATTATACTTTAGCTGAATTGATGCAATTGGTTGGATTAACTCATCGAGCAACATTCCAAAGGAATTACTTAAATCCTGCAATAGAAGTTGGTCTGATTAAACGTACCATTCCTGATAAGCCGAAAAGTCCGAAGCAAAAATATAGATTAAAAAGATAACAATACTTTCAATTGCGGATAAATCAAGACATATCCGCAATCAGTAAAATCCTATTCAAATCTGCTACAATTACGCCAATTTTGAATTCCCACTTTTTCAGTTTTAGTACATATTTAGAAATGTGTACATAACTGTGTACATATTGTAGATTTTTCTCATGTTTAAAGATCAATTAGCTAGAGAAGTAAAGGCTCGTAGAACCTTTGCTATTATTTCCCACCCCGATGCCGGTAAGACCACCATGACAGAAAAACTGTTGTTATGGGGTCAGGCGATTCAGGTGGCAGGGATGGTCAAAAGCCGTAAATCTGACCGTGCAGCGACCTCAGATTGGATGGAAATGGAAAAAGAGCGTGGGATCTCAATCACCACCTCGGTGATGCAATTCCCATTCAAAGACAAGATGATCAACTTACTTGACACCCCGGGACATGAAGATTTCTCTGAAGATACCTATCGTACTTTAACTGCAGTCGATTCTGCGTTAATGGTGATTGATGGTGCAAAAGGTGTCGAGGACCGTACTATTAAACTAATGGATGTGTGTCGTATGCGTGACACACCCATCATCTCTTTTGTCAACAAAATGGACCGCGAAATCCGTGAACCATTAGAATTGCTTGATGAAATTGAAAACGTTTTAAAAATTAAGTGTGTACCACTGACTTGGCCTTTAGGCACAGGTCGTGACTTTGCCGGTGTGTATAACTTAATTGAAGAAAAATTTTATGTGTATAAAGCCGGCTTTGGTTCAGTCATTACTGACATTGAAATCCGTGATGGCTATGACCATGCAGATTTACGTGAAAAAGTCGGTGACTTGGCATGGGCTGCATTTGAAGAATCTTTAGAATTAGTACAAATGGCCAATGAGCCATTAGATCGTGAAGAATTCTTAGCCGGTCGTCAAACCCCTGTGTTGTTTGGTACAGCTTTAGGTAACTTTGGTGTGGATCATGTCTTAGATGCATTTAGCCAATATGCACCTGAACCTAAAGCACATCCAACCAAAGACCGCGTTGTAGATGCCAAAGAACCAGGTTTCACCGGCTTTGTATTTAAAATTCAAGCCAATATGGATCCAAAGCACCGTGACCGTATTGCCTTTATGCGTATTTGCTCAGGTAAATATGAAAAAGGCTTGAAAATGAAACATGTACGTTTAGGTAAAGACGTGCGTATTTCTGATGCTTTAACCTTCTTAGCGGGTGACCGTCAGCATTTAGAAGAAGCATGGCCGGGCGATATTATTGGTTTACATAACCACGGTACCATTCAAATTGGCGATACCTTTACCTCAGGTGAAGATTTACAATTTACCGGTATTCCGCACTTTGCCCCAGAAATGTTCCGCCGTGTACGTTTAAAAGATCCACTAAAATCAAAACAGCTACAAAAAGGCTTAAAAGAGCTCTCTGAAGAGGGTGCAACCCAAGTCTTTATGCCACAGCATAATAACGATTTAATTGTGGGTGCTGTTGGTGTGCTGCAGTTTGAAGTGGTCGCGTATCGTCTAAAAGAAGAGTACAAGGTTGATTGCGTGTACGAGCCTGTGAGTATTAACACGGTACGTTGGGTGACCTGTGACGATGAAAAGAAATTCAACGAATTTAAGAAAAAAGCCCATGACCAATTGTCGGTTGATGGTGGTGGTCATTTAACTTATCTTGCACCAAGTCGTGTCAATTTACAGCTGATGCAAGAGCGTTATCCAGACATTGTGTTCCGTAATACGCGCGAACACTAAGTTAAGCCTTTAAAAAAAAGCTCAATCATAGATTGGGCTTTTTTTATGCTGAGTCTTTTAGCTCGCATCCAGTTGGGATTTGAAAATTTTTGTGTCAAGCGCCTTGTGCACGCTTAAAGCTATGTTTTACTCAAAGCCAAATTGCAATAAGATGAGATTAAATAGCTTTGCTTTTGTTTTTGACATAATAGCCATGAGAGAAAAAACATGAACTATCCTATTGCATTGTTGAGTATCTGCATCATTGCTGTATGCACAGCATGTCAGCCTAAACCTGAGCAAACTACCCAAAGCCAAGCAAGTTCTGAGGTGTTAACTGCGCTGGAGCAACCTCGTTTAATCGCAGAAAATCAACGCCTTGATTTAAAGCTGCCGGAGTGCCAAGGCAATAACTGTGCTGAGATGAGTATTGAGCGTTTAAGCAGTAATCATCCCAATATTGATGCATGGGTAGATCAACAAATCATAAAACAACTACAACAAATTTTATCTATTGCACCCAAAAATAGCCTTGTGGCACAAGCCTCTAGCAGTGAAGCCATCCCAAGTTCACAGGCCAATGTTGCGCTTAATGCAGCACAAGTTTTACTTGAGCAGGTGAATCCTTTTATTCAATCATTTTTATTTTTAGATCAAGAACTGAAACAGTTAAATGCCAATCATCAAATTAACTTAATGATTAAGCCACGCATTTTAAATGATCAAGCACCGCTTGCCACGGTGGTACTCAATAGCAGCAGCTATTTAGGGGGGGCACACGGTTCTTCGGCACAGCAATATGGTAATTTTGATTTAAGTACAGCTCAGCAAATTTTGCTTGATGATATTGTATTACCAAAGCAAAAAGCTGCGCTTGAAACAGCTGCCTATGCGGTGTTTCAACAATGGGTTATAGAGGCAAAATTGGCAGAGAATGTCAGTGATTATGAACAAGCATGGAAATTTTACTTATCGGATAATTTTTACTTAAGCCAACAAGGTTTAATTTTACAATATGCCGAATATGAAATTGGACCTTATGTGGTTGGTTTACCGAAACTAGTGATTGCTTATGAAGATTTAGACGGCATTTTAAAACCCGAATATTTACCAAAACTTAAGCAAGTTGTGAACTAACATGACCATTCAATTGTTTGATACGCATACGCATTTTGATGTGCCAGATTTTGAACATGACCGTTTACAATTAGCACGCGTGGCTTATCAAAATGGCGTTGCACATTTGGTGTTAATTGGTTTTGTAGCCGAACGCTTTCATGATTTAGTTCAATGTCATTATAATTTATTGCAAGAAAAAGACATTCCACAAAGCCATTTAGCACCGGGCTTGCATCCATTTTATATTGAACAGCATCAGCCACAAGATTTAAGCCAACTTGAAGATCTATTGCGTAGCCAAGATTGTGTGGCGATTGGAGAAATTGGCTTAGATACTTTTTTAAAGCAGCATAAACAGCCGGAGCTATTTGCAAAGCAACAGCAGTATTTTCAGCTACAGCTCGAACTTGCCAAAGACTACCAAAAACCAGTGTTATTGCATATTCGTAAAGCCCATGCTGATGTGCTCAAAATACTCAAACAGCACCAGTTTAAACAAGGTGGTATTGCACATGCTTTTAGTGGTGGTGTTGAAGAAGCCAAAGCCTTAATTGGTTTGGGTTTTAAAATTGGGATTACTGGACAAGTCAGTCAACCCAATGCCAAAAAATTGCATCGGGTGATTCAAGCCATTGGCGCTGAGCATTTGGTAATAGAAACCGATTGCCCCGATATGACACCGTTGTGTTGTCAACAGGAACATCAATATAGCCGAAATACACCGGGAAATTTAATTTATGTACTGGAGGCTTTGGCACAAGCTTTAAAATTCGATCAAGCCAAGCTTGCCGCAATTTTATGGCAAAACAGTTTTAGCGCATTGGCACTGGGTAAACCACTCTAGCTTCCATAGCGTGAAACACAGTAAAATAGCACCTCTTGTAACCATGTTGATTGCACCATGACTGATGTATTAGATGATGAATATGAACGCCGCTTTGCTGGTGTGGCTAAAATCTATGGCGATGATGAATTTACCCATTATGCCAACAGTCATGTGATGGTTATAGGTATTGGTGGGGTCGGCTCATGGGCGGTTGAAGCCTTAGCACGTACAGGTTTAGGTGAGCTAACGTTGGTAGATATGGACGTAGTCGCTGCTTCCAATATCAACCGTCAATTGCCTGCCATGAGCAGCACTTTAGGACATGAAAAAATCGAAGTGATGGCAGAGCGTTGCCGTGCCATTAATCCACGTATCAAAATCAATTTAGTGGATGATTATTTAACGCCTGAAAATGTCAAAGACTTGTTGCAAAACCCACCAGATCTCATTTTAGATTGTATTGATGATGTCAAAGCTAAATTGGCGCTGATGCTACATTGTCGTTTTAATAAGATTCCCTTAATTGTGTCAGGCGGTGCAGGTGGCAAGATTGACCCACTTAAAATTCGCGTTGCTGATTTATCCAAAACCGAACAAGACCCAATTTTAGCCAAACTCCGTGCACAGTTACGCAGTAAAGGCATTTGCAAAAAGCCCAAAGATAAATTTGGTATTACCTGTGTGTATTCTATAGATAATCCATTTTCAAGCGCAGATGTTTGCCCAAGTGCAGGTTTGCGTTGTGGTGGCTATGGTTCTGCTGTGGTGGTCACATCCAGTTTTGCAATGGTGGCTGTGGCTGAGGTTTTGAAAAAGCTAGATCAGATTAAATCGCGTGTAGGATAGTTTCTGCCAACATATTGGTTGAAATTTATACAAAAAATCCTGAGTTTTATACTCGGGATTTTAATTTGATTGAATGTTACTGTTAAATATGAGGGATCATGTGTTCAAATAAATCTCATCACGATATAAAAAATGTTAAATATATCTAATAAAAAAATATTTTTGTGTGTTGGTTGGTTTTTTATTTTCATAAGCTTGTCATATCTACATTTTTCCTAAAAACCCTAAATTTTGTAAGTGTTCTGCAACATAAAGTATAGAATTTGTTAGATATGGTCAATTGGTATACAAGCTTAATTGTCTAACATAACGCGTGAAAAATACCTGTATTGTCAGGTGTTTTTTTTATTGTTGATTTTAAACTCTCTCCAAATCACGCCTTAGTGGGTTACAAATGAAAGACAATTTAGTGGAAAATCGCCTGTTCCGCATAAAAAGTAATTTTGACCAGCTTGTTATTGGTCAAGTGACTCAAATAAATGATCTATTACAAAGCAGCCAACTACTTTATACCAACTACCATAAGTGTGGTTACTTAAAGCAAGGCAGCCCATTTTTATATTTGCCACAATATTGCCATCGTTCTAACTTTCTCTTCACGGCCAAAGAAAACGACAGTATTGTGGGCACGATTGGCATTATTCAAGATGATGAATTGCCAGCTTATGCTGCATACAAAGCCGATATTGACGCGCTTAATATTACAGCAGGCAAGCGTATTGAATTAGGTTCATTGGCGATTCGTGAAGATTATCAGCATCAAAATTTGTTTTATGATTTGTATTCAAGTGCTGTGTTATTTGCGATTTTTAAAGTGCGTGCCAAGCATATTTTTATTCAAGTAGACAGTAAAAAGGCTTCATTTTACCAGCGTTTGTTCTTTAAAAAGGTCGGTGAGAATCGTATTTTAGATGAATATAACGGCGTAACTTCAGCTTTGTTGTATATGGATGTAGAGCGTGCTTGGAAATTAGTGCGTCGTGGTTGTCAAGGGCAAAGCAATACTGCAGTGGTGATGAACATGCTGAAAATGTTTGGCGTGTATGATCGTTATAAAGTGTTAAGTCCGGTACAGCTACGCGATATGTCTAAATATTGGAGTGCCAATGACCTCAGCCATTATGAAAAAGCCTGCGGTCATTTATAAAAAAAGCCCCCAATATGGGGGCTTTTTTTATTGTTGTACTTGATGCTCACGCAGATAATCTTCGGTGCGTTTAATGGCTTCTTGCATATGAACAATGGCATTTTCAACGTCTTTTAAAGTCTTGGCATTGCCACCACTTAAAGCCTGACGCCATTTACGTGCGCCGGGTAAATTTTGGAATAGACCCAAAATATGACGCGTAATAATAGAAAGCGGTGCACCTTCTGCTAAACGCTTGGCAATATAGGGCATCATCTCCGACATAATCTCAAAACGATCTGGTGCTGGTAAATCCCAAAGCTGTCCTAATTCTGCCAATAAGTACGGATTATGATAGGCCTCACGCCCAATCATCACCCCATCGACATGTTTTAAATGTGCTTGGGTTTCAGCAAAAGTTTTAATGCCACCGTTAATTTCAATGATTAAATCTGGGCGATCTTGTTTTAAACGATACACATCTTCATAACGTAAAGGTGGAACTTCACGGTTTTCTTTAGGTGATAAACCTTGTAATAAGGCAATGCGGGCATGCACAATAAAATTATTACAGCCTGTTTTTGCAACAGTATCGACAAAATGTAGCATCTCTTCATACGAGTGCATATCGTCAATACCAATACGATGCTTCACGCTGACAGGAATATCTACCGCATGACGCATCTCGCTGATGCATTGGGCAACAAGGTCAGGTTCTGCCATGAGGCAGGCGCCAATTTTATTGTTTTGTACGCGGTCACTTGGGCAACCGACATTAAGATTGACTTCGTTATAGCCCCAATCTTGGGCCATTTTTGTACAAAGGGCTAAATCTTTTGGATTTGAGCCACCCAGTTGTAACACAATCGGCTGTTCTTCTTGGTTAAAGTCTAAATGGCGTTTGGCATCACCGTGAATAATCGCACCTGTGGTGACCATTTCGGTATATAAAATCACATTGGGATTAAATAAACGTGCAAAATAACGGTAATCTTTTGTGGTCCAATCCATCATGGGTGCGACCGAAATACGAGGCTGTAAAGCTTGCAGATGAGACATAACGACCTAAGACTTCAAACAACGAGAGCGCGGCATTATACGGCTTTTGACTCAAAATCGACAGCCCTATGCCGGTTTGTGTTTTATATAACCTGTATCCATCGTGGCAAACACACCAGCCAAAACAATTAACACCACACCCACCAAACAGCTCATAGACCAGCCGCCATATTGCCACGCCACTACACCAAGCGCCGAACCACAGGCACCGCCAATGAAATACGTGGTCATATAAATAGAGTTAATACGGGATTTAGCATCTGGACGTAAGCGAAACACAATGCCTTGATTGGCGGTGTGTACCATTGCAAGTCCTAAATAAATCAACGCATAACCTGCAATATAACTGAGTAAAGAAGCTGCGCCGCCATAGAGCAAAGCCCAACTCAACAGCAAGGTGATCAAGCCCAAAATTGTTAAGGTTTTGGTGCGTCCGCGGTCGGCAAAACGACCCAAATAACTACTCGATAGTGCGCCAAACACCCCAACCAATGTCACTAAACCAATCCATAGATCGGTCAATGAAAATGGTGGGCGGGTCAGTAATAATGCAATGGTTGAAAATAAAATACTCATTGCAGCAAAGCAACAGCCACCAATGAGTGAGCGTAGCACCAAGCGCGGTTCTTGATGTAATAAGCTGCCCATAGAACGGAAAATATCAAAATAACCAATCTTTAAACGCAATACATAAGGCAAGCGTGCTTTAAGTAAAACAGCAATGATCAGCATCAGTACACCACTTAAGGCATAAATCGCTTTCCAATGCCAAAGCTCAGACAATATTCCAGCCAAGCTGGTCGAGAGTAAAATCCCGACCAATAAACCACTCATTAAAAAGCCAATCACTTGTCCGGTTTTTTCAGGTTTAACTGCCATTGTGGCAAAAGGAATCAGGACTTGTGCGGCCACTGAAAACAAACTGGCAAGCATCGTACCTGCCCAAAGCATATAAATATGGGTGGAAAATGCCGAGATAAATAAGCCCAATGCGGCAATCAGCATTAATAAGGGAATAAATTTACTTTTATTGACAATATCGCCAAGCGGTACAATCAGTAATAAACCCAGTGCATAGGCCACTTGTGCAAAAGTAACCGTGAGCGCCACTTGAGCTTCGGGCACTTGAAAATACTGTTGGATTGAACCAATTAAAGGCTGAGCATAATAATTGGTGCCGGCACATAAGCCACAAGCAATTGCCATAAGCCATAACAAAGCACGATCTTGACTAATATCTAAACTGGCTGTCATGTTGTACTCTTTTTACCCAAGGTAATCATCAACACGCCCATAATATTTAAAGCACAACCCAACCATTGCATGGCATTCATATATTCACCTAAAAAAAGTGTTGCCAAAATAATGGTGAGGATGGGACCAATAGACGCAATCATGGCAGATTGAGCAGGGCCTAAGCGTTGAATACTAAGAGCCATAAAAATAGTGGGCAATACGGTTACAAAAAAACCCAGTATCAAACCATAATAAAAGGTCTGTGTTGGCAATTGAGCAAGCAATTGTAGCGGTTGTGTGGTGGCAACAAAAAAATGCACTAAGGTCCCTAAGCAGGCAATCGTCAAGGCCAACGCATTAAAATGCCATGAACCAAATTGCCGAATCAGACGTGGCGTCATCAAAAGATAAGCTGCAAAGCAGACTGCACTGGCAAAGACCAAACTCGCGCCCAACCAAAAGTTTTCATTATGTGGGCTATTGGCTTGCTCTTGTAGCATCACAATCACAGTACCGCCATAGCTTAAAAGTAAAGCGATCAGCATTTTGGGGGTAAGGCGCTGCTTAAACAATACACTGGATGCCAACACCGTTAAGGTCGGATATAAAAATAAAATGATGCGTTCAAGTGAGGCACTAATAAACATCAGTCCCATAAAATCAAGCCAACTGGAAAAATAGTAGCCCAATAAACCCGTTGCCCACAAAATTAACCAATCAAGCGGCTGCAATTGTTTTTTTTGATGCCGACTCAACCATGCAATCACCAAGAAAAACGGCAAGGCACTGGCCATCCGCAGCGCCACCAAAACTGTACCATCGACCAAAGGTGACAAGGCATAAGCCTGCTTAATAAAAATGGCTTTAGTGCTAAATAAAAAGGCTGCACCAATGGCAAACAGCGCACCGATTTGGCTCGAGCTTGGGTAAGTTTTCATAACAAAATTCGGGAGTGAAAAGAAGATTGCAGCATGCAACATATCAGATGATATGATGCTTGATGCTGTATTTGAGGCTACTTTATCATGGCTTGAGAAAATTGCCGTGTCTGTTTGTCGCCATATCCATGATCGGTTCCATAAAAATATGCGCTGTTTTAGTGCAATATTGCAATTTTTAGGGCTTTAATGACCTTTTACATATCATAAGCAGAAATGACTACAGAATTTTTTGTAATAGATTTAGACATTAACGCTTTGATTTGAGTGTCCCTGATCTGTAGTTAAAAGCGATTTGCAATTCAACAGGCTTGATTTTTTAAAGCATTTGATCTTTCTATCAATATCCAAGTGTGATAAGCAATCAGTATTCACTGAAACTGATTGCAGAATAGTTAAATACTACAATAAAAAAGCATCTAAAAATAATGATTTTGCTGAAATTTTAGTCTCTAAAACTTACTAATTTTTATTTCAAGAGTGGCTGTTGCTGTAATGGCTCTAGCTTTGATATAGGCATTATTTTTAGCTTCCAAATCACATAATATTTAACAAAAACCATCCAAATTGTTATAGAAATAGACGCATGGGTACACGTTTTTTAATGAATCATCAGTTCATGTTTTAACTATTTATTAAATAAATACTAGGTAGAAATAGAAAAAATTTTAATTAGAATCAAAAAAACCAACAAAAAATAACCACACGGCATGATCTGAATAGATGTGCTTGCTTGACAAAAACTAGCTTGAGGGACGCTCATGCAAATTGGAATTCCAACCGAAAGCATACACGGTGAACATCGTGTGGCTGCCACGCCAGAAACAGTAAAAAAATTAATTCATGCGGGACATCAAGTGGTACTTGAACATGGGGCAGGCACCAAAGCCGCTTACCTAGATGAAAGTTATTTACAGGTTGGGGCAAAAATCACCGAAGATGCTTATTCAGGCAGTGACATCATTTTAAAGGTACGCGCCCCTCAAGGTACAGAAATTCAAAAATTGCCTCAAGGCAGCTGTGTCATTGCCCTGTTTGACCCATACCGTAACCCTGAACTTGAGCAATTTGCGACCCAAAAAGTCAATGCCTTTGCACTTGAGCTGTTACCACGTACTTTGTCGCGTGCCCAAAATATGGATGTTTTATCCTCGCAAGCCAATCTTGCCGGTTATAAGGCAGTGTTGTTAGCAGCCAATGCGTATCAACGTATGTTTCCTATGTTGATGACCGCAGCAGGCACGGTAAAACCTGCACGTGTGGTAGTGATGGGGGTTGGTGTGGCGGGGTTACAAGCGATTGCCACGGCCAAGCGTTTAGGTGCAGTGGTGGAAGCCACAGATTTACGACCCACGGCCAAAGACCAAGTGGAATCTTTAGGCGGTAAATGGTTGGATGTGCCGATGTCTGCTGAAGAACAAGCCCGTGCCGATGAAGCTGCTAAAAATGGTTACGGTTGGATGCCGGGTGAACAGTACATCAAAGACCAAGCTGCCATTGTCGATAAAGCAGTGGCCAATGCCGATATTGTGATTACCACAGCGCTGCTACCGGGACGTGATGCACCACGTTTAATTCAAGCGGACACGGTTGCCAAAATGAAACCGGGTTCTGTGATTGTGGATATGGCTGTTGAAACAGGCGGCAATGTGGCAGGCTCTGAGTGTGGCACAACGGTCACCACAGCCAATGGCGTGCATATTTTAGGTGTACCCAATATTCCTGCCACTGTGGCGACTGAAGCCTCAGCGCTGTATGCACGAAACGTCTATAACTTTTTAGAGACCTTATTTGATGCAGAGCAGAAATTTACTTTAAATCAAGACGATGAAATTCAAAAAGCCCTTTTGATTACCCATGCAGGTCAAGTCTTACTAAAACGTGGCTAAGGAGTAGCACACATGGTTGAAACAATTACAATTTTTGTCCTTGCCATTTTTGTTGGCTACTACGTGGTTTGGGGTGTGACCCCAGCATTACATACGCCTCTTATGGCGGTCACCAACGCCTTATCTTCCATCATTATTGTAGGCGCCATGATTCAAACCGTTGGCATGCCTGTATTGGGGCTTGAGGGCAATCTTGATTTTCAAAGCATTAATATCGTCAGCGTATTGGGTGCAATTGCGGTGTTCTTAGCCAGTATTAATATTTTTGGTGGCTTTGCGGTCACGGCACGTATGCTGGACATGTTTAAACCAAAACAAAAAAACAAAGAGGGTTGAAACATGGAATTTATTCGAGCCTATGCAGATTGGTTCTACCTGATTGGGGCAGTTTTATTTATTTTAACCTTACGTGGTTTATCTGGGCCAAAAACTGCCATTGTGGGCAACCGCTACGGCATGATCGCCATGGCAATTGCAGTATTGACCACATTTTTTGTGGCACAAGGCCCTGTGGTGTGGATGATTATTGCTGCAATGATTGCAGGAGCTGTGGTGGGGATTGCACGGGCGCGGACTGTGCCCATGACCCAAATGCCAGAAACAGTCGCTTTAATGCACTCTTTAGTGGGCTTAGCGGCGGTGTTAATTGCGGTAGCAGCGATTATTCATAACAATAGCTTACAAAGCATTGGTGCAGAGCGCCTCGCTGCGCAAGGCCTGAACTTCTATGCCATGAGTAAAGTGCATTTGTTTGAATTGTTTGTGGGCTGTTTTGTTGGTGCAATTACTTTTACCGCATCTGTATTTGCTTACGGTAAATTGGCGGCTAAAAAATGGGCAAAAACCATTTCAGGTACATGGGTCAAACCTGTGCAGGCTTTAATTTTTATTGCCATGCTGATGTGTGGATTTAGTTTCTTTAGCACAGGCAGTATGTCTGCATTTTGGGCCATGACAGGGTTGGCTCTCGTTTTTGGTTGGGTTTGGATTGCGCCTGTAGGTGGTGGTGACATGCCGGTGGTGGTCTCTTTGCTTAACTCATTTTCAGGGTGGGCAGCAGCAGGTATTGGCTTTACTTTAGAAAATAATATGTTGATTGTGGCAGGCTCATTGGTCGGTTCATCAGGGGCAATTTTGTCTTACATTATGTGTAAAGCCATGAATCGTTCAATCATCAATGTGTTGTTTGGTGGTGCAATGGGCGCTGTAGCAGCACCTACAGCAGCAGGTGCCCAAGTGCAGCGTAATTACCGTTCAGGTTCTGCCGATGATGCTGGATTCTTAATGTCGAATGCTGACAGCGTAGTGATTGTGCCGGGGTATGGTATGGCACAGGGCCGTGCGCAAAATGCGGTCAAAGAATTGGCCAATTTGCTTAAAGAACAAGGTGTAACGGTACGTTTTGCCATTCATCCTGTTGCAGGACGTATGCCGGGGCATATGAACGTCTTGTTGGCCGAAGCCGATGTACCTTATGAAGATATTCTGGAAATGGATGAAATTAACGCTGACTTTCCTGCCACAGATGTGGTGTTGGTGATTGGCGCCAATGATGTGGTCAACCCTGCTGCAAAAGATGACCCAAGCTCACCGATTTATGGCATGCCAATTTTAGAAGCACATAAAGCACGTACCATTATGGTCATTAAACGCTCTATGGCGACCGGCTATGCAGGTCTAGATAACGATTTATTTTACAACGATAAAACCATGATGATTTTTGGTGATGCCAAAAAAGTCGTGGAAGAGATGACCAAAGCCATTAATGGTACAGGTCACTAAATCACGGTGATAAAAAAACCGCTGTAAGCAGCGGTTTTTTTTAAATAAAACAGCAACTACAAGAGTCGCTGTTTTAAATGGCTTATGCCACAGTTTCTGACGGTGCTTCTGGCTGTGCACGCCATAAACTTTCAAGATCATAAAATTTACGTGCTGTAGGAAGCATCGCGTGCACCACTACAAAACCTAAATCAATCAAGATCCATTCAGCATCTTGTTCGCCTTCAATACCAATTGGGCGAAAGCCTGCTTTACGTGCTTCTTCAGCCACGTTATGCGCAAGCGCTTTTAAATGACGGGTTGATGTGCCGCTAGCAATGACAATAGCATCTGCAACGTTACTGATCGTGCTGACATCTAATGTCACGATATCTTTAGCTTTTACATCTTCTAAAGCTTCGCGTACCACATTTAAGCATGCTTGTACGTCTTTAGTTTGAGAATTCATTGCGAGATCGTGAGAATTAGAAGCGCTGGGCGATGGTTCTAAATTCATAAAGGTTAATATTTCCAGACAATAACTCACCTTCTAATATAGCGAATTTAGCGCTAAATTTCAAACCGCAGCCCGATAAACTGCACTATGCCTGTGGAAAAAATGCCGATTTCCATGCCAATGAGCCATTAGAGTCAGGCGTGGGATGATATTCAGCAGCCACGTAGCCTGTATAAGGGCTTGATTTTAAATAATCGAAAATTGCAGCATAGTCAATTTCTCCGCTATTGGGCTGATGTCGACCCGGACAGTCGGCAAATTGAATATGTCCAATCCTATCTATGTTTTCTTTTAAAGCCTGCAAGACATTTTCACCCATCATGGCCATGTGGTAGCAGTCATATTGCATTTTTAAAGCAGGGTGCTGTACGGCTTCTAGCATTTCTTGTGCTTGCGCGATATTTTGCAGCAAAAAGCGTGGCATGTCGGTGCCGTTAATCATCTCAAATACAGGTTGAATGCCTGCATCGCTTAAAAGCTGTGCTGCAATTTTAAGATTACTTGCTAATGTACGTAAGCAAGGTAATAAGTCAGCATCCAATGGTTGTTTACCAGCTAAAATATTTACACTTGGAACATGAAGGGCGCGTGCATAGTCAATGGCTTGCGTGACAGCATCACGAAACGCCATTTCACGTCCTGGTACACCGGCTAAGCCATCACCGCCTTGCATTAAATCACCGGCAGGTAGGTTAATCAGGCACAGGCTTAACTGGTGCGCTGTGAGTTGTGCTTGAATTTGCGCAATACTGAGTTCATACGGAAATTGAATTTCAACATGATCAAAGCCATGCAAGCGCGCTAATGCAAAGCGCTCAATTAAAGGCACTTCGGTAAAAATCATCGAAAGATTAACGGCCAATTTCATTTAGTTAACCTCAGTTTTTTGTACAGCATGAATCACCGTGGCTAAGTCCGCTTGGCTATAGCCTTGATGTTGATGCTGCTTTAATTGATCGAGGGCTTGGCTGGCCACAGGAATGGCTAAACCTAAATTGGCAGCTAAACTCATGGCGTTGTTTAAATCTTTAGCTAAAGTTTGTACTTTCCATTGCACTGGCTCAAAGACTTGACTTGCCATTCGTGGCGCTAAGATTTGAAAAGGTTTCGAGTCAGCAAAACCGCCAGCAAGTGCTGGGGCAAGTAATTGAGCATCTACGCCTGCATGTGCAGCTAAGGCAACCGCTTCTGCAATTAAAGTGCTATTGGCAGCCACAATCAGTTGGTTACAAATTTTGGTGGCTTGACCGGTACCACTGTCGCCCATACGCGTCACCCGTTGTGCTAAAGGTGCATAAACAGGCGCCAATTGCTCAATGGTTGTGGCATCACCACCAGCAAAAATCACTAAACTGCCTTGTTCAGCACCTGCTGTACCGCCTGACACAGGGGAGTCAATCCAAGTTACGCCTTTATCTTGGGCTGCTTGATGTAGTTTTTGCGTTGCAGTCACCGAAAGGCTCGAAAAATCAACAATGATTTGACCACTTTGTAAATGCGGCTCGATCTGTGCAAAAACCTGTTGTGCAGCAATATCATCTGCTAGGCAAAGCAACAGCACCTGATATTGATGCAATTGTTCAAGCACTAAAGCTTGAGCGCCGTGTGCAATTAAAGGCTCACAAGCACTGGCTGTACGATTCCAAACTGCAACTTCAAAATTGGCATCCAGTAGGCGTGTGCTCATACGGCTACCCATGAGTCCCATGCCTAAAAAGGCGATCTTGGCTTGATCTAATTGCATCGTTCCCTCTATTTATATTGTCGTGGTAAAAATTCAGTCTGTGGTTGTTTGTCTTTTTGACGGGCAAGGCGACTATTTTTGCCCAACAACAATTTAAGTTGCCATATTTTTTCTAAACGTAAAGCTTGATGTGGTTGATGCTGCATGGCATCAAGCACTTGTTTGGCTGCATATAAGGCATCGGGTGAACGCTCAATCAACTCATTTGCCAGTTGTTGAGCCGATGTAAGCGGATCATCAGACAGATGCGTAACCAAGCCAATCTGTTGGGCATATTGGCCGTCAAAAATACGCGCGCTTAAGGTCAACTCTTTGGCAACATCCAATGGCATTAAGCCGGCAAGTGAACGGCTAAGCCCCATATCAGGCACTAAGCCCCAACGACTTTCCATAATTGACATTTGGGTATCAGGATGTGCAATGCGAATATCAGCCGCCAAAGCCAATTGCAGCCCCGCGCCAAAACAATAACCTTCAACTGCTGCAATCACCGGCACAGGCAATTGTTGCCACACCAAACAGGCTTTTTGAAACAGGCTTTGTCCCGGTTTTACCAACTGCCATGCTGCAAACAGGCGATGTTTAGGATGGTTTAAGTCTTTTAAATCAATACCTGCACTGAACACCTGTGCTGCACCGGTTAAAATTACCGCACGCACTTGTCGATTCTTTTTAAGTTGTTCTGCACTACGCACTAAGTCTTTAAGCATACTAAAACTCATGGCATTGCGTTTATCAGGGCGATTTAAACGTACAATCGCAATGCCATCTTGGTATTCAATTTGAATGTCTGCCATGTTGTTCTCTTATTGTTAGATTTTGCTTGAGCATAGCATGTTGTGGGCATAGATCATTCAAGAGCTGCTTGATTTAACAATTGCTGCGCGGCATGCCGGACATCTTCTATTGCGGCTTTTAGTGCATCAAAATGTACTAAAGCATCATCAATAAAGGCTTGATCGGCAATTCTTTGTTGTTTACGTAAAATCGAAACAAATTGTTCAAAATCACCACTGACCTGTTGCAAGGTGGGCGTACCCACATAACGCGTTGCGCCATATAAACGATGTAATACATGTTCAAGCTGAGGGAAGTCTTCCACTTCAATCAACTCTTGCATTTCGCTTAAGTCTTTATCAAAACTCTCTAGCAGCATTTTAAGCAAATCTAACGCTAAGTCGGGCTTATTGGCTGCCAATTGTAAGCTTTGTTGCCAATTTAAAATCTGAGGATCAATACTCCCCAAAGGTTTATTCTCAATTTTAAGCTGATTATGCTCAAAACTTTGTTTGGTCCATTGGGTTAAAATTTGAATGATTTGCTCGATTTGAATGGGCTTGGTCACATAATCGTCCATACCGCCTTGTAATAAGCGTTGTTTTTCATCGGCTAACGCATGTGCGGTGAGTGCCACAACAGGTAAGCGTTGTGCATGATCAAAAGTAGATTCAAGTGAACGAATCGCACGGGTGGTATCTAAACCTGACATCACCGGCATTTGAATATCCATAAATACCAAATCGAAACCTGGCTGACCTTGTTGCATTTGTTGCTCTAAAATACTTAACGCTTCTTGCCCACTTAAAGCACGGGTCATTTTGACATTCAGCTCAGCCAATAGAGCTTCTAATACAATTAAATTAGGCAGATGATCATCCACGGCCAACACATGCAGCCCTTGACCATTAAATTGCTCAAACTCCACCACCACAGGCTCTTGTTGCTTGAGTAAGGCAATTAAGGCACTACGACTTAACGGTTGATACAAAGCCCGCGCTTGATAGTCATTGAGTACATTGGGTTCAAGCTGCATTTGATAGCCATACACTGCTAAATTACCACGATAACGATGACGAATTTCACGCAACAACGCAGCACTATCACCACTATGGTCAACAATCAGCCAGGTATTTTCATTGGCATCTAACTGATTTAAATCGCTAAACAATTCCAAAATTGAGCTAGATTCACGGTGCTGTACATTATAGTTTTCTAGATAGTGACGCAGCACATTGGCAGTGGCAGGGTGTGATAAATACGAAAGAACTTGAATATGACTAAAGTCCGGATGCGGTGTGTAATCTTCTTCATTAACGCTCAACATGGCAGTAAACCAAAAGGTTGAGCCTTTTTCTGTGGGTGCGCGTTCTTGGTTATCTTCAAAGCCAATATGACCTTGCATTAAATGCACCAATTGCTTGGAAATGGCCAAGCCTAAACCGGTACCACCAAACTGACGCGTGACCGATGCATCACCTTGCGAGAAAGATTCAAACAGTTTTTTACGGTCGGTACCACTTAAACCAATACCGCTGTCTTGTACGCTAAAATGTAATAAACATTGACCAATATCGTCATGTTCCATGCGCACACGTACAATAATTTCCCCATCAGGGGTGAATTTAATCGCATTAGAAATCAGATTGGTTAAAATCTGTTTAAAGCGCAGCGCATCGCCAATCACATGCTGTGGAATATTGTCGGCATAATAAAAGGCCATCGCAATTTGCTTTTGCGCGGCTAAGGGTGAGAGCATATCCATTACATCAAAAATGGCTTCTTCTAAATCAAAAGGCGCGGTTTCTAGTTCAAGTTTGCCGGCATCAATTTTAGAAAAATCCAATACATCATTAATTAACGCCAATAAATGCGCGGATGATTTACGAATGGTTTGTAAATATAAGTTTTGCTCGGTAGATAAATGACCTTGGCGCAGTAACAGGTGAATAAAGCCATCAATACTGTTTAAGGGTGTGCGTAACTCATGGCTAATGTTGGCTAAAAACACCGATTTAGATTGATTGGCTTGAATAGCCTGATCGCGTGCTTGACGATAGGTGATGTTTTGCACTTCTAAAGTGTCTAAAGTACGGCGTAAATCGTCTTCGGTTTGTTCGGTATGTTCTTTAAGTTCTAAAAAGCTGTAATGTAAGCGTTTAACCACATTGGCAATATCACGCTGTAACAGGCGTAATTCACCGGTGCTATTAATCACCATATGCTGATCTAAGGTGTCGGCATTGAGGCGTTGCAACTGCATCCGAATTTCGTACATCGGGGCAATCCAACGCCGTGAATAAAAGTTTAAGCACAGCAATAACAACAATAAGGTCAGTAAGCCTGTGGCGACCAACACAATTAACACACGATAGCGCGCAATTTGTAAGGGTTGATTGTCCAATTCAACCATCAGCCATGCGGTTTTATTAGGAGATTGATGAATCGCCATGCCATAAATATGGCTATTTTGATGTGCAATCGGCCCTAAAAAGCTGATATTGGGGCTAGGTTTTGGCCACGGTGCTTGGGCTTGATCACCTAAACTTAACCGATTGACACCTTTATCATCAAGAATTGCAGTCCGAATCACATGCTTATTGTTCATCATGGTTTGCATAAAGGTGCGACCATGATCGTAATGCAAAGGATAATAATTGAGTAGGGTGATGGCTTGTTCGGCTTGGGTTTGAAAACGGGTTAAAATTGCAATTGCCATTTGCCGTTGCTGCGCTTTGGCGGCATCTGAGGTTTCAGTTAAAACTAAAGCTGCACCCACACAGGCCAACACCATAATGGGCACAAAAATTAAGGCAATGAGTTGCCCATAAGCGTGATTTAAGTGTAAGCGCTTAAATAATTTTTTATTGATATTGGACATGATCAGTTGGGCAGCTTTTGTTTGGGCAAGAGTTTAACATGCTTTTTTCCTGTGATGCGCCTTTACATACCGATAAGAAAAAGCCTGTTAAATGGGTGCAGAATCAAGCATTTTTTCATACAATAGCCGCACCTCGATACAGGTACGGACCATGCGTAACACAACCCCTGATTTTCAAGCAGACGAATTTTTACTCGATCACTATGTCGGTAACACACCACTGGTGCGTTTACAGCGTCTGGCAAATCATACTCAAGCAACAGTATTGGCGAAACTAGAAGGCAATAACCCTGCCGGCTCAGTCAAAGATCGTCCTGCTTATAATATGATTATGCAAGCCGAAAAGCGTGGTCAGATTCAGCCGGGTGATACGTTAATTGAAGCGACCAGCGGAAATACAGGCATTGCTTTAGCGATGGTCGCAGCCATGCGCGGCTACCAGATGAAACTGATTATGCCGGCCAATTCCAGCCAAGAGCGTAAAGATGCTATGGCAGCGTATGGGGCTGAGTTAATTGAAGCCAATAACATGGAAGAAGCACGTGATTTAGCACTCAAAATGCAAGCCGATGGTGTAGGCTTAGTACTGAATCAGTTTGGTAATCCTGATAACGTTGAGGCACATTACCTGACCACAGGTCCTGAAATTTGGCGTCAAACAGGGGGTAAAATTACCCATTTTGTCAGCTCTATGGGCACTACAGGCACCATCATGGGCATTTCTAAATATTTAAAAGAACAAAATCCAGACATTCAAATTGTAGGCTTACAACCGGCTGAAGGATCGAATATTCCCGGTATTCGTCGTTGGCCAACAGAATATCTACCAACGATTTTTGATGCTTCACGCGTTGATCAGATTATGGATATTCCACAAATTGAAGCGGAAAAAACCGCCCGTCAATTGGCACGTCGTGAAGGAATTAGCGCAGGCGTATCATCAGGTGGTGCGGTATGGGCTGCGGTAAAAATTGCTGAACAACAGCCAGATGCTGTTATTGTATGTATTGTATGCGACCGTGGCGATCGTTATTTATCGACAGGTTTGTTCTCAGTTCAAGACTAAGCAATCAAAAAGGGTCATTGTATGCGTTTACCGGTATTAGTTTTTGATATTGAAACCTTAACCGACAAAAAATCAGGTGCGCATTTATATGACCTTGATTTGCCAGCAGATGATTTAGATGCTGCGTTGGCAAAACTACGCCGTCAAGAGGCAGGCACTGATTTTCAGCGTTTGCCTTTACATGAAATTGTGTGTATTTCTGGGCTGTGGATTAATGAACAAGAACAGATCAAACTGTTTTCATTTAGCCAACAGCACTATAGTGAATATGAAATTTTAGAAAAGTTTCTGTCAATCTTTGACAAGCGTTATCCAACTTTAGTCAGTTGGAATGGTTCACAATTTGATTTGCCGGTAATTTTATATCGTGCCATGTATCATGGTTTATCTGCGCCAAGTTTGTTTGATCAAGGCGAAATTGATAACCAAAAACGCTATAATAACTATCAAAACCGTTATCATCAGCGTCATGTCGATTTAATGGATGTGATGGCCATGTTTAATGGTCGTAATTTCCAAAAGCTCGATGATATCGCACATTTACTTGGTTTTCCGGGTAAACGTGGCTTGGCAGGTTATCATGTACCCAAATACGTGGCCGATGAAAATTGGCAAGCACTGACCAGCTATTGTGAAGGTGATGTCTTAAATACATGGTTGGTATTTTTGCGTTGGGCATTACTCAAAGGTTTAATCAGCAAAGACATCCATCACATGTGGATTCAACGCAGCATTGACTATTTACATACGCAACCGCAACAGAGCGAGTTTTTGCAGCTTTGGCGCAACAACGCACAACACACTGCATTTACTGCATTAGATTTCTCCCCAGATAAAAATTAGGTATCCATGAAACACAGAGCTAAACCTCGTCCTACGGCCCAACCCAAGTACATTTTTCAGGTTGAATCGCTATCACATGAAGGACGAGGGATAGCGCATTATGGCAGCCATCCGGATCATCCAAGTGATAAGCACGGTAAAAAAGTCTTTATTGAAGGGGCTTTACCGGGCGAAACTGTGCTTGCCAAAATCACCAATGTGGTGAAACGCTTAGAAGAAGCCGATTGCCTTGAAGTATTAGGTGAGCCGTCTGATCTACGTGTGCAACCGCCGTGTGTGCATATTGAGCATTGTGGTGGTTGTAATATGCAGCACATTGCCAAAGATGAACAAATTCGTCTGAAACAGCAAGTACTAGAATCTCATTTGACTCATTTTGCCGGTTTAAGCCCAGAAAGTTGGTTAGAGCCTATGCGATCAGCGCGTGAAGACTACCGCCGTAAAGCGCGTATTGGTGTGCGTTATATTGCCCACCAAGATAAGCTAGTGGTAGGTTTTCGTGAAAAGCAAAGTAATAAACTCACCTCGATTGATCGTTGCTTAATTTTAGATGAGCAATTTGGTTCACTGACGCGTTTAAAACAATTGCTGCAAGGGCTAGAGGGTAAAGCCCACATCGGTCATTTGGAATTGGCCATGGGGGACGAAGAGATTGCCTTGGTATTGCGTCATTTACAGCCTTTAAGTGAGCAGGATGTCAACCAATTGCGCGAATTTGCGTTACATAAAGGTTGGCAGTTGTATTTGGCAGGTGACGACAAAAACTTAGTGCGTATTGATCAAGCCAATGCCGCTTCACGCTTACATTACAGTTTGCCTGAGTTTGCATTGCGTTTTGCCTTTCATCCACATGACTTTACGCAAGTTAACTCAACGGTAAATCCTAAAATGGTACAGTTGGCATGCCAATTGCTAGACTTGCAGCCCGGCGAACGTGTTTTAGATCTATTTTGTGGTTTAGGTAACTTCTCCTTGCCATTGGCACGTTGTGTGGGTGAAGATGGGCAAGTGATTGGGGTAGAAGGTAGCGATGAAATGGTGAAGCGTGGTACAGAAAATGCCAAACTCAACCAAATCAAACAGGTGCAATTTTATTCACAAGATTTAACACAAGATTTTTCGCACCAAGCTTGGGCAAAACAAGGCTTTGATGCATTATTGATTGATCCACCACGTAGCGGTGCAGAACAAGTGATGCATTATGTGCCCAAATTTGGTGCAAAACGTTTGGTGTATGTGTCATGTAATCCGGCCACTTTGGCGCGTGATGCTAAAATTTTGGCAGAACATGGCTATGAATTGATTCAAGCGGGTGTGATGGATATGTTTACTCATACCGGGCATGTTGAATCGATTGCTTTATTTAAAAAACACAAAATAGACGACTTATAAATTTATAATATATGATGCAGCTTAGAAGAGAAGTAGGAGACGGCTATGGTCACAGTGCGTGAACAACTTCCGGGACGATTGAATGAATTGTCTGAGGAAACGACTGTTGAGCATGCTGAACAAGCTCAGCACGATTTAGCTGAATGGCTTGATCGTGTTCGTGATATTTTTGATGGCGCAGAACTTAAACAACTCGAAGAAGTTGCCCAACTTGCCTTACAGCGCGAGTTAGAAAGTACGGTCAAGCATCCTTCCAATACCTTTTACACCGGTTTAGAGATGGCCAATATCTTGGCACATCTGTATGTCGATGAAGATACCTTGTCGGCGGCAATGCTGTATCGTGGTGTACGTGAAGGGGTAATTTCGCTTGAAGAGGTGCTCAATGACTTTGGTGCCAATGTGCATGGCTTAGTCAAAGGCACTTTGGCCATGGGTAAGCTGTCGGAGTTAATTGAAAAAAATAAACGCTTAGAAGATCACTTTAACAATAACCAACGTGAACATCTGACCGGCATTTATAAAATGCTGATTTCGGTGACTGAAGATGTCCGCGTAGTGTTGATTAAATTGGCAGAGCGTACCTATGCCTTACGTGAATTGGCCAAGTCATCCAAAGACCGTCAAGAACGTGTGGCACGTGAAATTTTAACCATTTACTCGCCTCTTGCGCACCGTTTGGGGATTGCGCAGTTAAAGTGGGAACTTGAAGACTTAGCTTTCCGTTATTTAGCTCCAGAACGTTATAAAGAAATTGCCTCTTTACTCAATGAAAAGCGTTTAGAGCGTGAGCAATATATTCAGTTTGTGATTGATAAGTTGCGTAATGCTTTACTTGAATATGGCATTGAAGCTGAAATTAGTGGACGAGTGAAACATATTTACTCGATCTATCGTAAAATGAAGAGTAAAGACTTAAGTTTTGATCAGCTTTACGATATTCGTGCGGTGCGTGTGTTGGTTAAAGCAGTGCCTGAGTGTTATCACACGTTAGGGATTGTGCATCAGATGTGGCGGCATATTCCGCATCAATTTGATGACTATATTACCAATCCTAAAGCCAATGGTTATCGCTCATTACATACCGCAGTCATTGCAGAAAACAAATCTTTAGAAGTGCAGATTCGTACCCATGCCATGCATAACGAAGCTGAACTTGGGGTGTGTTCGCACTTTAATTATAAAGAAGGCTCTAAAAACACCGATCATTCGTTTAATCATCGCTTACATTCTTTACGTGCCGTGCTTGAACATTATCAAGAACGTAATGATGCCAGCGCCCACAAAGACGAAGATGCTGAAGAAAATTTTGATAAAATTCAAGAATTTGAAGATTTTGAAAAAATTTATGTCTTTAGTCGTGATGGTGATATTAAAGAATTACCGCGTGGTTCGACGGTGCTGGATTTTGCCTATCATGTGCACACCGAAGTGGGCAATAAGTGTTATGCAGCACGCGTCAATCAGCGTTATGTGCCGTTAACCTACACCTTAAAAACTGGTGAGCAGGTTGAAATTTTAACCAAAAAAGACCGTGAGCCAAATCGTGATTGGTTGGTCAATTCACTTGGTTATATTAAGACAGGACGTGCGCGTGACAAACTGCGCCATTGGTTCCGTCAGCAAGATCGCAGTAAAAACTTAGAAGTTGGACGTGATATTCTGCATAAAGAATTGTTGCGTTTAGCACTGCATCCTAAAAGTATTGATTTGGCGGATTATTGCAATCATTTTAATGTCAAATCAGGCGAAGATATTTTAATTGGCTTGGTCAATGGCGACATCAGCCTGCATGCTTTGATTAACCAAGTCAATCGTCATATGCACCTTGATCAGGATGAACCTGAATTGGTGCTTAAACCAACTTTAAATCCGCGTGCTAGTCATACTTTGTCTGCACATGGCATTTTAATTGATGGTTTAGACAATGTAGAGTTGCATATTGCGCAGTGCTGTCAGCCAGTACATGGTGAATCCATTGCCGGTTACATTACTTTAAATCGTGGGGTGAGCATTCACAAAGTGGCTTGTACCGATTATCTACGCATGATTCACAATGAACCTGAACGTGCCGTAGAAGCCGATTGGGAAATGCAACCTACGCGTGGTCAAAGTGTGCAAATTGTGGTGGAAGCTTATGATCGCCGTGGTTTGCTCAAAGACTTAACCCAAGTGATTTTTTCAGATCAAATTAATATTCGTCAGGTCAATACCATCTCAGAAGCTGATGGGATTGCCAATATGAAATTATTAATTGAAGTTAAAGGTTTGGCACAATTATCACGTTTGTTGGCACGTTTAGAGCAGCAACCGGGCATTATCAGCGCACGTCGTTTAGTTCAAGGCAACTAAACCTGCGACCAAGACCAGCAAGCTCGCTTGCTGGTTTTTTTTATGGAATACCATTATGCACATCTCTCTTGACTGTCAGCCTATTCATCATTTGGTGACACTAGCTACAGATCTTACCCGTCCGCAATATGTGGCTGCACAAAAGCAAGCCTTACATGCTTACCGCTTAGTCAAGCTGAGTCAATATTTAGGTCGTAACATTCAGCCTTCTGAGTTGTTAAAAACAAGCTATGGCAAACCTTATTTACCCGATTTAGCTTTTAATCATAGCCATAGTCAGCAGCATTATGCTTTGGTTATGAGCCATTCCCAGCCAGATATTGGCGTTGATATTGAAGACTTAGACCGCAAAGTACGCTTTGTGGCATTGGCTGAACACGCGTTTACCCACAATGAATTACAAGCGTGGTATGCCAGTGGACAAGATACAGGTTATTGGTTTCAGATTTGGACTGCTAAAGAAGCGATTGTTAAAGCTGCAGGACTTGGGATTCGTTTAAGTCTCAACACGTTAGAAACCAATGTGAAATTTGGACACATGCAAGGGCAGATGCAGCATTCATCATTAGGAGCCTTTGAATATGAGCATGTAGTATTAGACGCTGCACTTGTGACGATTGCATGGCGTAAAAGCCAGATCCGCCCACAAATCACATGGGCATAAAAAAGCCCATCCGAAGATAGGCTGTTTAAGATTACAGATTAACGCGGTGGCAATTGCTCATCACCTTGTTCTTCAAATTCAGGTTTAACCGTGACAATAAAGTCTTGACGGTTCAGACCACGCCATAGTGCAAAGCCTGTACCAATATAAATCGAAGAATAAGTACCCACAAACACACCAACAAACATGGCAATCGAGAACCATTTCAGACCATCACCGCCCATCAGCATCATGGCTACAACCACCAATAACAGCGTCATAGAGGTGTGAATGGTACGACGTAAGGTTTCAGTGAGGGCAATATTGACCACTTCTAATGGCGTTGCACCACGAATCTTACGGAAGTTTTCACGAATACGATCCGATACCACAATGTTATCGTTCAGTGAGAAGCCAATAATCGCCAACAATGCTGCAAGTACAGTTAAGTCAAATGGCCATTGCATAAATGCAAAGATACCCAGTGTCACCACAATGTCGTGGAACAAAGACAATACCGCACCCATCGCCAGCTTAAATTCAAAGCGAATGGTGACATACACCAACATGAGCAATAACGCTAAGCCCACAGCACCGGCTGAGCGCACATATAACTCATTACCAACTTGACCACCGACTACGTCAACTTTTGGCACTTCAGCAGCATTGTTAGGCAACTGAACAGCTTGAGTAATGGTGTTGGTTAAGTCTTCAGCTTCAATGTCTTCTTGCACCGGCATACGTACCATTAGGTCACGTTCTGAACCTAAAGTTTGTACCACAGCGTCATTAAAGCCAGCTTGGCTTAAGGCACTGCTCACTTGCTCAGGTTTAACCGGATTGGTGTAATTGAGCTCTGCAGCAATACCACCGGTAAAGTCTAAACCTAGGTTTAAACCTTTGGTGGCAATAAAGAAAATACTTGCAACAATTAAGAAGATAGACAGCAATGCCGCAGGCAAAGCGATCTTCATAAATGGAATCACGCGTTCTTCTTCAGGGCGACCATATTGCGGTTGAGAATTTTCAGTCATCATCGATCTCCTTAAATGCTCAACTTTTTCAGGTCGCGTTTTTTGCCATAAATCAGCTGTACAATGGCACGCGTGACTGTAATGGCAGTAAACATCGAGCAGACAATACCAATCATTAACGTGACAGCAAAGCCTTTAATTGGGCCTGTACCAATGGCAAATAGAATAAATGCCACCAAGAACGTGGTTAAGTTGGAGTCAAAAATGGTGTTATAAGCACGCTCATAACCGGCCACAATCGCTTGTTTTGGCGAAGCTCCCCATTTGATTTCCTCACGTATTCGCTCACAAATTAGTACGTTGGCATCCACCGCCATACCAATGGTAATCACAATACCTGCTATACCCGGTAGTGTTAATGATGCACCTAACCAAGACATGACAGTTAAGATCATGGCTAAGTTAAACACTAAGGCAAAGTTGGCAATCACCCCAAATAAACGGAAGAATACCACCATCCAAATTGCCACCAATAAGAAGCCAATTTGAGTCGATAGCACGCCTTTATCAATGTTTTCTTGACCCAAACTTGGACCAATGACACGTTCTTCAACAAAGTACATTGGCGCAGCTAAAGCACCTGCACGTAGCATTAAGGCAAGTTCTGCTGCTTCTTGTGGTGAGTCAAGACCTGTGATTCTAAACTGTGAACCCAATACCGCTTGAATGGTTGCGGCGTTAATCACCACAGATTCGGTGTATGGAGTACGCACTTCTGTTTGTGTACCGGTTTCAGGGTCGGTCACAAAACTAATTTTTTGTTTATTTTCAATAAACAATACTGCCATACGCTTGCCTACGGCATTACGTGTAGCATCTGACATCAATTTACCACCCGCAGAGTCGAGGGTAATATTTACCTCAGCACCGCCGGTATCTTGGCTAAAACCGCTAGATGCGTTTTGTACGCGCTCACCCGTTAAGATACGACTACGATTCAGCAGTAACTCACGACCACTGTCGAGCGATTCAAAAGCAAATACTTCAGTACCCGGTGGAATCGGTTGACCATTTGATTTACCCAAATATGGGTCAATGTATTGGTCGTTTAAGTCCGACACCAAACGGAACTCTAAGTTTGCTGTACGACCCAAAACACGTTTTGCTTCGGCTGTGTCTTGAACGCCGGGTAATTCAACCACAATACGGTTGCTACCTTGCGTTTGAACCAAAGCTTCAGCCACACCTAATTCGTTAATACGATTACGTAAGGTGGTTAAGTTTTGATTGACCGCATAGCTTTGAATTTCTTGACGACGTGCATCTGTGTATTCTAAACGTAAGGTTGCACCAGTTTCGGTTGCAAGGGCTTGTTGATTAAACTCATTACCATTGCGACGTAAAAAGTCCATCGCAGCACTACGGTCATCGTTATTGGCAAATTGAACCGTAAGTGTATTGTTGTTTAAGCTTAAGCTATTAAATTTGATGTTGTTATCACGAAGTTGACGACGTAGATCGGTCGCGGATGTTTCCATACGCTGACTAATCGCTTTGTCCATATCTACTTCAAGTAAGAAATGTACACCACCACGTAAATCCAAACCAAGCTTCATTGGTTTAGCACCAATTTTTTGTAGCCACTCTGGGGTAGTTGGCGCTAAGTTTAACGCAACGACATAGTCATCGCCTAAACCTTGACGTAAGGCTTCTTTGGCTTTGAGCTGAGCTTCTGATGAATCTAGACGTAACAAGGCAGCATTATTGCTAAAGCTGTTGTCATGACTTGAAAGATTTTCGCTTTTGAGGATTTGCTCTGCTTTTTGTACGATGCTCTGGTCAATTTGAGTACCGGCTTTGGCACCCGAAATTTGCACAGCAGGTTCATCAGGATACAAACTTGGCAGGGCATATAAAGTACTGATCGCCAAAACCACGAGGATCAGTAGATATTTCCATGCAGGGTAACGCATTTATTTTCTTCTTAAAATAAAAAAGTCGTGCAAGGTGCACGACTTAAACAGTGATTAAAGGTTATTTAAAGTGCCTTCAGGTAAAACCGAAATCACGCTTGCACGTTGAATTTTAACTTCTACGCCACGGCTGAGCTCAACCACCGCAAAATCGCCTTCAATTTTGAGAATGCGACCCATCAAACCACCAGCAAACACCACTTCACTACCTACACCTAAGCTTTCAACTAGGCTACGGTGTTCTTTGGCACGTTTTGCTTGAGGGCGCCAAATTAAGAAGTAGAAAATTGCCACAAACACAGCAATCATTAAAATGTTGGCCATCAGGCTTGGTTGTTGTGCGGCTTCACCGGCTGCATGAGCGGTTGAAATAAAAAGGCTCATCTATAATTTCCTAAATACTAAATCAATAATGTCTTGAACAGCAATTTACCTTGTCTTTTTCTTTAGCGCAAATGGCAAAAAGATTAATCGACTGGGCAAGGTGGTACTTCTAGACCACGACGTGTGTAAAAGTCTGTCACAAACTCATCAAATGTGCCGTTATCTAAGGCATCACGCATCATTTCCGTTAAACGTAGGTAATAACGTAAATTATGAATGGTACCCAACATTGAGCCGAGCATTTCACCGCATTTTTCTAAATGGAATAAATACGAACGGGTGAAGTTGGTACAAGTGTAGCAATCGCAATGTGGGTCAAGTGGGCCTTGGTCATGACGATATTGGCTGTTACGAATACGCACCAAACCATCAGTCACGAAGTAATGACCATTACGCGCGTTACGGGTTGGCATCACGCAGTCAAACATATCCACGCCACGACGTACCGCTTCAACGATATCTTCAGGTTTGCCCACACCCATTAAATAACGTGGTTTATCGGCTGGCATTTGCTCAGGCAGATAATCTAAAACTTTGATCATCTCTTCTTTAGGTTCACCCACTGATAAACCACCAATGGCATAACCATCAAAGTCAATCTCAAGCAAACCTTTTAATGATTCTTCACGTAGGTCTTCGTACATGCCACCTTGAATAATACCAAACAATGCATTACGGTTTTTTAACACTTCATGATGTTGGGTTTTACAACGCTTGGCCCAACGTAATGACAACTGCAATGATTTTTGCGCTTCTTCATGGGTTGCAGGATACGGCGTACATTCATCAAAAATCATCACAATGTCAGAATTCAAGGTATGTTGAATGTCCATTGAGATTTCAGGTGATAAAAATACTTTTGAACCGTCAATTGGTGAGCGGAAGGTCACACCTTCTTCTTTAATTTGACGCATAGCGCCTAAGCTAAAGACTTGGAAGCCACCTGAGTCGGTTAAAATTGGGTTATTCCATTTCATGAACTCGTGTAAGCCGCCGTGTTCACGAATCACGTCTAAACCGGGACGTAGGTATAAATGGAAGGTGTTGCCCAAAATCACTTGAGATTTAATCTCTTTGATATCGCGTGGCAACACACCTTTGACTGTACCGTAGGTACCTACAGGCATAAACATAGGTGTTTCAACCACACCATGTTCTAAAGTCAAGCGACCACGACGAGCACGACCCGACTGGATTAATTTTTCAAACTTCATAAACGTTCCAACTCAAGGCGAAAAAACAGTTCGCTGATGGCTAAAAATAAAGGGGGCTATTTTCCTTGATTCTTAACCGAAACGCTAGCATTTGCTGAGTGGGAGTGTATTTTTGTGTAATTAGCGTTGACGTACTAAATGACTATAGAACTGATCAATGCGTTCTAAAATTTCTTCGCGGCTCATAGCAAAGGTGGCATCTTCCATCGCAGCAATAGTATGGATTAACTTTTGAATGTAAGGATTAATATCTGCAAAGGTTGAATCAAGGGTTAAAATATAAGCCTGATTGGCAATTTGCAGATAATCAAATGGGTCAATTGTCACCAATTGAGCAATGTCCACCAACATATCTTTGTCCGCCTGAGACAGCTTTTTTAAGCGCGCAGGGTTATGGGCCATGTGACGATGTTGCTTGGCCTGTAAAAATTCTTGCAACAATTGGCTTGAACCATTTAAGGTTTGGGCAGAATTGATTTCTAGATTGGGTTGGGTGGGTAGGCTAATAAAAAACAAAATCTGATCGACATCTAAACCATAAGAATCAACCAAGGCTTCTTTAGCGTCTTTAAAAGCACTGAGTAATACATCTAGATTATTAAGTGTGTCTAAATTTTGTTGTTGTAACGGCGTACCAAAAACATGATTTTGCTGTAAGTATTCATTAAGTAAAAGATTAAAGGCATGTAATTGGCTGTCGGTGCTACTTGAGCGAAAACGCCATTTATTTACATTCCATTTGTCAGCTTGACTTAAAAACTGCGCATAATCTTCATGTTCTGCAAATAAGCTGCGTTGAGTAGCAACACTTAAATGATCAAGTAACATGTATTCATTAAATACCAAGGCACAGCCATAAATTTCATCTTCATAATAATGATCATAAAGTTTATAAAATTCATGGATTAACGCATCTTTTAACACAGTGAGATGTTGTAACATGATGTCCTTGGTATAGTGAATGCCTGATACTGTGGCTCATTATATTTAAAAATTTGGTCGATAATCAAAGTTTTGCGTAACAGATGCATCACGAAAAGCACGAATTGGTTTTTTAGAGGTGGTAGCCGTATTAATAATATTGTTGGGGAAAATCTGAATATAGTTATTAAATACTTCAACATTACGGTTATAAATGGTGATGGCTGCACCGATATTTTGGTTTTGTTGTTCAATTTCATGCATCATTTTTAAGTAAATTTCATTGGCTTTAAGCTCAGGATAGTTCTCGACCACCACATTTAAGCTTTGCATCAGTTGTTTGCTTAAACTTTCAATCTGCTGTAAACGTCCAATATCAGTGTCATTGATATTGAGTTTCATAATGTTTTGACGCAGCTCAGTGACTTGGGTCAATGTACCTTGCTCAAAGTTGGCATACTGCTCAACCAACGGTTGTAAACCATCTAAGATTTTAACCTTTTGGCGCTCAAAGCTTGCCACATCTGCCCAAGCACGAATGCTAGCATTATGATGACGAATAATATTGTTGCGAATCATGACAATGATGACCACCAACACTACAATCAGTCCAAGAAAAATCAGTAAATACATGCCTCATCCTTATGCTAAGAGTATTAACAGTTGTTGTTTTAAACGCTCAAGTTTGGGTAGTCTAAAGGTTCTTAAATGTCCACGCAGCGCCGAAATATGATCTATTTTTTTATGGCGTTGTTGTTGAATTTGCATCAAGTCATCACGACCCAAATAGCACAGCATATTTTGGTTAGCATTAATATACACCTCGCCACGGCGCTGCGCAAAAAACTCACCTAATTTTAGGGTAAAACTTGGCGTGATTTTTTTGGCCATCTCGAGTGGATTTTCCCCACCCATATACACACGTTGACGCAATTGAATGTCACTACTTTGCCATTCTAAATGATACGGATAAGCCAATTTTTTGTGTTCAGTACTCACCGCAAAGGTGGGTAAATCATGGTCTAAATCAAAAATAAACACTCCCCATAAGTCTTGATGAATTTCTTTACTTTGGGTTTGACCATCTTTGCTGGGCAGGCGCAATTCATTGACATAATGATATTGAAAAATCAGTACCTGATGGGTTTTACCATCCGCTTCTTGCCACACAGAACTGGCAAAAAAAGGAATGTCGTTACTCACACTGCCACGGCTAAAAATTGGAAATTGCTGTTTAAGCTGTGATAGCAATAAGTTTGAGCTTAAAGGTCGGCCTAACGCAGATGGAATGCTGTGGTAATTTAATGCATATCTTTTTTGAATGATGCTGTGTTCTAAAGCCTCAATTGCCTCGTTAATGGGGCGTTTGGGGGCATAAAGTAAATAGCTTAAAAACAACAAAGCAGCAGCGCCCAAAGCTAACAGCTGTGCCCATATTACGGTAGGTTGTAACAGCAAGGGCAATAATAATAAACCCGCCACAAATGCTATAAAAATTGCTAAGCCATTATCAAAGCGCAAGCAAGGTGAGGCACCCCAAGGATGTAATTGTGCTAGCAATTGTTCATCGGAGGGGCTATTTTTTGCAATCTCCCAAAGCCGAGCGAGATTGTTTGCCACCTGTGCATTTTTTTTACTACGCAAGGCTAACAGATGTTGACTGGTCTCGATCGGCATAAGAAAAGCTTACTTTTTGGCTTGATCAATCAGCATAGCATCGCCATAACTGAAGAAGCGGTAACGATTTGCAACGGCATATTCATAAGCCGCTAAAATATTGTCACGATTAGATAATGCCGACACCAACATTAGCAGGGTAGATTCAGGTAAATGGAAATTGGTAATTAAACGATCCACCACTTTAAACTCATAGCCCGGATAGATAAAGATTTGGGTATCTCCCGTCCATGCTTTTAGCTCACCAGCATTGGCTTGTGCTGCACTTTCTGTAGCACGAGTGGCAGTGGTACCCACCGCAATCACTTGGTTGCCACGCGCTTTGGTATCACGAATCATCTGCATGGCTTGCTCAGACACTTGGCACCATTCACTGTGCATAATGTGATTTTTAATGTCATGGGTACGTACAGGTAAGAAAGTGCCTGCGCCCACATGCAGCGTCACAAAAGTGGTTTGAATACCTTTGTCAGCTAGTTTTTGCAGTAATTCAGCGTCAAAGTGTAAGCTTGCAGTCGGGGCTGCTACACTGGCAATTTTGGTAGGATCATGAAATACAGTTTGATAGCGTTCGGTATCAACATCTTCTGCTTCACGGTTAAAATAAGGCGGAATCGGCAGCGCGCCATATAAATCCAACACATCTAAAATTGGCTGTGAAAATTCAACAATAAATAAGTTTTCATGGCGACCTTGTACCGTGACTTTCACTTGATCGGGTCCAATAAACAGCTCAGCGCCTGCTTTGGGTGAGTTACTGGCTTTAATATGGCAATGCGCCACAAATTGATCTTGCAGACGCTCAACCAATACTTCAACTGCGCCACCCGAGGCACGTTTACCTTTTAAACGCGCTTTCATGACTTTGGTGTCATTTAACACCAATAAGTCACCCGGACTTAGCAAATCTAAAATGTCGGTAAATTGATGATCATGATGTTTACCATTGGCATCTACGTGCAGTAAACGCGAGGCACTACGGCTTTGAAGTGGATAGCGGGCAATCAATTCATCAGGGAGATCGAAATTAAAGTCAGACAGTTGCATGCGTAACACAGAGAATAAAAAAACTGCGCTTAGTATATGCTTTTTTGTTTTAAATGGCAGAAATTGGCGGTTTTGCAGCTAAAAAAAGCTAACTGCTTTAATTTTAAGCAAATAGCAAGATAAAGCGTTGACAGTTTGTAAAATAAGTTTATTATAGCCCTCACAACATCTCTCCCGAGGTGGTGAAATTGGTAGACGCGGCGGACTCAAAATCCGCTGTCAGAGATGACGTGTCGGTTCGAGTCCGACCCTCGGGACCAGTTACCTAAAAAGGCTCTAAGCACATTAAGACTTAGAGCCTTTTTTTATTGTTTAAAATCAATAATCTGCGTTAACCATTCGTTCAAAACTCAATGACTTCATTAGCCTGATTTCAGGTGGTCATTCTGGCAAATAAGTCCCTAAATGAGTACCTGATTTTCCCTTGTTTTCATGGTGAAATCAGATGGCTAAAATTACAAAACCTTTAACAGCAAGACAAGTTGAACGAGCTAAACCAACAGACAAAGAATACAGTCTATTTGATGGAGATGGACTTTATCTTGTAGTACGTCCTTCGGGTGCAAGAACATGGATGCTGCGTCTTCGAGATGACTTTGGTAAGTCACATAAGATCAAGTTAGGCACATTTCCTGAATTACCACTAGCTCTCGCTCGAGAGAAGGGTGCTGAATACAGACGATCAATTGCTTTAGGTAAAGAGGTTGATGAGGTTCTTGGGAGAGGTGAATACAAGGTCGATAAGGTACGGCACTCTCTTGAATCTGTTGCAAGAGAATGGCTTGAACAATATGCCAAGCGAAAACCATTAGAAGAGCACACAAAGCATAAGCGCATTCGTAAACTAGAAAATCACCTATTCCCAATGTTAGGTCACTATCCAATTAATGACCTTCGTCCTAAGCATTTTCGTAAAGTGCTAAACCATATCTATGAAAAGAGTGCTGATAATGCTCAACGAATTAGAGCTGACCTTATTCTCATCTTTAGCTATGCAGTGCAATACGGATTGATTGAAGTAAACCATGCAAGAGAAATGGAGAGTCTTGATCTCTCAGCTCCTAAGAATCATCGACCTGCATTACCACTACACAGGTTACCTGAGCTGATACGGCGCATCAGAGCTGACTCGGGTGATGAATTGACAAAGTTATGTATAGAGCTTGGCTTGCATATTTTCATTCGCTCATCTGAACTACGATTTGCTCGCTGGGATGAAATTGATTTCAATAAACAACAATGGGTGCTACCTGCTAAGCGAAGCCAGGTGAATGGTATCAAGCTGTATTAGCCCCCGTAAAAACGGACAGTTAACTTGCTAAGTTTAGCGATCGAAACTCCCGAGGGGATTTCATTTTT